>CAJUES010000077.1 GCA_910585765.1 uncultured Lachnospiraceae bacterium | reverse complement strand
ATGGAAGAAAAAAGGATATAGAGGACATACAGGATAGAGAGATACGGATTTTTGTGTTCGGTTTTGAGGGAATGATACAGAGAATGAAATCGGGCTCCATGGTCAAGCGGTTAAGACATCGCCCTTTCACGGCGGTAACACGGGTTCGATTCCCGTTGGAGTCATACGGGATCTTAGCTCAGCTGGGAGAGCATCTGCCTTACAAGCAGAGGGTCATAGGTTCGAGCCCTATAGGTCCCATTTGATAAGGGCAATGACAGAGCAATGATATAAAAATCATTGCTCTTGTTGTTATATTATGATATACTACATCAGAAAAGATAATGCGATATGCGATATAAAGGAGCTGACAACATGAACAATAATTCAGAGTATTCAATTGAAACAAAATGCATTCAGGCGGGATGGCAGCCTAAAAATGGCGAGCCCCGGGTGCTGCCCATCTATCAATCCACAACATACAAATACGAGACCTCGGATGAGATGGGAAAGCTATTTGATCTTGAGGCTGAGGGATATTTTTATACAAGATTGCAGAATCCGACAAATGATATGGTTGCAGCGAAGATTTGCGAGCTGGAGGGCGGAGTGGCAGCGATGCTGACCTCATCAGGTCAGGCTGCAAACTATTACGCTGTGTTCAATATTTGTGAGGCAGGGGATCATGTTGTGCTTTCTTCCACTGTGTACGGCGGTACATTCAATTTGTTGACTGTCACCATGAAAAAAATGGGAATAGAGTGCACGATCGTGGATCCGGATTCTGACGAGGAGACTTTGCATAAAGCATTTCAGGACAATACAAAGTGTGTCGTGGCAGAGTCGATTGCAAATCCGGCACTGGTAGTGTTGGATTTTGAGAAATTTGTAAATGCCGCACATGCACATGGCGTTCCCCTGATCGTGGATAATACATTTGCCACACCGATCAATTGCCGGCCGTTTGAATACGGAGTGGATATTGTCACACATTCCACGACAAAATACATGGATGGACATGCCATGTGTGTGGGCGGTGCGATCGTTGATTCGGGCAATTTTGACTGGACAAAGCATGGTGACAAATTTCATGGGTTGACGGCTCCGGACGATTCTTATCATGGCGTGACATACACAGAGAAATTTGGCAGGAAGGCATACATAACAAAGGCGACAGTGCAGCTCATGAGGGATCTTGGATCGATTCCTTCCCCGATGAATTCCTTTTTGCTCAACATAGGTCTTGAGACGCTGCATTTGAGAGTTCCTAGACATTGCGAAAATGCGCTGAAGGTGGCTGCGTGGCTCGAACAGAATGACAAAGTGGCATGGGTAAATTATCCGGGCTTAAAGGGTAACAAGTATTATGAGCTTGCGCAGAAGTATATGCCGAATGGCACTTGCGGGGTGATCTCCTTTGGCTTGAAGGGCGGTAGAGATGTCAGTGTGGACTTTATGGATCATTTGAAGCTTGCGGCGATCGTGACGCATGTGGCGGATGCGAGAACCTGCGTTCTTCACCCGGCAAGTCACACGCATCGCCAGATGAATGATGAACAATTGATCGAGGCAGGCGTTCAGCCAGATCTGATCAGATTTTCAGTGGGAATAGAGAATGCTGATGACATTATTGCTGACATAGAGCAGGCGCTTGCACACATTTGATTATGAGATAATAAAATATTATGAGAAAAAGAAACGTACTGACAGGTTTGTTTTTGATCATTCTGTTGAGCATCGCGATTATAGTGAGGATATATTATGTAAGTTATATGATGTCCGAGGTTAACATCGACGAGGACATTTATAATGCGGCAAAGGTGAGCGCTGGATCAGGAGGTCCGGCGGCCGCCTTTGCGGACGGCTTTCAGATGGAGTCGCTGTACATATGCAATCTGTATTTTGTGTTCTTGCTTTTTGGGAACTTTACAGTGGCGGGGGTTTATCTGAATATCTTGTATCAGCTTCTGACTGTTTTTCTGGTGTATATCGTGATCAAGAGTGTGACAAACCGATATGTGGGATTTGCGGGAAGTCTGATTCTGGCAATCCTTCCGGCATATATCAATACACTGTCGAAAGTGACAATGCTGAACATGCTCATCTGTATCGCGGCTCTGGTCAGCACGGTTGTCATTTTGATGATTCTATGGATCTATCACAGGCGCACGGCGAAAAAAAATGTTCCTGATCAGACAGCCGCGGATCAGGCGGACTTGAAAGAGGCACAAAGTAATGACAGTGAAATCATCGACATGAGCATCCGTCCGGTCCAGGACACTTCCATGAAGGAGATCCGGTATGATGATCTGGAAGACGACAAGGTTCAGTATATCGAAAACCCGCTTCCAGTGCCCAAACGAAGAGAACACAAGGAGATGGACTACGCATTTGAGACGACAGGCAGTGATGATTATGATATAAAAGATCTGTCAGACAAAGATTTTTATGATATTGAATAAAAGGAATATTTAGCTGCGCATACTATTAAGGACTCTGATCAGGGTCCTTTTTTTGCACACGGGCACCCCGAGGAAGAATGTCAGCGAAAGCGGTACCCTGATCATATCAGTGTAATACCGATTTGATTATGATGACAAGGAGATTTGCGCGATGGATATTCAGAATGAAGAGCAGAATGAAAAGAATGATGAACTTGAGAGTAAGAAATATAAGGATGAGAAAATAGAGAAGGAAAGTCAGGTGACTTTGGACGAAAATGGCAGTGATCATAAGATACATCTGATCACGATCATAGGTGAGATCGAGGGACATGAGAACGCTGGAAACCAGTCCAAGGTGACGAAGTATGAGCTGCTCCTGCCGCAGCTTGCCTCTATAGAGGACAGCGATGAAATTGACGGGGTGTTATTGCTGCTGAATACGATGGGAGGCGATGTGGAGGCAGGGCTTGCAATTGCGGAGATGGTGGCTTCCCTTAGTAAACCCACGGTTTCGCTGGTTTTGGGCGGGAGCCACAGCATAGGGGTTCCGATCGCTGTGAGTACGGACTATTCATTTATAGTGCCAACGGGTACGATGGTGGTGCATCCCGTGCGGATGAACGGTATGGTGATCGGGGTGCCCCAGACGTTTAACTATTTCAGGGAGGTTCAGAATCGCATAACAGGGTTTGTGTGCTCACACTGTAACATATCAAAAACCCGGTATGAGGAGTTGATGATGGAGACGGAAGTGCTCACCAAAGATGTGGGGAGTGTGCTGGAGGGTGAGGAGGCTGTGCGTGAGGGCATCATATGTGAGATCGGCGGGATCTCACAGGCGGTCGCCAAGCTGCATGAACTGATCGCTGCCGGAAAATAATTGGTAAATATGTAGATTTTGGCAGGAGATAGACATGCGGGACTGAACAGATGTACTAGAACTGTGGAAAATGTGAAATAAAATATGACAAGTTTCCAAAAAAGTGCTATAATATCATGTAAAACTTGTTTAGGGGGAGGCGTATTATGGCATCTGCATCAGGAAATAGTACATCGAGGAGCAGAACAAATACAAGAAAAAATACAAAGAGCAGTGCTGCAAAGAGCACATCGAAGGGAGCAAAAAGATCAACCTCCAATTCAAGAGGCAGGAAACCGTCAAAGGCGTCCAGACAGAATGTGGATATCGCGGTAAAAAGCGAGGTCATGCTCATTGTCATATTTGCCGCTGCGATCTTTATGTTCTTGTGCATCATTGGTGTGATCCATGGCGCGGCGGCAACCGGCATCAGCAATGTTATGTTCGGTGTGTTTGGATTGCTGGCTTATCTGATACCGGTCATCATTTTTGTCGGATTTGCGTTTGGCATTTCCAACAAGGGAAACACAGTTGCGATCGTGAAAATGGTCAGCGGAGTGATACTGATATTTCTGCTGGGGATTTTGTCATATATGCTGTTGAAACAGGATGCGATGCTCACCGGAAATGCGCTTGTCAGGGAACTGTATGATACGTCTGTGGAGCATCATGCCGGCGGCGGCGTGCTCTTTGGCAGTATAGCGCACGGGATGTACCAGCTCATCGGTTTCGGCGGAACTCTTTTCGTCGCGGTGGTGCTCGGCATTATCAGTGTTGTCTTTATCACGGAAAAAAGCTTTTTGTCCGGCGTGAAGCGGGGGAGCGCGTACCTGTATGAGTCTGCCAGGGAGGACGCGGCAAGAATGCGGGAATACAGAGAAAGTCTGCGCGAAGAGTATGATGATTACGAGGAGTATGACGATCCTGACGAGTATGAGGAGACGGAAGAACCAGTCTATGAGGAAAAAGTCCGCCCCAGACGTCCCAAGCGGGTAAAAAGTGAAAAAAATCACAGAGAGCAGAGAAGCGAACTGCCCAGGGAAAATATCAAAAGAATGGACAAGAGGGCAAGAGGGGTGGTGTCAAGCGCTGCCATAACATTCAAGACCGAAAAACTGCAGGATATCCATGAGATCATGCTGCTGGATGATGAGGCGGGTGCAGATGCTTTTGAGGAGATCAAGGTAAGGCCATATAATGAGACAGCGTATCCTGAACCGGAAAGTGCGGGAGAACCGTATTTCGAGGAAATTTACAGCGACGGGCAATATGACGGAACTGCTTCCGGCGAGGACGCATATCAGGAAGAAAACTATGCCCAGCCAGCATATATCGAGGCAACGCAGGAGACCTTTGTCAACACAGATCCGTCTTATGATCAGAGGATGCAGGATGAAATGGCAAGCGATGATCTTATGGAGGGTGAGACAGCCGGCAGTGAAACAGAGGAAGATCTGTCTGCCGCCACAGATTACTTTGCCGACAATCCGGGCGTCTCGGCGCAACGATCCTTTTGGGATGAGTTTGATGCTGTGGAGTATGACGCCGAAGCGATCGACAGTATGCCTGAGCCGGTGACGGAGGACACCGTGCTGCCACAGCCTGCGGAGGAGAAGAACGAAAAGGCGGAACAGGCGGAGCGCAGACAGGAGGAGATCAAGGTGCAGGAGCGGGCGGCTGCCGCTGTGGAGGCAGCTCCTAAGCCGTATATGCTCCCGCCGTTGGATCTGTTGAAAAAGGGAGACGGCAGAAAAGGCGATTCATCAAACCAGCTCAAGGAGACGGCGCTGCACCTGCAGCAGACACTGCAGACATTCGGTGTCAGAGTGATGATAACGGACATCAGCCAGGGACCGTCCGTCACGCGATATGAAATGCAGCCGGAGCAGGGCGTGAAGGTCAGCAAGATCGTGGGGCTGGCGGATGATATCAAGTTAAATCTAGCCGCGACAGATATCAGGATCGAGGCGCCGATCCCCGGAAAAGCCGCGGTGGGGATCGAGGTGCCAAACAAGGAGACCAGTGCTGTCGCATTCAGGGATCTGCTGGAATCCGACACTTTCGAAAAGTTTTCGTCCAACCTTGCTTTTGCAGTGGGAAAGGATATAGGAGGGCAGGTGGTCGTCACAGATATCGCAAAGATGCCCCATGTGCTGATCGCCGGCGCAACAGGCTCCGGTAAATCGGTATGCATCAACACGATCATCATGAGTATTTTGTACAAGGCGAATCCGGCGGATGTCAAGCTGATCATGATCGATCCCAAGGTGGTGGAGCTCAGTGTGTACAATGGCATTCCGCATCTGATGATACCGGTGGTGACGGATCCGAAAAAGGCTTCGGCTGCGTTGAACTGGGGTGTGGCGGAGATGAATGACCGCTACAAAAAGTTTGCCGAACTGAATGTCCGTGACTTAAAAGGATATAACAAAGCGGCGGAGATGGGAAAGACGACACCCGACGGGGAGGCGATCCGGAAACTGCCTCAGATCGTGATCATCGTGGACGAGCTTGCGGATCTGATGATGGTGGCATCGGGAGAGGTGGAGGAGAGCATCTGCCGTCTGGCACAGCTGGCGAGAGCCTGCGGAATCCATCTGGTGATCGCGACACAGAGACCGTCTGTCGATGTCATCACAGGTCTGATCAAGGCAAATATGCCCAGCAGGATCGCGTTCAGTGTATCGAGCGGTACGGATTCGCGCACGATTCTCGATATGAACGGCGCGGAAAAACTTTTGGGTAAGGGCGATATGCTCTTTTATCCGCAGGGCTACACGAAACCGGCGCGTGTCCAGGGGGCTTTTGTATCGGATTCCGAGGTGTCCGATGTGGTCGATTTCCTGAAAAACCAGATGCTTGGCAATACTACATACAACAGTGACATAGAGGAGCGGATCAAGTCCATGCAGTCCTCTTCCGGCGCGGCAGGCAGTTCGGGCGCAGGTGGTGGAAACGACACGGATGCTTACTTCGCGGAGGCGGCAAAGTTCGTGATCGAGAAGGATAAGGCGTCGATCGGTATGCTCCAGCGTGTGTTCAAGATCGGATTCAACCGTGCCGCGCGCATCGTGGATCAGCTTGAGGATGCAGGTGTAGTCGGTGCGGAGGAGGGTACAAAACCCCGCCGTATTCTGATGAGCATGGAGCAATTCCAAAATTATATGGAAGAACATCTATAATTTAATGGACACTGAACGGGATAAATGGTATTCTATTAAAATAAGAAATACTGCAAAGGAGGAGCATAATTTATGAAATCTGATATCGAGATCGCGCAGGAAGCGGAACTGTACCCGGTTACGGAGGTTGCAAAGGCGCTTGACATGACAATAGATGACCTTGAGCTGTATGGAAAATACAAAGCCAAAATTTCTGAGGAGTACCTGAAAAAAATAGAGAACAATAAGGACGGCAGGCTGATCCTTGTGACTGCGATCAACCCCACGCCGGCGGGGGAGGGCAAGACCACCACGAGCGTCGGTCTGGGTCAGGCGCTTGGCAGGTTGGGAAAGCGGGCTGTCATCGCGCTGCGGGAGCCTTCGCTTGGTCCGTGCTTTGGCATCAAGGGCGGTGCGGCAGGCGGCGGAATGGCACAGGTTGTGCCAATGGAGGACTTAAACCTGCATTTCACAGGAGATTTTCACGCGATCACGGCTGCCAATAATCTGTGTGCGGCGCTGCTCGACAACCATATCCAGCAGGGAAATGAGCTGGGGATCGACACGAGGCAGGTTGTCTGGAAGAGATGCCTTGACATGAACGACAGGGTTCTTAGAAATGTTGTCGTCGGACTCGGGAACAAGATGGATGGGTTTGTCAGGGAAGATCACTTTGTCATCACTGTGGCATCGGAGATCATGGCAGTGCTTTGCCTTGCCAACGACATGGAGGATCTGAAAAGACGTCTTGACAGGATGGTCGTGGCGTACAATTGCGCAGGGGAGCCTGTGACAGCGGGACAGATCCATGCGACAGGCGCTATGGCGGCTTTGCTGAAAGACGCCATCAAACCGAATCTGATCCAGACGCTCGAGCACACGCCCGCTATTATCCACGGCGGTCCGTTTGCCAATATTGCACACGGCTGCAACAGTGTGCGCGCGACAAAGGCTGCTTTAAAGATGGCAGATTATGTTGTGACAGAGGCGGGGTTTGGCGCAGACCTCGGCGCGGAGAAATTCTTTGATATCAAATGCCGCCAGGCGGGGCTGTCCCCGGATGCAGTGGTGCTGGTGGCGACGATCAGGGCGCTCAAATACAACGGCGGTGTGGCAAAGAGTGACTTGAACACGGAGAATCTCGAAGCACTCAAAAAAGGTATCGTGAACCTGGAAAAACATATTGAGAACATACATAAGTATAAAGTGCCTGTCATCGTCACATTGAATGCATTTGTGTCCGATACGCAGGCAGAGATCGACTTTGTGAAAAAATTCTGTGAGGACAGGAATTGTGATTTTGCGCTCTCGGAAGTGTGGGAAAAAGGCGGAGCGGGCGGTGTAGAGCTTGCCAATGCGGTGTTGAATACATTGGAGACAAAAGAGAGTCATTTTGCCCCGCTCTACAGTGACGAATGTGCGATCATCGAGAAGATCAGATGTGTCGCGAAGGAGATATACGGGGCGGCGGATGTCGCGTTCGCACCTGCTGCACTGAAACAGATTGAAAAGCTTGAGAGCATAGGCTTCGGTGCGCTGCCGGTGTGTATGGCAAAAACGCAGTATTCGCTCTCGGACGATCCGGTATTGCTTGGCAGACCGGAGGGCTATACCATGAATGTGAGGGAAGTATATGTGTCAGCGGGGGCTGGTTTTGTGGTTGTGCTCACGGGCGCGATCATGACGATGCCGGGACTTCCCAGGAATCCGGCGGCGTACAGTATTGACGTGACGGATGATGGTGTGATAACAGGTTTGTTTTGAGACGTGTGATTGGGGCTAGTAAAGCATGAAGTGTCCAAATTGTGGAAATGAGTTGGAAGAGGGAAAACTGCTTTGCGAATACTGCGGCTATGAGGTGAAGATTGTACCTGAATTTGACATAGAGCTTGAGGACAGACTGAAAGAGTCCATAAGCTCTATGATGGAAGATATGGCTGAGGAAAATATGGCTGACCGCGCGTCTGACCAGGGGAGTGATCGTGGATTTGAGGAGGATATCAAGGAGTCGGTCAGCGATTATTTCCCCAAAAAAACGATCTGGCTGTCCAAAATAAAGAAGGCAGTTCTGATATTGACTCTTTTTACCATAACGGCGGGCGGCATAGCGGTGCTAACGGTTCACATGGTAAATGATCATAGGTACAATTCCTTTGACTATCAGTATGACAAGGCGGTTGTGTGCGCGGCACACAACAATTACTCCGAGGCGGTGCAATATCTGGAAAGGGCACTCGCCATCAATTCGGAAGATTTAGATGTAAGATTTCTGCTTGCGAAATATTACGAAGAGATAGGACAGCAACAAAGTACAATATCGCTGCTCAAGGAACTTCTTAATATAGATACAAAATATGAGAAAAGAGATGAAGTATATGATATGCTGCTGGGCATATATGAATCCAGGGAAGCGTACACTGAACTGAGTGAAGTGCTGGATGCATGTGATGTACCGCACATTGTGGCAAAATACAATAAGTATACGGCGTCAAAACCCGAATTTAACAAGCAGGGGGGCGTGTATGATGAACTGATATCCATTTCACTCAAAGGGAATACGCAGGGATCCGTGTATTACACGCTGGATGGAACAATGCCGACGGAACGCTCGCCTGTGTATGAGACGCCGATCCTGCTTGAGGCGGGGGAGTACACGATCAAGGCGGTATTTGTAAATATATATGGAATCAAGAGTGAGGTGGAGACGCAGCGCTACTATATCAATCTGTCTGCGCCTGACGCGCCCGTGATCAAACCGGACAGCGGGACTTATGCAGAGCCCGCCCTGATAGAGGTACACCGCGCCTACGGCACAAAGGTGTACTATACAACAGATGGTTCTGTTCCGACTAAGAACAGTATGCGATACACGGATTCGATCGAGATGCCGTATGGTATCAGCAATTTTTCTTTTGTAGCGATAGACGAGTCGGGACTTGGCAGCGAGGTAGTCAATAGAACCTACCATCTGGAATTGCAGACCAATTTTGACCCGGAGCTTGCGCTGCAGGTGCTGAGGAACAACCTGTGGGCGAACGGAAAATTGTCGAGTGTAGAAGGAAATGTGCCGAATAAGCCTGGTATGAACCAATACAAGGTGAGAACACTGTTTAAGAGGGAAGAGACCATATACTATATCGTTTATGAGGAATATGTGGATATTTCGGGCGAGATCCACGATACCAGTGACATTTATGCGATCGATGCGAACACGGCAGACCTGTATCGGGCGTACAAAGTCGATGAGGGAAAGTATGATCTTGAACCTTTTGAGGAACCGTGATAAAAACAGTAACATTTACAGCGGCAGCAGGCATATCGAGTTGTCGAAAAAAGTTGAAATTGTGTTGTGTTTCGTATACAATGATAGAGATGTGCGAATCGGAAAACGAAGAAATCTGTATAAAACAGGAAAGGTATGGTGAAACAGTTGATGTACAAAATTTTGGAGGCTAAAGAACTCACTACGAACATTTACTCTATGATAGTGGAAGCGCCGCGCGTAGCAAAGAATTGCCAGCCGGGGCAGTTTGTGATCGTGAGAATGGACAAAGATGGGGAGAGAATACCACTTACGATTTGTGATTATGATAGAGAAAAGGGAACGGTAACGATTGTTTTTCAGACCGTAGGAGCTGAGACGACCAGGATGGCGGTATTGAAAACAGGGGATTTTTTCCATGATTTTGTAGGACCGTTAGGCTGTGCCTCCGAGATGGTCGGCGAGGATCTGGAGACGCTTGCGCAGAAGAAGATCCTCTTTGTGGCGGGCGGTGTCGGCACCGCTCCTGTCTATCCGCAGGTAAAGTGGTTACATAGCAATGGCATCGGGGCGGATGTCATTGTCGGTGCAAAAAATCAGGATCTGCTGATCCTCGAGAAGGAGATGGAGGCTGTAGCCGGAAATCTCTATATAACGACAGATGACGGATCCTATGGACGCAAGGGTATGGTGACACAGACGATACAGGAACTTGTCGACGAGGGAAAGAAGTATGATCTGTGTATCGCGATCGGGCCTATGATCATGATGAAGTTTGTCTGCAAACTCACAAAAGAGCTGGGGATTCCCACGATCGTCAGCCTGAATCCGATCATGGTAGACGGCACAGGCATGTGCGGTGCATGCCGCGTCACAGTCGGTGACAAAGTAAAGTTTGCGTGCGTTGATGGTCCGGAGTTTGACGGGCATCTTGTGAATTTCGATGAGGCGATGAAGCGTCAGCAGATCTACAAGACTGCCGAGGGAAGGGCGATGTTGAAGCTGCAGGAAGGCGATACGCATCATGGCGGATGCGGTCACTGTGAAAATGATTAGCAGATTTTCGAAGGGTGCATAGACAGTGATCTACACAGATAAGCGGATTGGAGGCAAAATATGGATGTATTAACGAAAGTACCTGTACGTGAGCAGGAGGCAGCTGCCAGGGCAAAGAATTTTGATGAAGTCTGCCTTGGATATAATAAAGAAGAAGCGATGGAAGAGGCGGTGCGTTGCATTAACTGTAAGAATGCACAGTGCATCAAGGGGTGTCCTGTGGCGATCGATATTCCTGCGTTTGTCGAGCAGGTAAAGCTTGGCAATATCGAGGAGGCATATCAGATCATCAGCCGTTCCTCAGCGCTCCCGGCTGTATGTGGGCGTGTATGCCCGCAGGAGAGCCAGTGCGAGGGCAAGTGTATCAGGGGGATCAAGGGGGATCCGGTCTCGATCGGCAAGCTGGAGCGTTTCGTTGCAGACTGGGCGAGAGAGAACGGCATCAAGCCGGAGCCTGCAAAGGAGAAAAATGGCAGGAAAGTCGCAGTGATCGGTTCTGGTCCTGCGGGTCTTACCTGCGCCGGGGATCTTGCGAAGCTCGGATATGATGTCACGATCTTCGAGGCGCTCCACGAGGCGGGAGGCGTACTGGTGTACGGCATACCGGAGTTCAGGCTTCCGAAGGAAGATGTCGTGGCAAAGGAGATCGCAAATGTAGAGTCCCTGGGAGTCAAGATAGAGAAAAATGTGATCATCGGCAAATCCATCACGATCGACGAGCTGATCGAGGAAGAGGGATTTGAGGCTGTGTTTATCGGTTCGGGTGCGGGACTTCCCAAATTTATGGGGATTCCGGGTGAGAATGCGAATGGTGTGTTCTCTGCCAATGAGTATCTGACCCGGAGCAATCTCATGAAAGCGTTTGACGAGGACTCCAACACACCGATCATGCGCGGAAAGAAGGTCGCGGTCGTAGGCGGCGGCAATGTTGCTATGGACGCGGCAAGGACAGCGCTCCGTCTGGGCGCAGAGGTACATATTGTGTACAGGAGAAGTGAGGAGGAGCTTCCGGCGAGAGTGGAGGAAGTGCATCACGCGAAGGAGGAGGGCATCATCTTTGACCTGCTCACAAACCCGACGGAGATCCTGGAGGATGAGAACAACTGGGTGCGCGGTATGAAGTGTATCAGGATGGAGCTCGGCGAGCCTGACGCATCAGGACGGCGCAGACCGGTTGAGGTTCCGGACAGTGAGTTTGAGATGGAGCTTGACACGGTGATCATGTCACTGGGAACCTCACCGAATCCGTTGATCTCCTCTACGACGGAGGGATTGGAGACCAACAAATGGAAATGCATTGTCGCAGACGAGGAGTTTGGCAGAACTTCCAAGGAGGGTGTGTTTGCCGGCGGCGACGCGGTGACGGGCGCGGCGACGGTGATCCTTGCGATGGGCGCAGGCAAAGCGGCTGCAAAGGGGATCCATGAGTATTTAGCAAATAAATAGGCAGTGTGAGTGCTCTCGGAGAATTTTCGAGGGCACTTATACAATATTCAGATTGGTGCGGCAGATAATGAAAAACGCAAGGCGCGTTGCGTCGCAGACAAAATTCAAAGGTATAGGAGATTTGACGTATGTCAGACAGGAACGACGATGTAAAAGTATATCAGGACAAAAAAACAAAGGCAGAGGATTACAAAAGCTCTGCCTATACGCTGTTGTTGGTGGGGGTAATCGGGCTGGCTGCACTTGTTATGATGTGGGCAGGGGTGCTGCCTTTTCGTTTTGCCGGTGCTGGCAGATACATTACCTACGGGGGGATGGGCGTTCTGTTTGTCGTATTTATCGTGATCGGGATTTTGTCGTTTGGGTCTTCAAAAAGATATGCCGGGGAAGCGGCAGACGAGGAAGTGCTGACAGATAGGATCAAGGCGTGGGCGAAAGAACAGATCACGGCGGATTCTATCAAAGAAAGTGTCTGGTTCGAGGAGGGTACACCGGACGAGATGAAGTATTTTCAGTATTTCGAAGCGATCAAAACGGCTGTCACACAGGAGTTTGGCAATGTGGACGCTTCCTATCTCGATGCGTTGTGCGAGGAGCTGTATGCTGATATATTTGAGGGGAAATAGAGCATGTATGGGAATTTGATTATGAAAGTGTGGGACAAGTGAACATAACATTGGTGACAGTGGGAAAAATCAAAGAAAAATATTTTCGGGATGCGGTTGCAGAGTATCAGAAAAGACTCTCGAAGTATTGTAGGCTGGATGTGATAGAGGTGGCAGACGAAAAGACACCTGACAGGGCATCGGAGGCATTGGAGGATCAGATCAAACAGAAAGAGGCGGAGCGCATATTAAAAAACATCAAAGATCATGCACATTGTATCGCGCTTACGATAGACGGAAAAAAGCGGGATTCTCCTGGTCTGGCAGCGCACATTGGGCGGCTTGGACTCAATGGAAAGAGCAATCTGGTGTTTGTGATCGGTGGTTCGCTCGGACTGCATGACAGCGTTATCGAGCGGGCGGACGAGAAACTCAGCTTTTCGGATATGACTTTTCCCCACCAGCTGATGCGGGTTATCCTGATCGAGCAGATTTATCGGTGTTATCGGATCATTAATGGGGAACCATATCATAAGTAAGGACGAAAAGGAACGGATGTTCTTAGGAATAAAAGAGAATAAGAGTTATATATTAACCCCATAGAAGTCTGCGGCTTCTATGGGGTTAATAGTATGGTTTTACAGTTAAGATTCACTCCACAGATTTATATTATTATTATTCTGAAATCTAAAAGAAAAGGTGATATATATGCATACATATTAGCATTGTAACTTGATCCCGTGTGTGCTGTACTGTCTGTTGTCTTGTCTGACTTGCTTTCATGCTTATCTTTCAGTACCTTGAACAGTCTGTCATATTCACTATTGATTTCTTGCGTTGCTTCCGTGCTTCCATTTGCGTTATCAGGGTGATGCTTTTTCAATAGCTCTTTGTATTGCCGTCTCTACTCTTCCAGTGTGCTTACATCTTTAAAATACTTCATATCTCATGACCTCCTATTTATATTCTTGATAATTGTCTACTTACCTATAATAATGGTTGCCGTATTGTCGTTAGCTCTTAATACGGTGATCTTTTTACCGATTACCTTTAAAGCCTGGTATTCAAAGTATGTGACTGTTT
>CAJUES010000076.1 GCA_910585765.1 uncultured Lachnospiraceae bacterium | reverse complement strand
GCAATAACACAATAACTTTTAGGGTTAAATTCAACGGGTAGGCTGAACTGTAACATCTATTATTATTAATGCGTTACTGTTCACGCCCCAACTAATTCTGACACAATTTTATGTAATGAAGGCGTAAACAGCAACCCATTTGCAAACAAAATGCTAAAGTGCAAGCATTTTGGCGCACGCTTTTCACTACTTTTATCGAGTGAACAGTAACAATAATGCGCCATAGAACATGAAACAGAATAAACACATGAATGGAAATGCAAGTTGAAAAAGTTATATTTGTGAAATTCTTCAGTAACAGTTTGACCCCAAATTGTTCGTGCTCTCAAAAATCGTGCGAAGTGGGAAATACGATGCCCCCCTTGTGCGATACGCTGATTTCTGATACAATTGCGTTGATATAGTATTAGAATTTTTATTATAGAATTTTATGATAAATATCGGAGAGAGATCCTGCCAGTCAGGCGGAGCGTTATAGTATCGAATGTGCAATGCAGGATTTAGCCGCTGTTCATGGGATGGGGTGGTTTACGATGTCAAAAAGATTATCTGAGATGACACTGGAAGAATTGTGGCAGTTATTTCCCATATATCTGACGGCGCATGATGACAGATGGGGCACATGGTATCATGAGGAATATCAAAGGCTGCATGCACTATTGTCAAATAAAAACGCGAGGTTCAACCATATAGGAAGCACCGCAATCGAAAATATATGGGCGAAACCGATCATTGATATCCTTGTCGAGATCCCTTTCGAGGAGGATATGGGCAGCGTGAGGGATCTGATCGTGCAGAATGGATATATCTGCATGGCAGAAAGTGCAAAAAGGATTTCATTAAACAAAGGTTATACAGAAGATGGATTTGCTGAGAAAGTATTTCATTTACATCTGAGATACTGGGGCGACAATGATGAAGTGTATTTCAGGGATTACATGAACAGCAACCCGATCCTGGCAAAAGAATACGAAGAACAGAAGCTGACATTTTGGAAATTATATGAGCATGACCGTGACGGATATACGGATGCGAGGCACGGTTTTGTATCTGAATACACTCGAAAAGCAAAAGAAGAATACGAAAGACGAATAAGATAAAGATAAGAACGGATAAAACGGAGTCATGCCGTTGCGGGGAGGGGAGGCACTATGGCGGATCTATTGGATAACCTGAATGAAAAACAGAGGGAAGCGGTGCTCGAGACAGAAGGATATGTCAGGGTGATCGCGGGGGCGGGGAGCGGCAAGACGAAGCTTCTCGTGAGCCGCTATGCCTATCTCGTGCAGGAGTACGGCATCGATTCCTTCAATATCCTGTGCGTGACATTTACCAATAAGGCGGCTGGCGAGATGCGGCGCAGGATCCGTGCGCTGATCGGAGATGGGTACGACACGAGCCTGATCTGCACCTATCACGGATTCTGCAACCGGCTGCTGAGGGAAAATCCGGAAAAGCTGTTTCTGAATAAGCAGTTTCAGATCATCGACAGCCAGCAGCAGAAAGCGATCCTGGGCGAGATCTACCAGAAGTTTGAGCTGAAACTTGACTATGCAAGCTTCGAGTCGATCTTGAAAAAGATCAGTTATGCCAAGAAGGACGGCTCGTACGTGACGAAACTGTGCGCTCCGCAGCCCTGCCAGATATTGCATGAGATCAAAAACCAGGACGACCGCATTATAGAGGAATTCCTGCAGAGGCAGAAGGCGACGTACTCGCTGGATTTTCATGATCTGATCGCGTTTGCGATCCACCTGCTGGAAAACGATCCCGAGGTGCGGGACAAGTGGCAGAGCAGGCTCAACTACATTATGGTGGACGAGTTTCAGGACAGCTCGGCGGTGGAGATGCGGCTGGTGGATATCCTGTCAGACCAGTACCGCAATCTGATGATCGTGGGCGACCCGGATCAGAATATCTATGAGTGGCGCGGCTCTGACGTGAAGCTCCTCGTGGAATTTGACAAGTGCCACGAACCGACCCGGACGATCATACTGAACCAGAACTACCGGTCCACACCGCAGATACTGAAATGCGCGAACACGTTGATCGAGAAGAACAGGCTCCGCCTGAAAAAAGATCTTTTTACAATGAATGCGGCAGGTGCGCCTGTGATACACTACCACTCCAGGAATGACTTTGAGGAGATGGATCAGGTGATCGGGAATATCAAAAAACTGCGCGCGGTACAGGGATTTCGGTATTCTGATTTTGCCGTCATATACCGCTCCGGTTTTCTGTCCCGCGTCGTGGAGAAGAAACTGGTTGAAAAAAATATTCCGTATGAGATATTTGGCGGCGTGCGCTTTTACCAGAGAATGGAGATCCTCGATATCCTGGCTTATCTGAAACTGATCGCATACGACGACGATACCTGTTTTCGGCGTATTGTGAATACGCCGCGCAGACGGTTTGGGCGGGCAAAGATGAATGCGCTCGAGGGGTTGAGGGAATCCGGGGACTCCTTTTTTGCGGCGCTGTCCATGCACCTTGACACGAAGGAATTTCAGAACAGCGGGGCGGCGGACTTCGTTCATTTTATCAATTCCATGCGGGGCAGTTATCGGAAAAAGCGCATATCTGACATTGTGAATGAGGTGACACGGGATTCCGGCTATGAGGAGTATATCCGTGAGCTGGGCGATGAGGAGCGGCTGGACAATCTCGCGGAGTTTAAGCGCATCGCCAATGAGTTTGAGCGGGAATTTGGGGAGAATCTAAGTCTCGAGGAATTTCTGGAGCAGATCGCGCTCCAGTCGGGGGAGGACAGGGAGGATCAGCGGGACACGGTGAAGCTCATGACGATACACGCGTCGAAAGGACTGGAATTTCCGGTCGTGTTTATCCTCGGTTTTACGGAGGGCGTATTCCCTTCGGCAAAGACGATCGGGGAGCGCAAAAACCTTGGCCTGGAGGAGGAGCGCAGGCTGTGCTATGTGGCGATCACCAGGGCGGAGAAGTATCTGTTCCTGATGGAGTCGGAGGGCACGTCGCAGAATGGTATGCAGAAGCTGGTATCGCGCTTTATCGAGGAGATCGGGGAGCAGAACTATGTGCGGATCGGGCAGATTTCGGAGGACTTAAAGCAGGAGAGCAGAAGCTATAAGGCGAAGCTGGACCGGGAGATCGGGGTGGAGCAGGACGATACCCGCAAGGTTGGGGAAGTAGTTGAGCACCATATCTTTGGCAGGGGAACGATTGAGGAGATCGATGTGAAGAGGTCGAGCTATCTGATCCGGTTTGAGAAGTTCGCGCAGCCCAGAAGCATCTCATGCCGCTATTTTGAGCATGAACATGAGGATATCAGGCAGAAATATATAGGGCAGGAAAACACAGCCGGCGGCGGGGAAGGGCAGCCGGCGGATATTGCGGGAGCCGGAGGTTTGAATCTTGCAGGTGGCGATGTGTGCGCAGCTGAAGAAACAGAGCGAAGTGAGGAAGACAGAGAAGTCTATGCCTGTGAAGTGTGCGGTATTGAAGAGGCAGAGCGAAGTGAGGAAGACAGAGAAGTCTATGCCTGTGAAGTGTGCGGTATCGAAGAGACAGAGCGCAGTGAGGAAAACAAAGAAGTAAATGTCTGCGAAGTGTACACTGTCGAAGGCGTAGACTGTAGCGAAACGTATCAGGCAGTCGGTGAGCCGGACGAGGACAATGCCCGCGAGAGTGACCTTTTGCGGGCACTGCGGCGAAAGGTAGAGCAATTAAAGAGCGATACTCCGAATCTGTGGAAGAGCGACGACGTTCCTCACGATGGCTGGACATGTTCCGGGATAGAGGATCTGGGCGCACCAGTCGGGATCTGTGAAATGTGCGGCTATCAGATCATACGGTATGCACATCACATGGAGCACCCCCGATACCACAGCCTGACGGCGGGCTGTGTCTGCGCGGGAAGGATGGAAGGTGACATCGAGGCGGCAAAACGGCGCGAGGCAGACTACAAAAACAGGGAGTCGAGGCGTGCCAGTTTTTTCAAAAAGAAGTGGAAACACTCTAAAAAGGGAAATGAATACCTGAAAACGGACGGGCATGTGATCGTGCTCTGCCAGCTTGAACGGACGCGGAATCAGTGGAAGTATGCGATCGACAATACGTTTTGCAAAACCTTATATTCAAACAGGGATACAGCTGCTGCAGCGGTTTTTGATGCGCTGGAGGAAATGAGGGGGAGCAGGGAAACTGCGAGGAAGATAGATCGTGAAAAATGAAGAATACATGAAGCAGGGGGTGAGCGGGAAGGATCACACAAAATGATTTGCAGTGAGCGTGACTTTTTATTGTGTGGAATGATTTCTGAAAAGGGAGAGATAAATGATAAATAAGGATAGAGTGCTCGAGACAGCGCGGTTACGGATGCGCAATTTCCGTGAAAGCGATATCGGTCCGTGCTGGGAGAGCTGGGGACAGGACGAATCCCTTGGAAGATATATCGTGTCATATCCGATGGGGGATATCCGGCAGATGAGGGATCTGGTGCAGGGATTTCTCACGAATACGGATGCGTGGGTGATCGAGGATAAAGGTTCTGAAAAGATTGTTGGCTATGTCACGGTAGATATACCGTACAGGCAGCTGGGCGTGGGTGAGATCGGCTATGTAATCGGAGAGAAATATCAGCGGCAGGGGTACGCATTTGAAGCGATCCACAGTATTCTGACAGAATATCTGGTTCATGAGGGACTCTATATGATCGAGGCAAAGTGCAACGAGACGAACCATGCGTCCTTACAGCTTTTAGAGAAAACAGGATTCCAGGTCGACGGCAGGCTTAGGGGCAGGAGAATGGATCTGCTGACTGGCGGGAGGAATGCCCTGGTCGTTATGTCGATCACACAAAAGGAGTTCAAATAGCTTTTATGCCATACAGATATCCCTTGCCCTTGCTGGGATTACCCTGGTAGGGGAGCGGCGCCAACCCTTGCTCACAGTTGAGTGCGCATTGTATCAGTTTCTTGGTCAGGTCGGGGACGTCCTCCCGCGACAGTGCCTCCTCGATCTCAACCCAGAGCACTTCGCTGTTCTCGTCATGGTCCGAGGTAGGTTCGCCGCAGATGTAGTCCGCCTGGAATGCAATGTACCAGTCCTGGGCGTTAAAGCGGATGCCGATGATATTTTTGGGCTCCACGACGATGTTGGTTTCCTCAAGATACTCCCGCTTCACGGCTTCCTGCGGTGTCTCGCCGTGTTCGACATAACCGCCGGGAACGATCAGTTTGCCCTTTCCGGAACCGTAGGTGTGTCTTGCCAGCAGGACTTTGTTGTCCTTGATGACGATTCCGGTCACGGATTGGCACCAGTTTGTGTTATTGTTTTCCATTTGGATCCCTCCTGTGTTTTCCGATTGATTTGATGCGGCATGTCTCAGTCTCGCTCTTTTTGATATGCGATCCGCGGTGTCCCGTCCTCGACATAGATACAGCCGCATTTGGCAAAACCGTATTTGTCGAGCAGATGCTGCATGATCCTGTTGTCCTCGTGTGTGTCGATCCGGATATCCTTAATGCCGATTGTTTCGAGTTGATCCTCACAAAAGGATAAAGCGGCCGCAAAGATGCCGCATGTCCGCCCGTTTCCTGCGATCCTGTGAATGGTTCCGTAGGGGTTTTCATTCAGCCATGCGCCGTCTTCGATCATTTGGTATGTCGCGTCAGCGCCTGTTATGAGGGCGAAGACACCACAGATGTGTCCGCTGCCGGATATCACATAGGATTGTTTTTGGCGGATGTCCTCCCGGATCGTTTCCAGGGAGGGTCTATCATCTCCCCACTGTTTTGGATTCCCGGCAAGAGCCATCTGTCTGCGCGCATAGCAATAGATATCGCATATTGCGGGAAGATCATTGCCCGTGGCATGTCGGATCGTCATAATTTGTCTCCTGTTCCTAGAGCGTGTTTGAAAAATGCTTTCCGTCATATGTACGTCACAGTTTGTGGGAGATTTGTGCCAAATGAAGGAGGCGTAGCGGGCTACGTCGACTGAATGCGGTGCAAATATCACGCAAAGTGGGGCGTATAGATGGCGGGAATGATTTTTCAAACACGCTCTAAACCTAACTTGTCGAAAATGTTCCGTCTGCGATCATAACTGCGATCTCACAGAAAGACCTCACATCGTCCTCGGGTCCGTTGAGGATCCTTTTGTGCGTTTTCGAAATGGGATATATTTCGTTATTGTCTCTCATGATCCTGTTTCCGCGTCCGATGTGATCATTTATGTTTTTCCTCTATACAATATGCTGCTGCTTTCGTGTTTCACGCTTTGTCATGCGGTCTGTCCTGTGTTGGTAACTGTCACATCTCCATCGCTTTTTAAGTCCTGTGTGTCCGGCATCAATGTCATGCAGCCAGTATGCCTTATCTGCGCTTTGGGGCTTTTGGGCAGGATTTGTTATAAACTATTATAAGGGGAAAAGGCAGATTTTTCAATGACAATCCAGGCAGATAACAACAAAAAATAATTGGTTCCGCGGCATTCTTTGTTTTGGGCGAAGATAAAGAAGGATTTTACGATATTGACGCTCCTTTTTATGTGTGTTATAATCTTGTAAACAATTGAATAGTAATGATGTCTTCAGGGCAGGGTGAAATTCCCGATCGGCGGTGACAGTCCGCGGGTGCGAGAGCACGGGGTCTGGTGAAATTCCAGAACCGACGGTATAGTCCGGATTAAAGAAGGTGTATTGTGATAGTCAGCGTAAGGAACTGTGAATGGATTCCGATTCTGACTGTGATTCTTGCACTCTTTTTGTCCCACTGCTCTGTTGACGATCTCAATACACCCAATTAACACTTGAAAGGCATTCAGATACTTTCAAGTGTTAATTTTTTTCAGGAGGTATTTGGGATGAATATCAGTAAAACAAGGAAACTCACTGCGACAGGTATGTTGTGTGCGCTTGCGTATGTCGCGGTGCTGGTCGGGCGTATACCGCTTGTACTCTTTTTGAAGTATGATCCAAAAGACGTTGTTATAGTGATCGGCGGATTTATTTTTGGACCGCTGACCTCACTGGCGGTATCGCTGATCGTTTCGGTGGTGCAGATGGTCACGATCAGCGCAAACGGGATCCTGGGCTGCATGATGAACGTGATCTCAAGCTGCTCTTTTGCGTGTACTGCAGCGTATGTCTATAAAAAGAAACGCACGCTGTCCGGTGCATTGTTCGGGCTTTTTTGCGGCTGTGTCTGCCAGGTCGTGACAATGATGCTTTGGAATTATCTGATCGCGCCAATCTACATGGGGTACCCGCGGGAGGCTGTTGTGGAGCTGCTGCTCCCTGCGTTTTTGCCGTTCAATGTGATAAAGAGCGGGTTGAATGCGGCGATAACGATGATCTTATACAAGCCGGTCGTCACGGTTCTGCGCCGTTCTGAGCTGATCGGATCAGAGCGGGACAGTGAGAAAATGCGGATCAATATCGGTGTTTTGCTGGCTGCCCTTATGGTGATCGCAACCTGTGTTTTATGGATCCTTTCCATAAATAATATCATATAAATAATGTACTATAAATAGCCGCTCTTTTCCTGATTTTGGAGCGTTTCTCCACTCAAAATTGAATCAGGCGGGAATGCCATTTCAGGGCTTTCCCGCCTGGTTTTGTTATCGCGCAACAAATGAGAAATCACTGTGCTTTTTTTGCGATGGATTTCACTGACAGCATCATGGGTCGGCGCAGTTCGTCTTTCATTCCCGGAATGTCCATCATTTCTTTGGGCGGCGCTGCCTCCTCTGCCACTTGGAGTTCAAAGCAAAAACCGCCCTTACTGCGAGGCATTTTTGCATACTCCTCAAAAAAGTCGTTATCGTCATATTCATGACGCATTCTTTATTGTTCTCCACTGCGATCCGCCACGCGCATATGGTATGCTGTCGATTTTGATTACCTTATTCGGACTCATACAGATAGCATCGTTTCACATGGTCATTTACAATTCCGATCGACTGCATATATGCATATACTATGGTACTGCCTACAAATTTAAAACCGCGCTTTTTCAGATCTTTGCTGATTTTGTCCGAAAGCGGCGTTGCTGCAGGAACCTCAGCTTCCAACCTGAAATGGTTATGGATAGGCTTGTTATCGACATAAGACCAGATAAACGCATCAAAACTTCCATATTCTTCCTGGATCCTGATGAACTGCTGCGCATTTATGATTGCCGACTTGATCTTCAACCGATTGCGGACGATGTTGGCATTTTGCATCAGCGCATCGATTTTCGTTTCATCATAGAGAGCGATTTTCTGGTAATCAAACTGATCAAAGGCTTCTCTGAATGCCACTCTTTTATTTAGGATAGTCAGCCACGATAATCCGGCCTGCATCCCTTCGAGAATCAGCATCTCAAACAGTCTTCTATCGTCATGAACGGGTTTGCCCCATTCCCTGTCATGGTACTCCTTGTAAAGTTCTGTAGTTGCCCAGCAACATCTTTCTCTGTCGTCTTTCTTCATGAGACCCTCCGTTTCGCAAATTCCGATTTTCCGTTTCTTCTATCTTATCACTATCCTACCACAATCACTGTCACTGCCCGCTTCAAAAAAATATTTCAGCATGCTCATGTTCAGCGTCTTTCCGAAACGCCTTGGACGCGTAAACAGGTTTACTTTTCCCGGATTCTCCAGCAGTGTCTTAATCAGTCCGGTTTTATCGACATAATAGAATCCCCCTGTACGAATTTCCATAAAGTTCTCAATCCCCATGGGAAGCTTTGCCTTTCTTTCCATGCCATACCCCTTTCCAGGAAAATTTTCCCTCTTCGACAAATTCATTTCCTTTTCCACGTTCTGACGGTCTTATCCCATAAGCAAAATGAGTCATTGCGACAGGTATTTTGCCATCCTGGCCTTTGCCAGGCGCGCGAATCCGCTTTTGCACCCTGCACTGCATGAGCGGATGCACGCGGTTGGAGGGTATCAGATCAACAAGGTATCTCTTATCGGTTTTTTATCATTATCTTATCATAGCCGCCCGGATAATTCCATCATTTTTTATGGCGTTTTGCGTATAAACTTCTGGTTGTTTTTTCCTGCGGTCCTTAACACAGGATGACAGTGCCTGTTACTGTTCACTCGCCGTCAGAGTAGTGAAATACATGCGCCAAAATGCTTGTACTTTAAAAGAAAACAATTCCTATCCGGCTGTTTTTGTGTTATGATAAGGTTATTCTGGATAGATAAAGGAAGGAAACATATGGAAAGAGGGAAAAGAACATCGAGGCAGGCACCGGATCCGATCACGGACAGGGCATATACGTTTCCGGCATTTGCCGACGGGAAGGTTCTGCCCGGAAAAAAGTGCGGGCGTCTGCCCGCTATGGGATGGAACAGCTGGAATGCATTTGGCAGCGGCAACACGCAGGAGCTCACAAAGCAGATGGCGGACGCCATGGTGGAACTCGGGCTTGACGAGGCGGGATACGAATACCTCGTGCTGGACGACGGATGCTACAGGACGGAGCGGGTGGCGGAGCGGCTCTCCAACGAGGAACAGAAATTTCCGGACGGGTTTCGGATGCTGGCTGATCATATCCACGGTAAAGGGCTCAAGTTTGGCATGTACAATGATATCGGCACCAATCTCTGCGCAGGCGCGGCGGTCGGCACCTGCGGCTATGAAGATCTGGATGCGCGGAGTTATGCGGACTGGCAGATCGATTTTATCAAGGTGGACAACTGTTACTATCTGTGGGACAACGCCACATTTTCCGCGGGCACGAATGCGCGCTATGTCTATGCGCCCAATATCAGAGGCATTGAGGTCAGCGGGAATGGATTCAGGCAGACCTGCCAGGCTGAGGAGCACGGTGCTTTCACCGGGCAGGGTGCTTTCCTGCACAGAAACGGGTATGCGACAAACATAGGCACGTTTGACGGGACAAATACCGGGGTGACGCCGGTGGGAGAGCGCAGCGGTGAGCTGGTGTTCTATATCGACGCGCCGGAGGATGGCAGCTACGGTATCGCGGTGGAGTATGCCACAGGAAAAGAGGAGGGCGTGGGAGAATGGCTGCAGCTGGCAGTGGGAGAGCCTGCGCGCGAGACGAGGTACTGCGACAGTCTCCTGCCGGAGACGGCGGATCCCGAAGCCTTTACCTGGTCACAGCCGATCACAGTCACCCTGCAGAAGGGCAGAAATATCATACGACTGATGAACCACAGAAGGCAGGAGAACGTGCTGTGTTCCTATGCGGCTCTGTTCGAGGGGCTGAACCGGGCAAACCCCGGTCACAATGTCTGTTTTTCTATCTGTGAGTGGGGGAAGACGCAGCCGCAGAACTGGGGATATAAGGTCGGCGATTCGTGGCGTATTTTGAACGACATCACATTTCAGGTCGGCTCGGATGGAGATCCGGGCAGGGCGGCATGGGCGTCCAAGGATACGGCGAGCATCACCTCACAGTACAACAAAGCGGTGGTCATGGACGAATTCGCAGGGCTGGACAAGGGGTGGAATGATCCGGACATGCTGGTGATCGGCATGGACGGCATCACACCTGTGATGTGCAGGACGCATATGACTATGTGGTGCATGATGAACGCGCCCCTCATGCTGGGTATGGATCTGCGCCGGATTCGGAAAGGCGACGCGCTGTGGCAGATCATCGCAAACAGGGCAGCGATCGCGCTGAACCAGGACAGTCTGGGCATACAGGCAAAAAGGATCTGGTGCTCCATCGACCGGGAACACCCGGATACATCGTACATCACGGACAATGACAGGGTGGATATCCTCGCAAAACCCCTGGCGGACGGGGCAGTCGCGCTCTGCTTTATCAACCTGAGTGGCGAGCGCCGCGAGGAGGAGTATGCAGTCTGTGTGGAGGATATCGCACGATATGTCGGACACAAAATGGTGGATCGGGAACGCTTTGTGAAGGCGTCCGCTTATCAGTTGGCTGACATCTGGTCGGGCAGCCAAAGCGAAAACACCACCGGGAGATTTTCGGTCAGCGGCCTGGATGCCTATGACTGTGTTACATACCGCGTCACACCGATGTGAGAGTCATCAGGCGATGGAGAATGAGATGGAAATCAAAATGGACAGATATCTCACAGTGGGGCAGTTTGCCGATTTGTTTCAAAAGACCCTCGACGGTGCAGGGGAGGGAAGCGGCAGGTCAGATCCCGATATCCCGCAGGCGCCGGAGGAGCTCATCAGGCGCCGTACCGCGGCTGGGATCATCCATCGCGCGCTGCGCCGCGCGGGGGAAGCGGACGAGGAACATACCGGGGCGGCACTGCGGCTGAGAGACCTGTATGTCTGCAGGACCTGCGTCAACCATATCGCGCAGGTATACACGAAGGGCATCATGACAGCGTGGTCTGACGGAAGCTTTGGCGTGGATGAGCCGGTCACGTATCGGGAAGCGCTGGAGATGCGGCAGCGGGTCGTGGACAGACAGCTTCGGAGAAAGCCAAAGCCGTCTGTGCCTGCCGGGTGGACGACGATCCTGCGGCAGGAAGCGGAGTCGATGCTGCGGGCAGACAGGCGGATCCTGCTGGTTGATGTCCGCAGTGAGGAAGAGTACGCTCGGGGGCATCAGAAGGGCAGCATCAATATCCCGCTGCAGGCACTGTTCAGGAATCCGTATTGTGTCTGCGCTGACCGCTCAGCAGTCCTGTTCCTGTATTGCCGGAAGGGATATAAGAGCCGGATCGCGGCTGGGCTGCTCGCGGAGGCAGGCTATCAGAAAGTGTATGTGGTCGTGTGATCAGTGGTCTGCAGATTTGTCGGATTCCGGGTTCACCCATATCACGGTGTCCCTGTCCGCAAAAAAGCGGTCGCTGCGGCACACCACGTTCCTTCACCCGGTAGATCACCGTGTGTCCCAGCGCGTTCACAAATAGGGATTCCTCCGGCAGATACCATTTCAGCCGCTCCCCCGCCAGAAAGACCTGCGGGGTGTACGGGAAGGTCTCCACGCGCGGCATCAGCCGGAGGTTTGTCTGCCAGGAGACATATGTAAACGTACACAATAGGATAAAAATGGCGAAGGAACAGTACAGTGTTCCTTTTTTTCTCGTACTCATGATCCACCTCCGAATGAAATATGTGACAGACAGATTATGTGCTGCCTGCGCAGCGCCGCGTTTGTCAGATCCTCCTCGCTGAACAGGAACAGCAGCAGCACAGGCAGCAGTACCAGAATCCCGCAGGTGCACAAAACATGCATCCGGGATTCATCCATCTGAGCCAGGAAGACCGAGATTGGATAGCGAAACGTCTCTTGTAAGAAGACGATCGGTTGTTCCACCATGTTCCAGGCATCCGCGAACCCGAGCAGGATCAGGGCAGCCTCCCTCATCTCATCCGCAGTGGCATCGAACCCCTGCCGCATCAGGAACACGCCAAACGGTGAGAAGATCCCCGGCAGACAGTGTGTTATCCCCAATTAGTAGGAACAATCACACTCAATAGCGGACGGCGTCCGTCAAAAAATATTTATGAAATTATTAAGAACCTCCCCGGCTGGGGCAGGTCATTTTCTGACCTGCTCTACTTCCGGGATTGGTTTCAGATTAAAATGAATTTCAATAGAAATGTGTCTTGTCTTATCGCTGTCTATTTCTTCATGGACAACGATTTCCTTAACCAGCTTGTTTAATACTGCCGCATCCAGTTCTGCGATGTCTGCATATTCCTGAATGGCAGTTATCCACTGCCTTGCGTTGTTTACAAGCTGGATTTCGTCAGCTAACTTTTTCTTTCCTTCGCTGATTTTTGCCTGTAATTCTTCCTGCTCCTTCTGTGTCTTTTCCAGCATCAGGTTAAAATTCTGCTCATTGATGCGTCCGGCAGCTATATCTTCATACAGACGCAGCACCATCTTTTCCAGTATGTTTATACGTTCTTCATCTTTGACAAGGGAACGTTACAATGCCTCTTTCTGCCCTTTCTGCTCGGCTTCGCAGGTGTCGGAGAGCTTCCCTGCAACCGCTTCGCCGTCCACCAGCGCCATCTTGGCACACTCCCGGATTTTGTTCAGCACAAGGGCGTAAAGCGTGTCATATTCTACACGGTGCTGGGTGCAGTGCGTTTTTCCAAAGGCATTGTAAGTCTTGCAGGAATAAATCCGTTTGGGAAATTTCTCATGCGTTGTCCTGATGCAAAGCGCCTTTCCGCATTCCCCGCATTTTACCAGCCCTGCAAACAGGCTGATTTCCCCGGACTTTCCCGGACGCTGGCGTGATTTCAGCTTTTCCTGCACGATGTTGAAGCTTTCCCTGTCAATGATGGCTTCATGCTGTCCCTCTACTACAATCCATTCTTCCGGCTTCTTATCCCCGATAGTGCCGATTTTAAATTTATAGTGCGCCTTCTGTGATGCGATTGCCCCGGTATAAACAGGATTCATCAAAAGTTCCTTGATTACGGAAAAATCCCACATAAACTGTCCATTTACAGGGTCTTTCTTTTACCATTTTGTGTGGATATTCCGCAGCCCCCTGTTACGGTTCCACCATGTAGGGCAGGGGATTTTGTTTTCTTCCAGCCTGCGCCGGATATAGTTGGGTCCGTGCCCTTCGAGTGCATAACTGAAAATCTGCCGCACAACTGGTGCTGTTTCCTCATCCACAAGAAGATGGTCTTTGTCCTCTGGGTCTTTCCTGTAGCCAAAAGGGGCAAGACAGCCGGTAAACTGTCCTTTCTGCGCTTTCAGCAGGTAGGAGGAATGTACCTTTTTGGAAATGTCTTTGCTGTACATCTCATTCAGGATATTTTTGAATGGGGCGATGTCGTTATTATCCTTCATGGTGTCGATGCCGTCATTCATGGCAATGTAGCGCACACCGTTCCGGGGAAAGAAGTCCTCAATCAGGATGCCTGTCTGTAAATAGTTTCTCCCCAGCCTGCTTAAATCCTTTGTGATTACAAGGTTTACCTGACGACATTCAACGGCTTTCAGCATCCGCTTCAAGTCAGGGCGTTCCATGTTCAAGCCCGTGTAGCCATCGTCTTGATAGACCGAAACGACCTCCCAGCCCTGCCGTTCGCAGTATTTTTCCAGCATATCACGCTGATTGGCAATACTGGCACTTTCCCCCTGTAAGTCATCGTCTGACGACCAGACGAATAGACGTAGAGGAAAACGCCGAGAAAAACAGGGAAAAT
>CAJUES010000075.1 GCA_910585765.1 uncultured Lachnospiraceae bacterium | reverse complement strand
CACACATTGCCCCGCAGCCATCCGTGGAGCCGTCATCCACGAGGATGATCTCCAGCCTGCGGTATGTCTGCCCCAACAGGGACTCCACACATCGGTCGAGATACTTCTCGACATTGTATACCGGTACTATGACCGATATCAGATCCTGCTCTTCCTCACCCTGCATCATCCTGCCCTGCTCCGTTTCCGCTCCTCTGTTTTCCGATTCAACATACCTCTCCCTCCGCGTCGATCAGCACCCAGCCGCGCCAGTTTTCGCGTATCGTCTCCGCATCCGCCGACTCATAGTTGTCGTGGTGCAGCGGGCGTATGGCGATCCTGTCCGGATTTGGGTTCAGCCGCGCCCCCCAGATGCTGAACGTGCTGTTCGCACAGATATTGTGCTTACAGCGGCTCATCAGCTCCATGTCATGCAGGCTCTCCCTGCCGGTATTCCAGTCCACCACATGCATGTTGTCCGAACTGTAGTGCGCCCGCGCGTACGCCGCATCGTCCGAGAAGATATAGAACACAGGATTTTCCACCCGCTCCGTGATATAACCGACCGCGCTGGCATAGTACGCGTCCGTACAGATGCCCATATACCGCTTCCCATCCGCCACGGTGAGATAATCCTTGCGCCGTATATGGAGGCTCACCGCGTTTTCATGCCCGATCGCCTCCGCCAGCTCCCGGTTGCGCGGATCCGCGCTTGCGGGAAACCGGATCTTCTCCCGCAGCAGCGGGAGGATATCCGCATAATACCGCTCACACCCCCAGAAGCCGTAGAGGTACACGTCGTCCATCGCAAAGATCTCGGGCATGTAGTCCGCGCGCTCCATGACAGTCTTATCCCGCCTGCCCGTGAGCTTCCTTCTGACGCGGTCCGCAAACTTCATGCTGTTGTCCAGAAAGCGCCGCCGCTCATCCGCCGTGCAGACCTCGTACTGCAGCGCGTCAAGCCACTCCAGCTCCAGCGCGCGCCACTCCCTGTCCTCGCCCGCCGCCTCCTTGTAGGCATACAGATCCAGCCTGACATCTTTCCCGAGATATTTCAGTTTTTCATATAATGCATACTGGTAAAGCTGGTTTCCAAGCCCCCCCATGACGTGTATGATGATCATAAGATGCCCTCTTTTTATTTTGTCAGGCGGTACAGCTTCGCCGTCGTGTCCACCACCGGCTCCACCTCGTAGCCAAGTTCCACGAAAGCGTCCACAAAGTCGTTCCACTGCCCTGTCACCAGATATAGTTCATCCGGGACATCCCCG
Organism: uncultured Lachnospiraceae bacterium; assembly: GCA_910585765.1. Classification (GTDB taxonomy): domain Bacteria; phylum Bacillota; class Clostridia; order Lachnospirales; family Lachnospiraceae; genus COE1. Next base: position 12,871 of record CAJUES010000075.1, on the reverse strand, counting down.
CCGTAGACCGTATCCAGATAGTCCTTCCACACCTGCGTCCCCCGCGCGGAAAACGTCTCGACCACATCGTTGTAGCGGATGTTCTCCCACTGCGACTCGTCATATTCCGCATTGTGCGTAAAATAGTACGTGAATCCATACCGCTGATGATAGTCGAGCAACGTGGGGAGCTGATACCCGTCCTGCGCATACCACGCCGCAACCACCGTCCGCAGATCCATCTTCGCCCAGTGGCACTTGATGCGGTAGTCACCATAGAGACAGTACACGATCCCGGCAAGCACCAGTCCCGTCCGCACGATCCGCGCGCCGCTTCCCGCGATAAAGCGGCTGCCGCTCCGCCGCAGAATCATCACAAACTCGTACAGCGACACGGCGATCAGCACGAACCACAGCGGAAACAGGAACATATTGTAGCGGTTGCCGTACCACCCGTAGGCGTAGAGGTTGAGCTTCGTGACTACGTAGTAGATCATGTAGACGGCGATGTTGCAGTAGAGAAACGTCCGATACGCTGTTCTTCTGGTCTTTGCCGCCACAAACACGATGATGAGCCCGATCACTGCCATCGCCGCGATGATGAGCCACCAGATCTTCTCCCAGTCCCTGTCGATATCGATCGTGCTCCACTTGAACACCCACATCAGACTGTAGAAAAAGTCGTAGAGGATGTTCCCCTTCTCGATCAGAATCGCACTCTCCGAAAACAGCGTGGAGTTCTGGTTCGATGCCTGCGGCAGGACAAAGAAGTACAGCAGCAGCCCGCCGCCAAGCACACCGGCTGCCACAAACGATCCCATGCCCAGTCTCAGGCTGCGCCAGTCCTTCCTGCGCAATGCCATCACAAGCACGCTGATCCCAAAAGGCACGACGAGAAACGCTGCGCCGTAATGCGCAAAGACCGCCAGGACACACAGCAGCGTAAATACCAGTATCCGCCGGCTGCTCAGCCGGTCACAGATCTCAAACCACACGTACACCAGCCAGAACAGGATCATGAGCAGCAGTGCGTACTCCGACGCCTCCTTGATGTAGTACATGAGGATATACATGCTGGAGTAGATCACAACACAAAAAGCCGCCATATAGCGGTCACATAGCTTCCTTATGACAAAATAGAGTCCTGCCGCCGCCACAAAGCCAAACACAACGCTCGAGAAGCGATACCACCACTCCCCCTCACTGACCTGGAGCCACAGGCACATCAGCCAGTTGTACAGCGGGGGCTGCTGCTGGATGTACGCCATCCGCTCATACATGGTGGCGAGCTCCGTCACCCCCCTGATCGCACCCTTCACAGGCAGGGAGCAGTAAAACTCCATCGACTCGTCCTGCCAGATCGGTGCATCCGTGAGCTTGTAGAGCGCCATGATCCAATAGTAAATAAATGCTGCGCCTGCCGTTGCCCATTCCGGCAGGCGCATCTTCCGCGTTTCCCTCATACCACGTATTCCCTTTTATCCTGTATTATTTCGCCTTGAACAGGTTGACCACCAGTTTCAGCCCATACTTTGCATACTGCACGAAAATCCCCGGATCCTTCACGCAGTCGCCCATCCTCCGGACGATGTACTTCGGTCTCAGATAGAAGCCCAGCAGGATATCCCTGCGCAGCTTCATAACCTCGTCGATCGTCAGATGCATGGTCCCCTTTGTGCTGGAGTGGAAGAAATCACTGCCGAGCACCGATTTCTCGAGCAGCCCTTCCTGCCTGCAGGTCTCGTACATCGGTGTGCCGTAAAACGGAAGGGCGATCGTGACTTCGATAAAGTCGGGATCCGTCTCCATCACAAGCTTTTTCGTCTTCAGGATATCCTCCCTCGTCTCCCACGGGAAACCGATCACAAAATACCCCCAGAATTTCAGTCCGACCTCCTTGCACCACCTCGCCGCCTGCCTGTTCTCCTCGACCGAAGTGCCCTTGCGCATCGTTTTGAGCATCTCGTCGCTGCCGGACTCAAAGCCAAACGCCACCAGGAAACACCCCGCCTTCTTCATGAGCGCCAGCGTCTCCTTGCTGAGCGGGCGCACGCGCGAGTTCGCCGTGAACTCGATCTTGCCGTAGATCCTCGAGCCGATGATGAGCTCGCACATCTCCTTCACCCACGCCGGATCGATCGTGAACGTATCTGCCTTGAAGAAAAAATTCCGGATATGGTGCTTCTCGTAGCATTCGATCATCTCATCGAGCACATTCTGCGGGCTGCGGAAACGCACGCGCCTGCCGGATATCTCCGGCGTGAGGCAGAACACGCACTGGCTCGGGCACCCTCTCGCCGTCTGGATCGTCGCCATCGGCTCCTTCGTGTCGGGGCGGATGTAGAGTTCGTTGCGCATCAGCTCCCTCGCCGGGAACGGCTGGGCGTCGAGATCGTCATCCCACACGTGGAATCTCGTGGGCACGATCCTGCCATCCGCATCCCTGTACAGGATATTGTTGATCTCCTCCGGCTTTCCGATCCCCTTAAAACAGTAGTCCGCTATCTTTCCGATACAGAAGTCGATCTCACCGCCGATCAGATAGTCCACGTTGGACAAATCGAGCATATCGAGCATCGCCTGCTCCGGGGCGTAGAACAGTGCGCCCTTCAATACGACGATCGGATCATACCGCTCCTTCAGCTCGTTCACGACCTTGATATCATCAAAGATCGTCGTGTTGGTGATGCTCATCATGACCATATCCGGCTTGAAGTCCTCCATGTCCCGCAGAAGGTCGTCGAATGTGTCGCCCTGTGTCTGGTAATCCTGGAGCCGCACCTCGTAGCCGCCCTTCATCAGGATGGCAGCCGCGTACCCCAGGTCATTGCAGGCGCGCATCGCCTGCGCGGAACCGTCATCGATATTCTGCTGGCAGCGGTCCTCTCCCCGCTGGAAAAGCGCCCCGGGCGGATAAAACAGCAGTACTCTCTCTTTGCTCATCTTGTCTTCCTCTCTATATAATAAAATCAATATCATAGCGCATACAGATATACACTGTATGGCATTTTATCATCATTGTACACATTAATCAAGCGCAACTGCATCTCCGCAGCGTTTGTGATCTCTGTCCGCGAAAAGATGTAGTCGCATCCGAGTCCCCTGAGCGCCGGCGCATCGATCAGGATATCCTGCGGCTGCATTCCGGCGGAAGCCCCGAAATCATACGTATTCTGCCCTGACGCCGAGAAAAGATATGCCCTGCATCCCCAGTCGTCGTAGTAAGCTTCCCAGTTTTTATTCGCCTCCAGGGTGGGCGCAACCGCCTCCCTGAACGCCTCCTTGTAGCGCTGGCTGTAGTAGCCGCAGTAGCCGTCGACCGTCGCGATGCCGTGGTAGGAGAGCATCGCCGGATGAAACCCGTAGGCGCACGCCTGCTTGTCCGGCGTATAACCGATATCCGCCTTGATCCCTTCGATCAGGCTGTCCTCCGAGATGCCGCCGTAGAACTCCCCGTAGCTCAGCTGGTTTGGCTCCCTGTGCTTCACCAGCTTGTAAAGATTACAATAACACGTGTTATAGAAGTCGCTGTACTCACACTGCGTGCCCACGACAATTAGTATTGCCACAACGCAGGCAACATATGATATCACCCGCTTCTTATCAAAGACATTTTTCACGGCGACAAAAAAGGCGAAATACCACGCAAACGCGTTGAAGAAGATCGTCCGCCCATACTGGAATCCCTTCAGCGGCGGCAGAACCGTCTCCACCAGGCTTCTGAGCGGTTCCCAGAACCAGAGCGCGTACACCGCGCAGTTGAACACGATGAACAGCGCCGTGAGGTTGAACACATCCGTGTGCAGCTTTCCCGGCTTCCTGCCCGTCACGATCCTGAGATTGTTCCAGACAAAATACAGTGCGCATACCGGGAGCACAAAGTACGTGTGCAGCGACTTCGCGTGCGAGAACCCATGCAGGAACACGTCCGCAAAACAGTTCCACAGCTCCGGCAGGCTGTAGCTTGCCGTCACCATCGTGCTCCGGATCGTCTCCTCGTCGGACAGCAGCATCACGCGGAACAGCCGGTACTCAAAACACACGAACCCCGCCGCCAGTGCCACCAGCGCGCCGACCAGCGATAACGGCAGTTTTTTGTCCCTGATCCATAAGATAACAATCGCTATCATCAGATATCCCAGGATAAAAGCACCGAAAAACGTAAAGTACGAAACGAGGGGGTACAAAAAGACTGCCGCAAAAAGCCACCACTGCGGTCTGCGGTACAGCCGGATCAGCAGATAGAGGATCAGCGGCAGCGAGGCAAAACAGAGCGCATACATGGGGTACACCGGGAGCAGCGCAAACGCAGCCGCGACCAGGACTACGATCTTTTCGCAGGTCCTGTAGCGCTCCCGCAGCACGTACTTTGCAAGCAGTATGCAGGAGGCAAACGCAGCCGCCAGTTTCAGCAGATAGCCCGCGATGTAGGCATAGATATCCGGCAGGAACAGATACAGCAGATTGTAAAGGGAGAACTCCGACGGAAAATAATTTCTGTCGATGCCTCCCAGTATCGGCATCTCCTGCCCCTGGGCAAAGAAGGCGCCGCCGTCCCGGAGCATCCTGAGCTGTGTGATGAACAGATCCAGGTTATCACAGATTCCCACATAAATATTTTCCCTGCACAGCAGCAGGATCGCCGCCTCCAGGACAAAGATCAGTCCCGCCAGCACAAAATGCCAATACTTTCTGACTGCACCCATTTCGCATTTCCTCCGAATCAATACATCGCTGACAGGATGAGGCACTGGTACAGATACTGCAGCGGCATGGAGGGATCGACCTCAAATCCCTCTTTGCTCACGATCACCTCACCGTTTGGCATGACAAAATTCCCATCGCTGATCAGCGCGGGAAGCGCCGCCGTCTCGAACACCATATCGTTGATCTGGGTGTATGCCGGCACATACGTCGAAAAATCCTGCATGATGAACTGATAGATCTTCCTCGCGAGCAGATTGTAGCCCGCATTGTTCAGGTGGCAGCCGTCGCACAGATAGTTGCCGTACCGCTCAAGCGCCTCCCGGTTATCGACCGTGTTCAGGTCATAATCCGCATACAGATCAAGCACGGGAATTCCATAGTACGCACAGCGGTCAAGCATGGCAATGCGGTACTGGCTCAGCGTCCCCGTCCCAAAGTTATTGTACGTGCTTCTCTTGTATGTATGCGTCTCATCGGCATCCTTGCTCTGCTGGTACGGCGTCACAAAGACGATATCCGCGTTCGGATGGGCATTTTTCAGATAGGGGATCATGGTGTTGAGCGCCCCGTAGAACGTGCTGGTGCTGGTGTCCGTGCGGTTTCCGATCGGGCAGTCGCCATACCAGAAATCATTGGTGCCCCCAAACACGATCACCAGATCCGCCGTCTTGTCCATCGCGTACATCCTGTCGATGAACGAGGGCGGATTGGACAGTCCGACCGGAATGTCCGTGATCCTCGAACACGACAGGCCATAGTTGTTGACATTTGCGCCCGTGAGTTTTGACAGGATCACAGGGTATGCCTTGTCCGGCGTTCTCGCACCCACGCCCTCCGTGATCGAGTCTCCGAGCACATTGATGTTGTGATACTTGTCAAGCGCAAGCCCCCGGAGCACGACCTCCGCCTGCGCGGACTGCAGCAGCGCCGTCTCGTGATCCACCGGCGCAGTCTGCGGCAGTGCCACCGGAAGGGGCACCTGCAGTGCCTGTGCGGGATCAGCCCCGGCTTCCGCAGGCACTGCCGCCGCTTCTGCAGGCTCCGCTGCCGACACGGACACCGGGCAAAACAGCATCATCGCCGCGCAGGCCGTGATCAAACCTGTTTTCACAATATTACGTCTCATCATTCGTCCTCAATCCTCCTATATGCATCTGACTATTTATGAATCCCAAAATTATGGATCCCGAAATTTACTCCTCCTGACGGCTCCGAAAGCCCTCCGCCACGGATTCTCCCCGCATCGCGATCGGAATCTGTCTGGGGATTGACGGGAAAGCGTCGTACCCTGTCCTGTCACCGCTCACCGGGTAATAGAACGTCACGCCCTCCACCTCATAGCACTCCAGCGCATAGCTCCCATACTCCTGCTGCCACACATACATCGGTTTTGCCGCCTCGCCGCAGCAGTACCGCACAAGCGACACCAGCTTGACCGCCGAGAAAGCCCACAGCGCAAATGCGCCCAGAAGAACAGCCGTCTTTCTTATCATATCTCTTTTTTGCCGTTTATGAAAGTATTTTATGAAAATATCACATAAAATATCACATGCTATTCCCGCTGTGATCATGACCACAAGCAGCACATACGCGTACCCGTAGCGCAGCAGCGGCGCCGAAAACTGCCAGAACAGGTACGATGCAGCCACTGCGGCAAGCACAAGAAGCTGTCCGCCCGCAAGGCGGTTCGTCCCCGCGCCCTTCCTCCTGCCAGGCCGCCTCACCAGCAGTATGACAAACAGCAGCAGACAGACCATGTCCGCCAGAACGAGCAGTTTGCCGATCGCGGGCAGCGACCCCTGAAACCAGCCGGGGAACCACTCTGATATGGGCAGCTCCACCAGCGCCGCGTTGTTGAGCCCCCTTCCCCACGTCTTGATCTCCGCCGCGTCGAGTGCCGCAGCCGCGGCATCCATCTTCCAGTCCACGCCGAAGAGGTCAAGCGCCGGAAACGGATACAGCAGATAGCCTGACAGGAGCAGTGTCCTTGCAAACCACGGTGCGATCGTCACAGCGCCCATCGCCAGATAGACGCCGATGTCGCGCCATCTCCTCTCCCTGACCAGCATCAGGAGCGGTTTTGCCGTCAGGATCAGGATCAGCCCGGCTGTCAGTTTCAAAGACACGGCGTACACGCCGGCAACGCACAGCAACGCGTACGGCGCGGCGCTGTCCTCCTCCCGCTCCAACAGTTCAAGCCATTTTATGACGATAAAAAACACCACGCACATGATCACATAGTCCGACGCAGGGGACACGACATCACTGTAGATGACCGTCAGATAGTAGAACGCCCCAAGCCTTGCAAAGCGCGTCACCAGCGTCCTGCCGTCCCCCTTCCTCCCCCTGGAAAAGAGCGGCAGTACCTTCGCCCAGAGCAGTAGCGCCACGAAGCCGTTGACCGCATGGAGTGAGTGCCCCGTCAGAAACTTCATGCTGTAGAGTGCCGACAGCGCAAAGAACGAACTGTTGTAGGCGAACCGCACATGGATATTGCCAAGCCCCTTCACGACACCGTACTCCTCGATCCACCGGATGCTCTGCGCGTGATAGAGGTCGGAGTCATAGTGCATATATCCCCGGGATGTGCAGAAGCACCAGATCACGACACTCAGTGCCATGACGGCCTTCCACACCGCCCCCTTGTCCGCCCACGCCTCCGACAGCAGCGCTGCGATCTGACGCCTTCCTGCCGCTGCCACCGCCAGACACACGGCGGCGAGCACGAGATTCGCGGCGGCGCCCACTCCGCCGAACAGACTGAACACCTGCGCGTACACAGTGACCGCCATCAGCCCCATCGCCATGATGCACCCGATATCCCGCACGCGGCAGCCCACCATTCTGCGCACCAGCGCGCACAGCCCGAATCCTGTCAGAAAAGAAGTCACCGCAATATACAACCAGTTTAACAATACAGAAATCATTTCACCCTCCAGAAATATGTATGATCGATCAATATCCAAATATAAAATATACAAACATCGCATAAATTGCTGTAACAATTTCAAAAAACGTGGTACACTATCAACTATACACAAAAAAGCACACAAGCATGTACACAATGACATACGCCGCAATCATGATGACCGTCACAGTCACGACCACAATGCATTCGTCGCGCATGCCATATGCTGCACGCATCCGTCCAAAGCGGTGACGGCAGCCACACAGGAGGCGGTCATGGATCAAAAATCAAAATCACTGGACATCCTGAAAGGGATCGGCATCATCATGATCATCGCCGTCCACAACCGGCACTTTGTCATGCAGGATATGTCCGGGCTGCGCCAGCTCATCAATCTCGGTCAGATGGGGTGTCAGCTCTTTTTTTTCGCGTCGGGTTTTTCACTCTGCCATGCATGGCAGCACCTGCATCCCTCCAGGGACAGGATCCCGCGCTTCCTCCTGCGCCGCTATCTCAGGCTCGCGCCGGGCTTTCTGTTCTTTATGATCGTCAATCTGACGCTGAACATACTGCTCATGGATGTTCTGCACCTTTCTCCCGGATTTATCATGAACAGGGAACCGCGCGCCCTGCTGGTAAACATACTTTTTCTGCACGGACTCTCCCCCGGCGCCGTCAACAATGTGTTCCCCGGCGGCTGGTACATCGGAACCGCCTTCCTGCTCTACATCGCATTCCCGCCCTTGTACGCAGTGTTTCAGAGGCTGCGCAATGCCAGTCTCCGTCCTGGCTGCCTATCCGCGTGCATGGCAGGCATCCCTGCGCTGCTTCTCATCCTGAACATACCGCTGCTGCACTTTGTATCCGCGTGCGCGGCAAAGGAAAAACTGCCCCTGGGCAACAACACCTTCCTGTACTACTTTTTCACCAACCAGCTCCCCTGTTTCAGCCTGGGCATCCTGCTGTTTTTCCAGCATATGCACCCGAATGCGCCCCGAAAAAATCCATGCCCCCCCGCAGTGTACGCCGCGCTGTCTGCCGTCTCCGCCGCTTTCTGTGCAGCGCTGTTCCTGTACCCGCCCATGCCGCTGATCTACGCCGTGATCCCATCGCTTGCCGGGCTTGCCGCGTACGGACTTGCCGCAGCGCTGATCCGCATCGAAAAGCGTGGCGAAAGCGCCCGAGTGCATAAAAGGAAGCGGCTCACCTCCCCTGTAAGCCGCTTCCTTGCCAGCTGCGGTCAGCATTCCTATGGCATGTACCTTGCACACTCCCTGGTCAGCTGGTATGGCATGAAAGCGCTGACCGCCCTACTGACACAGAATGGCAGGACTTACAATGACCTGCTGCTCTATGGGCTGGTGTTTCTGCCCTCCGTCCTGATCATCTACGCGATGGGCGTGGCTGTCGAGAAGGTGCTCTCGCGGATCGACCGCAGGCTGCGGCGCAGCTGATGCGGTCACGCCCGGATATGGGCATGTATGTCAGCCCGCTTTTTTCTGCTCTTGCCCACGATGATATAGTCGACCTGGCAGCCCGCGGCGGCAAGTCCGTCCTTCTCATACCGGTCGCCGATCATCAGCGCCTCCGAAGCCGGACACCCGAGATCCTCCAGGATCACGGCGATTCCCTTGGGATCCGGTTTCATGCTGCCGATGCGCGCATCCGCCGATGTATAACAGGCGTCTGCCCTGATCCCGAGCGCCCTCAATTTGTTTTCCACCGGATAATCCGAATATATAACCACTGTTATGTTTTTTTCACGGAGCCTGTCGACCGCCCCCGCAAGGATCTCATCCCGGTATGACGCAAGAAAGCGGAGCGGCATCTCCAGCATAAAGTGATCTGTCGCCCTCTTCACCCTGGCGGGATCCGTTTTCATCCGATCCGCCACATACCGGTACTGCCTGTCGTCCAGTCCGAGCTTTGCATATCCGGGATCCTTTTCGCATTCCCGCTCACAGTCCTCCCATCGCTCCCGCACGCTCCGGTACGTTTTGATGATCAGGAGATCCCTGAACCGCAGGGGATGCGCCATGACATACCCCGCCAGATGCCGGAGCATGCGCAGCCGGAATGGTCTCTGATAGTACAGTGTGCCATCCAGGTCAAAGATCACCACCCGGTACTCGTACAGGCTTTTCTTTCTCATATTCAGCTGGTCCATATCCACCTCCCCCCGGGCGTTGTCCGCCCCATATCCGGCAAAATCCTGCAGCCTATCTGCGCGTCGGGATAAAGAATGCCGTCTCCCACATCTCCATGACGGGGATATCCACAACCGTGAGCACCACAAACAGCACCGCGATCACCCCCACCAGTATCATCAGCTTCTTCTCGCGGAAGAGCTTCTCCGGCTTCTGCGCTGCCGAGTCGGGCTTGTGCGCGATATAGAGATAGTAGCAGAACAGCAGGAATAAAAACGGCATTGCCACAACATACTCGATCCTGTATTTCAACAGGAAGATCCCGATCAGGAACGTCGCGCACAGCGCATAAAAGAAGGAGGAACACAGAAGAGACGCCTCCGTGTATTTGGCAAAAGACCTGCGGTAGGAGCCTGCAAGTTTCGGATCGCCGATCATGCGGTACTCCGCATAGCGCTTCACCGCCATCAGAAACGCCCCTGCCATCCAGTAGCCGACCAGGATGCTCGAGGGCGGGTAGACATCCTCACACACGATGAACCACCCGAGCAGCAGACGGATCATGTTGTTGACGGACTCCGAGAGCACATCGAGGTACACGACATCCTTTGTCCGTATCGGCTTTACATTGTACAGGATCCCCATGACAAGCAGCCACACCTCCGTCAGCAGAAAGGGGACATTCACGGCGATCGAAAGCCCGATCCCGAGCACGGCGCAGACAGCATACTCTGCCATGACCAGCAAAAATCGCATGTTCTGGCTGACCACGGGTCGGTTTTTCTTGGTGGGATGAAACCTGTCAAACTCCGCGTCGAGCCACTCGTTGATCACATAATTTGCCGAGGCGACAAAGCAGGTCGCAAAGAAACCCGCCGCAAACTTCAATAGAAAGCTTCCCCAATCGTCGGGCATATCGATCAGGATCAGCGCAAGGACAAGCCCCGGCACGATGAACACATTCTTCACCCAGTGATCCGGCCGTGCGATTTTGATATATGCACTGACCGGCGCTGCCTTCTGATCCCCGTTCTCCTGTTTACTCATTGTCCTCTCCTCTCACACATCCAGCTCTGAAACATCAGGATATACCATATCTGTATCCGCCAGTTTCCGTTTTCTGTAAAGTCTCTCCAGATCCGCCCCACCACATCGGCATTTAAGATGCCCTGCTGCCTGATCAGGCTGCTGTCCAGCAGAGACTCCGCCCACTCCCGAAGCCCGGGTTCGCGAAGCCACTGCGTGACAGGGATCGAAAAGCCCTTCTTCGGCCTGTCCATCATCTCCCGCGGAACATACCGATACAGCACATCCTTTAAGACCAGTTTTCCCTCTGTTCCTTGTTTTTTATACGCCATCGGTATCGTCCACGCGAACTCGACGACGTCCTTGTCCAGCATCGGCACCCTCGTCTCGAGCGATACCGCCATGGCGGCGCGGTCGACCTTGACAAGGATGTCATCCGGGTGGTAGACCTCCATATCCATCAGCATGACGCTGTTCTGCGGATCTCGCAGCGCCCCGTACGGATAACTGTTATGCTTGTACGGATGCGCGGTTGGCTCCAGCGCGATCCTCAGGTTGGACGCCTCCTGCGCATTGGACAGCTCGTACAGATGCTCCGGGCTCTTCGCCCCCAGAAGATACGCCTTCGTCTGCAGGATCCGGTTGTTTCTGATCAGCGGATTGCCGACCAGCAGGCTGCCGGCAATCCTGCGGATGCCATAGGGACAGCGCTTCATCTTGCCCCAGATCCGGTCTATCGAATCGTAGGACGTGTACCCGCAGAACAGCTCGTCCCCCCCGTCGCCGCTCAGGGAGACCGTGACATGCTCCCTCGTCATCCTGCTCACCAGATAGGTCGGTATCTGGGAGGAGTCCGCAAACGGTTCCCCGAAGATCCAGGAGAGTTTTGGGATCACCTCCCTGGCATCAGCCGCCGTGATGTAGAGTTCCGTGTGCTCCGTCCCGAGATGCCGCGCTATCTCCCTGGCGTAGACCGCCTCGTTGTAGGATGTGTCGTCCATCCCGATCGTAAAACTTCTGACTTTCTGCTGTGACTGCGCCTGCATCAGCGCCACGACCGTGCTGCTGTCGATCCCTGCCGACAGAAATGCCCCGACCGGGACATCCGCCACCATCTGTTCCCTGACAGACGCCTTTAAAAGGCGCTCGAGCTCGTCTGCCGCCTCCTGCCTGCTCCCCCGGAACGGATGCGCCTGGCCGTACTTCGCCGCCTCGCGCACGGACCAGTAAGCGCTGACCCTGGGTTCCCTGTACGGCGCGTCGAGCTCGAGCATACACCCCGCGTCGAGCTTGTAGATATCCTTGTAGATGGAATAGGGCGCGGGAATATATCCGTGTATGAAATACAGCTGCAGCACCCTCTCATCGATCGGATTGTCAAAACCGTCCATCACGCTGATGCTGCCGATATCCGAGGCGAAGGCGAAATGGCCGTTTACGAATCCATAGTACAATGGTTTCTCACCGATCCTGTCCCGGATGAGCGTCAGCTTCCCTGTCTGTCTGTCAAACAGTGCCATGGCAAACATGCCCTTGCAGTGCCTGATGGTCTCCTCCACGCCGTACGCCTCGACCGCCTCGATCAGGACTTCCGTGTCGGAGGTTCCCCGGAAAGCCGCGACCTTTTTTTCCTTTAGCAGCTTGTCCCGCAGCCTGCGGTAATTGTATATTTCGCCGTTGAACGCGCACACGTACCTGCCGGATGCCGAGCACATCGGCTGCGCGCCGTTTTCGGACAGATCCACGATCGAGAGCCGGCGGTGTCCCAGCACAACGCCGGCATCGCTGCTCGCCCAGACACCGCCGCCGTCCGGTCCCCTGTGGTACATCCGCCTGTTCATCCGCTCGATATTTTCTCTCCAGTTCGCAGGACTGCTGCAAAAACCTGCTATTCCACACATACGCCCAACCTCATCTCCATAAGCTCTATAAAAGCGCGATGACCGATCCATGCAACGATAAACGCTCATCCGCATTTCCATCATTCTCCGCAGTAATGTTCTCTACCGATAATACCATAATTTTTTTGTAATTGCTAGAGCGTGTTTGAAAAATGCTTTCCGGGCAATCTGCGGCAAGCATTTGTCGTATGCGATATAGTGTA
>CAJUES010000074.1 GCA_910585765.1 uncultured Lachnospiraceae bacterium | reverse complement strand
GGAAAAGTTCTTTCGCCTCATCCTTTTTGACAGTCTCCTGCACATCGAGGATCTCCACCTTCGTCTCCTTGTTGCCAAAATGGATCGTCAGTATGTCTCCCACCTTGACATTTGCCGACGCCTTGGCAGGTTTGTCGTTGATGAGCACGCGCCCTGCATCGCATGCCTCGTTCGCCACTGTGCGGCGCTTGATGATGCGCGATACCTTTAAAAATTTGTCCAGCCTCATACAAAACCTCCTGTCATGCAAAATGATAACAACCGATGAAGTGTCTCATCGGTTGTCTGCAAATCCATGTAAAAACAATTTATCTGTTTACTTCGTCCTTCAATGCCTTGCCCGGCTTAAACTTCGGTGCCTTGGAAGCCTCGATCTTCATGGTCTCACCTGTCTGAGGATTCCTGCCCTCTCTGGCCGCTCTCTCGGATACCTCGAATGTGCCAAAGCCAACTAACTGAATCTTCTCGCCCTTCTTCAATTCTTTCGCAACAACCTCTGTAAAAGCAGTAAGTGCCCTCTCAGCGTCCTTCTTTGTCATGTCTGCCTGTTCAGCCATAGCGGCAACTAATTCTGTTTTGTTCATTGTGAACTCCTCCTATAAATAACTGTAAATAATATTACTTTGCGCCGTTTTGACGCCTATATTATTTATAGGCGAAAAGCGTTTGTTTGTCAAGGAAAAAAGCCTAAAATTTGCTGATTTTTATAGGTTTTGGTAAATTTCCCGTATTTTTTCCTACTCGTCAAGCTTGATCAGGTCCGTAAAGGAATAATTGATGTCCTTCTCCTCCTCGTCGATCTGCAGTGTGTAGCTTCTGGGCTGATATCCGGACTTTCTGAGCGTCACCACGCAGCTGCCGGGAACCTTGTTGAAGCTGACCGGCGTCACGCCGATATAACTGCCGTCGAGATACGCCTCGACGCCGTCCGGCGCATCGATGTACACCTTGTATTTCCCTTTTGATGAGACGACCTCGTCCTTTTTGTCGTCGTCCTTCCCGTCCGTCTTTTTGTCCGAGGACTCCTCCTCATCGGGTTCCTCCTCGTCCTCGTCATCCAAAGGCTTTGACTGGTATTTTTTGTTTGTCGTCGTCTCCTCGTCATCCTCGTCCTCATCGTCGTCGTCATCTTTCCTGTCCGACTCTTTTTCCGATGCCTTTTCCGATGATGCCTCCTCTGTCTCCTCCTCGCTCTTTTCGAGCTCCACGGCGACGCTTGCGGAAGGTTCCGCCACCCTGATATACTGCGCGACAGTGTCATACCCGTCTGCCGTGATGCGCATCTGGTGAAGACCGTACTCGATCTCGACAGGCTTTGACACATTGACCTCCCTGCCGTCGATGTACACCTTCGCCGTAGCCGGCGTCAGTGTGAAGATCACCGTCCCTTTCTGGACGACCGTGATCTCGACCTCTCCCAGATCCCACGCCATCTCCTCGTTTCTGGCAAACGTGATCTCCTGTGTGGCGCTGCTGCCCTTGTTGCTGACAGTGACCGTATGCGTCCCCTCCGGGACGACCAGCAGCATGTCCTGCGCTACTTTCCGGATCACGCTGTCCCCGACATCGATCCAGCCATTCACGAAATAATCCTCGTTCTGGAGACGCAGATATCCATGCCCTTTCTCGACGTTGATGCCGTAGATCATATTTTTGTAGCCCCACACGCTGAGCACGTCCATCTGGTTGACTTCCATCATATCCGCCTCCCTGCCGTCCGACACGACAACGACGTGGCCGCTGATGTTGTAGAGCTCGTCCCCGATCGCGATCGTACCCTTTCGCAGATCCATGCTGTAGCTGCGCACGTTACTGTAGCTGACGCAGTCCGGGTTCTCCTTCACATAGGCAAGCGCCTTTCTGGGCTTGTAAAAGCGCACTGTGACGACGCTGCCCTCCTTGAGCTGCTCCATGGAAAGCGCCTGGTCATTCTTGTCGTACACCGTCGTCGTGCCGTCGTACGTCAGCGTGTAGCGGCGCGAGGTCGCGATATTCTGAAACTGTACCGTCCCTGCCTCCAGATCCTTTTTGACCACGACCGCGGCATCCTCGGAGTCATAGATCCCGCTGCGGCTGAACACATCCGCCGCCGTCTCCTGCTCCACAGCCAGATCTGCGCCGTCGTCCGACGTGCCCGTGTTGGTCAAAAGCGCCATGAAAGGTCCCGCATTCTGCGAACACCCCGTCAACGTGACGGCAGCCAGCACAAGCACTGCCGCCATTATGTACCTCATCATTCCCTTTCTCATCCTGCATTTCCTCTCATACCAAATCCCCGCTCTCGCCGGCTCCGCTCAGCAGCCCCGCGTAAAACGTCTCTCTCCTGTCCTTCTTTACCGGAAATTCCCTGCGCAGCCGCTCCACGTCATCCGAAAGCTCCCACACGATCATGCCCTCCGTCCCCGACAGCTCCGCCCTTGCATCCCCGTCAGGACCGATCACGCAGCTGTCACCTGTATATGAGATGCCGCCGATCTCGCCGACACAGTTGACCGCGAGGATATAGACCTGATTTTCGATGGCGCGCGCCCGCAGAAGGGTCCGCCAGTGATCCCTGCGCTTCGCCGGCCAGTTTGCCGGCACGATGATCATATGCGCTCTCCTGGAAGCCGCCTGAAAAACCTCTGGAAAACGCAGATCATAGCAGATAAAGCTGCTGCACGGGATGCCCCGCAACGCAAAGTGCGCCAGCGCGCTGCCGCCCTGGAACCGAAGATCCTCCCCCGAGTAGGAAAACGGGTGGAGCTTTGCATAGTCAGACAGCACCTCCCCCGCGCTGTCCACGATCGTATAGTGGTTCTCGCACTTTCCGCATGTCTCCACGCAGTCCTTCACCCACCCGAAGCCGACACTGACGTGATGCTGCCGCGCCAGTGCGCTCATGTGTTCTATCGTCCGCGCATCCTTTTCTCCTGTGATCTCCGTATTCATGGAAAAGCCCGTGAAGCTCATCTCCGGAAAAAACACCGCCTCCGCCCCCTGCCGCACAGCTTCCCCGATCCATTTCCCGGCGCTGGCGTAATTGCGCTCCTTCTCCTCCCATTCGATCTGCGGCTGCACCAGGGCAAGTTTTATCTTATTGTCCACCATCACACAACTCCTCATCCTATTTCATCCAATCTGTTTCCAGCTGTCTTTTCACGTTATCGTAAACCTATTATATATTTTTTTGCACGCTGTTACAACCCCTTCATGCAAAGAACTTGTTTAACAGCTTTTCCTTATTTTTCTCCTGCCGGACAAGGCTCTCTAACTTGTCATAATTGCGGTTTGGCATCCACGATTTTCTCGAATTGTAGTAAAAGTTGACGATCTTCCAGAATTTCTCAGGATACGCGAGCCGCAGGCACAGGCTTCTCCACTCGATCGGCGGAAACACCCTGCGGTTCTGGTACGCGTCGAGCATACTCTGCGCCATCTCTGCCGACCAGTCACATTTCTCCGAAATTTTGCGAAATAACAGATAAAAATCGCGCGCCCCCGAATCATGGGCGAAATGCTCGAGGTTGATGATGCCCGTGTACGCTCCGCCGCTCCCCTTTCCGAAAACGACATTGTGATACTGGTAGTCGCCGTGGCAGTACAGACCGTTGCTGTTCACGTACGCCTCATATTCTGCCCTGGACTCCTCCTTCGCGCGCCTCGTCACGTCGACCGCCCTGTCGAGGAAATAGTCATACTCCTGCAGGAGCGCCCGCTCGAAATCCGTCTTGTTGCGCAGCTTCTTTAGATAATTTTTGACCCGCCTGCACTCCATCGTATGCTTTTCCATCTCGTCAGCGTAGAAAAAGACGGGCATCGTGTACGTGTGCTCAGACGCCGGTATCATAAATTTCAGGTGGAGCTTTGCCATGGCGCTGAACGCCTTTACGATGTCCTCCTCGCTCTTATAGCTGCACTCTTTCCCCTCAACCTGCTCCTCCAATATGTAGATGCTGTTGTCGATGTCCTTCACGAACAGCGCCCCCTCCCTGTTGCGGATCAGCGTGTCTGTCCTGAGGCTGTCGTTCAGCCTTCCCTGCAGCTGGTACAAAAGCTCGAGCTTCTCCGTCCTTCCCCGATATTCTTTGAGCACACGCATGCCCTGCTGCGTATCACAGATTATGGTTCCACGCCCCTTGAAAGTGCGGTTGATCGTCACATCATACTGTTCCAGCACATTCACTGCCTTGTCATTCACAAAAAAACCCCCTCCACACAGATAATGATTGATTCTGTCGCGGCTTATTCTTCGCGGCTTATTCTATCCTATGTGGGAGGGGGATCGTTTATTCCTCTTCTTTCTACAACATATCTTTTGCTTTTTCTATCAAATATTCGTGCACATTGTTTTCCGGCTCCTGCAGAACGTCGTCGAGAAGCCGGTTTAAGATCTCCCCGATCCGCCTTCCCTTCGGCACGCCGAGCGCGATCAGGTCATTTCCTGTGATCTCCAGCGTCCTTAGCGAGATGCACTGGTTCTTCGCCATGATCTCCGCATAGAGCCGCGCTGTCTCGTCGATGCGCGCAAGCTTTTCCGCGCGCTGGCAGCTGCTCTGTGCCAGCGCGTCCGCTCGCCTGATCTCCAGCACCTGCGGAAAATACGCCTCGCCGATCTTGTTGACGGCGCGCCGCACAGACCTCGCATCCGGCTCCGGCTTGTAGTCGTGATACCTGACATACTTCTGCACCTTATCGATGGTGTCGTTGTCAAATTTCAGCCGCTTTAGGATATCGAGCGCCATCCGCTCACTCTCCTCCACATGCCCGTAAAAATGATCGATGCCCTCCTCGTCAGTCGTCCTGACCAGCGGTTTCCCGATGTCGTGCAGGAGCGCGGCGATCCGCAGACTCCTGTCGGCTCTCGTGTGCAGAAGGCACTGCATGAGATGTTCCCCGACTGTATACTGATGATGTGGATTGTGCTGCTGTGTTGCAAATGCGGCGTCCAGCTCGGGCAGCACGACTGCCGTGATCCCCAGCTCACAGGCATCGCGCATATAATCCGGATGCGCTGACAATAGCAGCTTCACCAGCTCCGCCTGTATGCGCTCCGCGCTGATGTGCGAGAGGCTGGGCGCAAGCTCCCTGATGGCAGCGCGCGTCTCCTGCGCGATCGAGAACCCCAGCTGCGCCGAGAAGCGCACTGCCCGCAGCATGCGGAGCGCATCCTCTCCAAACCGCTCCGCAGCCTCGCCGACACATCGGATAACGCCTCTTTCCAGATCCTCCATGCCGTCAAACGCGTCGACGATGCCGCTTTGGTCATTGTAGGCAAAGGCATTGATCGTGAAATCCCTGCGTTTCAGATCCTCGATCAGATTCGCCGTGAAGATGACTTCCTTCGGGTGGCGGCTGTCCTCGTACTCGCCGTCGATCCGGTAGGTCGTCACCTCAAACCCCTCGCGGTCGAGCATGACCGTCACCGTACCGTGCTGTATGCCGGTATCGATCGTGTGACGGAATACCGCCTTGATCTGCTGCGGTTTCGCCGAGGTGGTCACATCCCAATCGTTTGGCTTGCGCCCGAGCAGGGAATCCCTGACGCAGCCGCCGACTGCGTACGCCTCGTATCCCGCCGCCTCAAGCTTTGCTATGATATACCTGACTCTATCTGGTAAATGTATCTGTGTCATGTACGATTCTCCCTCTTCTCAATTCTGCACCGTTCCTTCACCTTCCTATTATATGTGGACATGCTGATAAAATCAACCGCTCCCTGCAGCTTTGTGCTGTTACTGTTTATCCCGCCGCAAAAACTTTTCCGACTGTACATAGTCCACCAGGCTCCGGTACAGACAGTCCGCCTCCGGGTACTCGCTGCGCAGAGTCAGAAGATCCGCCTCGCAGATGAGCATTTTCCCGTTTTCGCGCTCCACTTCATAGATGAGCCCCAGGTTGTGATTGCGCTCAAAGTTGTCCATCATACGCACGATGGGCTTGATATCTTTCGTCTCCTCGGTGCTGTCCAGGATCCTGGGCCGGGAGTGCATGACGATCTGATACCACTGCGCTGTCGTGTACTCCTCGCACACAAACCCCGCAAGCGCCGGGTGATCCGTATCGATCAGCAGTCCCATCGTCCCGACGGGAACTGGCTTGCCCGCCCCCTCCGAGATCGAGCGGAACATCGGATAACACCAGAAATCGGTGCAGTACTCTCCCTTTAGACGGCTGTCCGGAAGCGTGCTGTCCGGCTTCACGAACAACAACACAGACGCGCCCTTGCCGCACTCCTCCAACGCGGTGTCGGTGTCGCTTGTGATGTATACTGCTCCGGGCTTGTTACCTTGGAACTTCTGGTCCTGGTCCGGCGCGTCACTGCCGCCGGATGCATCCGTACGATCCTGATCGGATGTCCGCGGCGTCTTCTTCCCAGACGTTTTCCCAGATCCGAAATCCTCCCCAACCGTTTTGCCTATGGCATCTTTTTTGTCTTCATATATAAATATATCGTATTCATTCACAATGTCCTCCGCGTTGTCGCTGGTCAGCGAAAAACGCAGGGTATACACTGCATTATTTTCGCACTCCGGCACTTTCAGCGCGATCGTTCCCAGTGTCAGAAGCCCTCTTCCTGTTACATCCGCACAGTCCCGCGCCTGAACCGCAGTCCCGCAAAGTCCCGCATCGCTGTCTGCCGCAGATTTTTGCCATCTTGCATTCTGCCCATCCTCCGGCTGCCTTTCTGTCCGCCTTTTCCTATGTTCCATGTCCCCAGCCGCCTGCTTTTTGAGCAGCCAGACTGCTTGCAGCCGTACATTTGTCAGTCCCTCCGGGCGGTAATACCGCAGCTTCACCTCGCTGCGGATGCAGTCTCCGCCCCGCATCACAAAGCTGTCCAGCGTCGGCAGGAGCACCGCGTCGGAGCAGAACATGCGCCAGTCTGTCCGCGCGATGGCGCCCTTGTTGATCTGAAACGCATTCATGATCCCCACAAGCGCCGTTCCCTGCCCCGGGAAATCCTTGATGTCGAGCAGCTGGAATCCGCTCAGGTTCGCACTGCGCATCGCTGCCTCGAGCTCAAGCTTATAGCACGCCGCCGCCAGCTTTCCCGACGCGCGGAAGTAGTCGTCAGCGTAGCCTAGAAGCCCCTTTTCCTCCATGCGTTCGCGAAATATCTTCATATTCTCGGGCTGCAGGACGCCTGTGTACCGCTCGATCTCGTGGAAATCAGGCGTGAACTCGTACTGTCCGATCTCGTGCGAGACCACCGGGACATGCGGGATCACTTCCTGCTCACCCTCTCCGACTTCCACCTCCTTGATGCCTGTGCCGTACTGGATCTGTATCGTTCCGCCTTTGGAAGACTCACTCCCCGTGATCCCGGCGGGCGATATCATCTCATCGTAATCCCAGTATGCGCCCGGTCTCTGTGTCTGCACAAATCCAAGCGGCGCATCGCACATCGCATAGGAGCCGCGGAAGAGGCGGTGTGTGGAGAAACGCACGCCGCTGAAAAAATCGTCGTTCGGGAGTACGGAGGGCACAAACTGATGGTTGTTGCTCCCCTGTGTGTACAGGTGGCGGTCGTCATGCGCCTTGAGCACACCCATGATCCGGTTGATCTCCGCCTTGCTGCCCCACAGCTCGTTCCCCATGCTCATGCCAAAGTACGACGGCAGATCGCCGAACGCGTCGAGCGCGCGGATCCCCTCCTGCAGCAGGAATTCCTGCTGCTCCCGGTCGTAGTTCTCGTCCCCCGCCTCGTAGATGGAACCCCAGAATGCCAGTTCAGCCTGCACATAGATGCCAAGGTATGACGCCGCCAGAAACGCCGCTTTCGGCGGACAGCAGGTGTGATACCGGTAGTGGTTGAGCCCGTACTCCTTGCTGGTGCCGTACACCCGGAGCCACGAATCGAGATCCATCGGGGCATAGCCCGTCAGCGGGAAGCTCATGCCGTCGTGCGTGCCGCGCAGGAAGATCTCCTTGTCGTTGCAGTACAGTTTCAGTTCATCGTGTGTAAACTCGCGCAGTCCGAAGTGGCTTGTCCGCTCGCAGAGCACACTGCCGCCGCGCAGGATGCGGACTGTCAGCTCATAGACGCAGGGATCGTACTCATCCCACTCCCTCGCCTGCTCCCCCAGCGGGTATCTGAGCGTCAGCCTGGTGTCCAGGGCAGAAACCTCGTAGATTTTCTCCGGCAAATCCTCCAGCGTCTCGATCCTATACGGCAGATCCTGCCCTTTGCCCTGTGCGGTCCACTCCCTGCGCGTCTCCACCGCCTGTGTATACAGCGGCTCAAAGTGCTCGAAATCCCTGCCCTCCTTCATCCTGAGTTTCGTCAGCCGGCAGCCTGCGCTGACCCGGATGCCATCGAGCGCGCTGTCATGGGAGAGCTGCAGGCGGATCTCCACATCTTTCTCCTTCCTGGACGGATAGAGTCCCATCTGATCGATCGCGATATCCTCGACGGATTCCAGGAAAATCTCTCCCAGAATGCCGTTCCAGTTTGTCTGCGTGTCCGGCGAAGTCATATGACCGCCTTTTGAGATATAATCCGTGTTGTCCGTCATCACGACAAGCGTGTGCATTCCGGGCGTGAGCCACTTTGACAGCTCGTAGCGGTGCGCCGCATAGAAACTCTCAAAATGCCCAGCCGGCACGCCGTCCACCCACACCGTCGACTTTCTGGTCCGCTCCATGGAGAAAAAGAACCGTTTTCCCCGCTCCGCCTCCGGGATCTCGATCGTTTGCAGATACCAGGCATATCCCTCAAAGTGATACGTCTCTGTCAGATATCCCGCAGCGCGCTCCGTGCCCCTCTCGCCCTTCTTTGCCTCGGCAGTCGTCGTCGGCAGGTCGATCGTGTCACCAAATGACGTTTTTTTGAAAAATTCCTGTCGGATCCCCGCCTTCTCCCCGTCCAGTGCAAACTGCCAGGTTCCTGATAAGTTAAGCTTCATATCGTTTGTTCCTTTCGTTTATTCCTCTCTGTTATCTGTATCTCACATTTACACCTGCTGTAATCATACCATAACAAAAAACGCAGGTCATCAAAACCTGCATTTTTTTAGCAAAAATATATCTACTATTGTATATCTGCTATTGTATATCTGTTATTAGCGCCTGTATCAGTGCACGGCTACTCCAGCGCCAGCTTCCTGATCCTGCCCACAGCCGACTTCACCGGCGGCAGAAGTATGATCACGATGCTTATGGCTGCCTCCGAAAAGATATAGCTGCCATTGTATGCCAGCGAGTACGGCAGCACGCCCCATCCCTCCCACGCGTAGGACGCAAAGAATATGCAGCCGGAGAGCACCACAAACACATAGCGGCCCAGCACGGCGGCGACATACCCCTTCACCAGACCATTTTTTGCGCCTGAAAACAGACCGGACAGCCCCAGTGCGCCGAATGCCAGCAAATAGTCCATGACAAGCTGCGCCGGGAACAGAATATACGGGTCGATCAAAAGCTGCAGCACGCCGTACGCAAGCCCCGTCATCAGACCCGCGCCGCATCCGAAAAAGTAACCCGGCAGACAGATCACGAGCATCGACAGCATTGTGACCGAGCCGCCGTACGGCAGGTCAAACAGCTTGATATTTGACAGCACCGTGCCGAGCGCGACCGCCATCGCGCAGAATACCAGCTGCTTTATGGTCATCCTGCCGCTTCCGGCTCCGTTCCTGCCAGGCTCCCGATCCTCGCCGAGCTTTTTTGCGTGCATCTTTGCAAAGACAACCGCCGCCGCGAGCAGCGCGATGATCACCGCCCCGAGCAGCACATTGCCAAGTGCCGTCGGCACGTAAGTCGTGCCGCCCCATTCGTCCACTACCACATTGTACAACATAAAAAATCCTCCTTCGTTTTGCGAGGAGGCGAGCATCGTTTGAACCCAGAGCCAGTTCCAGGTATCCATTATTCCCATACTGCTTCCTTACGCCGGTATTATCCGGTTCAAGTAATGAGGGTAAAGTCTCAGCGATGTGCACCCCTAGCATTTTCGAACGTGTGTAGACACGTTCCAGGAATAACTATACCGTTCTTTTGAATCGATGTCAAGAATATTTTTGCACCGTGCTGTCGGACGAGCGAACGAAACTTTCGTAACTGTTCAGCCTTCGGCTTTCTATTACAGGCATCAGGCCATGCAAAAACCGCTTTGCTTTCTCACGGACTTCGCAGCGTAGTGCGAAGTCCCAGGCTGAACTGTAACAGCCTTTCAACATACGCTAATGCACAATCTTGTAATAGCTTCTCGAGGTAAGCCTGAACACGATAAAGTAAATGACTGCAAACACTGCCGCCGTCGCCGCAAGACACCCCGCAAACAACTGTACATTTGCCAGCCCGAACACCAGCAGCATCAGTTTCAGCATCGGAAAAGCCATCACGAGATGGAGCACCGCCACGGTGATCGGCAGGAAAAATACGGTGCGCACCTGCGCGTTGATCGCCGCCCTCACCATCTCGCGGCTCATACCTACTTTGGTCATGATCGCGAAGCGCTCCCTGTCCTCAAATCCCTCCGAGATCTGCTTGTAATAGATGATCAGCACTGTGATCATCAAAAACAGGATCCCGAGAAACAGCCCGAGGAACAAAAATCCGCCGTTCATTCTCATGTACTCCTCCCGCTGTTCTACCCTTGAGTAGAGCAGGCAGCGGTCAAATCCGTCCTGTGTCCTGCACGCTTCCACCGCCTCCCGGACAGCCGCAGCGTACATCAGCCGCTCCTCGCGCGTCCCGTCCGTCTCCACGCCGACATGATACTGGACTTCCACATCCGCGCCCAGGTGCTCCAATTCATCGTCATCCGCCACGACCATATAGCGCACTTCCGTGTTCCCCAGAAATCCTTCCATCTCGTTGACCGGAAAGTCTTCTGTCAGCTCCAATGTTCCCGCGACCGCATATGTCCTGCCAAACACCTTGATGCTGTCCTGCGCGGTTCCGTCCGGCGATGTGACCATCACGCTTCCGGGTGCGATCTCGCCAAGCGTATGCCCTGTATACTTCTCGAAGTCCGATTTGGTCATCACGTAGAGCATGCCCATATCCGAAAAACCATACGATCCGTTTTCGTTGTCGTACTTCTCGATCTCATTGCCCACACGGTGCGTCACGACCAGGACATCCGTATATTCTGACACTTCTGTCACTTTTCTGCCCTGGCTTTCCGCCACAGCATGAAACTGCCCTATCAGCTGTTCTCTGACCGCCGCCCCGGGTACACTGTCAAAATAGAACGTCGCGTCAGCCTCCAGCGTCTGCAGGGAATCCTCCACCCCCGCATACAGACACACCGTCGTCGATATGATCACCAGCACCATCGTGGAGAGCACGCAGATATTGGCAAGCCCGACGGCATTGCGCTTCATGCGGTACATCATACCGGAAACCGCGATAAAATGCGAAGCCTTATAATAGTATTTTTTATTGTTCCTGAGTAGTTTGAGCGCCGCGATGCTCACCGATAAGAACAGCTCATAAGTTCCCGCGATGACCAGCAGTACCGCCACAAAAAATATATTGACCGCCTCGATGACGCCGTTCACATGGACCGCGAGATAGTACCCCGACAGGATGCACACAACCCCGATCACCGCTGACACCCACTTTGCCTTTGGCTCCCGCTCCCCCACATTGTTTCCGTGCAGGAGCGCAATGGGATCCGCGAGCTTTACCTGCATAAAATTGTACAGCAGCATCAGCACATACACGACCGCAAACAGCTCCGCCGTCTGCAGGCAGCCCCAGCCCGAGACATAAAACGGAATACTTTCTGACACGCCTGTCAGTTTGCACAGAAACATGATCACCAGCTTGTTAAACACGATGCCGCACACCAGACCGCCGCAGACAGAGATCAGATACAGGATCAAGGCTTCCCATGCCAGCACCTTTGCGATATGGCGCTTCTCCATGCCGAGGATATTGTAAACACCCAGCTCCTTCTTGCGGCGCTTCATCACAAAACTGTTCGTGTAAAACAGAAAGATGCACACGCACGCCCCGACGATGACAACGCCCATAAAAAGCACGATATGGAGTACGCTGGCACCGCGCATCGCGTTGATGCTGTCGTTCCCCTGGACGGCACGCATGATATAGAACATCATCGCCGATACCATGCCTGCCAGAATATACGGCACATAAAACTGCCCGTTGTTCTTCAAATTCGTCACTGCCAACCTGCAATATAGATGGTTCATGATCCTCACACTCCTTTTTATGAATTTAAGAGATCTTTAACTCGGTCCCCGGGTGTCTTGCCCCCGACTGGTTCCTGAGCATCGCAAGCGCGTCCGATATCTTCGCGTAAAGCTGCTCGTTCGTCATGTTTCCGCGGTACAGCTGGTGGAAGACCTCCCCGTCCTTTATGAACAAAATGCGGTCTGCATGGCTCGCCGCATCCGTGCTGTGCGTCACCATCAGGATCGTCTGCCCGTCATTGTTGATCTCCCGAAACACCCTCAGCAGATCCTCTGTCGCCTTGGAGTCAAGCGCCCCTGTCGGCTCATCCGCGAGGAGCAGCTGCGGGCTGATGATGATCGCCCGCGCCACCGCCACCCTCTGCTTCTGTCCGCCCGAAACCTCGTATGGGTACTTCGCCAGCAGCTGCGCGATGCCGAGCCTCTGTGCGATCGGCTCAATGAGCTGCTCCATCTGTGCAACCGCCCTCCCCTGCAGTACAAGCGGGAGCAGGATATTGTCCCTCAGGGAAAAGTTGTCGAGCAGGTTAAAATCCTGAAAGACGAACCCGAGATTGTCGCGCCGGAATGCCGACAGCTCCTTCTCCCTGATCGCCGTCAGGTTCCTGCCCTTTAGCAGCACCTCACCGCCCGTGGGCTTGTCGAGCGATGCAAGTATGTTCAGCAGTGTCGTCTTGCCCGAGCCGGACTCGCCCATGATCGCCACATACTCGCCCTCCTCCACCGAAAAGTTCATGTTTGAGAGCGCCTGCACCTTCGCGCTCCCAAAGCGCGTCGAATAGATCTTGCTCACATTTTTTACCTCTAAAATCGCCATTTTCGTCCCCTGCCCTTTCATAAATATTGACTATTCTTTTATTTTTCGTTATTTAGACAATGCCGTATTAATTTTTGCGTTTCATCTGTCTGACTGTAATTGCAGTATATCAAAAAAGAGAACTGCCCGCTATTTGATTAGCTTACATTTCTCTTTTAATTCTTACATTGTTGTAAGATTGGGGTGATGTTTTGCAAACCTGATGCAGCTTGTTATAAGTCTGCAAATCCTTATTTTTCGGCATTTGCGGGGATTTTGCGATGAGCGGTCATTTCACGTAACCTGTTATAAATCCACATATCTCTACACATGATTGGTGTAAAATTGGTGTAAAAATCCTTTTCCGTAAGACGAAAATTGGTGTATGAATTTTCTGCCGTTTATGCCCTGTTTCTGCGCCTTTCAGCCACATTACCAACCTCGCTCGCTGCACGTTCTTCATTGACATGATTGTAAACATTGTTTGTAATCTGTGTATTGGAATGCCCCATAATGTATTGTAAAACTTTAATATCCATCCCATCCTCTGCGTCCCTCGTACAGCCAGTGTGGCGCAATGTATGTGCGGAAATCCTGTCAATTTTATATTCTGCTGTTTCGTTATACTTTTCGACAGCCCTTTTCAAATCATAATTGAATGACGTAATGTTCAGCAGTTTGCCTGATTTGGAATAGAACAGGAAATCCTTTTTTCCATCCACACAATAATCTTTTCTCAAAATGAAAAAGTATTTGTGCAGTTCACTCAGGACATCATAGACATCATCTGTTATGGGGATTTTTCTTGTATGTGTATTCTTTGTAGAGGTAATATGAAAATCAAAATTGTCCCCGCCGATCTTCTTGTACTGCAGCTGATGGTCTATGACTATAATTCTGTTTTTCATGTCTATATCTTCCCATGTCAGTCCGGCAAATTCGCTCACCCGGCACATCGTACCAATCAGGAATGCAACCTTTCTATACATGTCCCTGTCATGCTTATAAAGGTACGTAAGAAGTCCCTCCTGTTGCTTTCTGGTCAACGCTTCCCTTTTCTGGTGTGTGCCCTCGACAACCTCCAAAGCCCTTTTTGTTGGGTTGTTTCGGATCAATTCATTATCAACTGCCATATTGAACACAGACGAAAGCAGCTTATGATAAAAGCTGACCGTTCCATATGAGATACCTTTTTCCTGCAATTGTTCGTAAAAATATGTAATATTTATTTTCCTGATATCCGAAATCTTCATATTTCCAAGTATACTGTCGGTGAGTTTGTCTTTTGCGAGAAGCTCATCCATTTTCTTGTTCTGTTCTTCCAACTCTGAATTGATGCTTTCAAGACTGGATTTTGCGGAATCGTATTCTGTGATGGCTTCGTCCATTGCCTCGTTTGCTTTTTCTACTCTGTGAATCCAGTTGTCAATTACCGTAACCCCTGCCTGAATCAACTGAAATACTGCCTGTAAAGCGAAACTGAATCCTATTGACATCGCAGAAGTCATTAGAACAGTTTTCAGACGTAATGCATCTGTAGACTGACCTGCGGCATTCAGATACGATCTGTATCCGTTTAATGAAGCTGGTGCGTCTACTGATGTTGTCTGAAGATATGCCCGTAATTGTTCGTTGCTTTGTACTGTAGCGTTATTAAATGTATTAACATCCACTGTACTATTAACGATCATATCATTCCATTCTTCTATTGCTTCTGATGCTTCACGGAAATGATTTGCTTGTGTTTTATATGCAGTAATATCAATGCCCATAAAATTACCCTGCAAATCAATCTTATGGGTATTCTTATTACTCATACTTCGCATACTGAAATATGATAAAAAAATAAAATCAATACTTT
>CAJUES010000073.1 GCA_910585765.1 uncultured Lachnospiraceae bacterium | reverse complement strand
CATCACGGAGTATAATGAGGCAGAGACCATGGAGCAGTTTCGTGAGGAAGGCCGTGAAGAAGGTCGCGAAGAAGGCCGCGAAGAAGGTCGCGAGGAAGGTGAAATACTGCGCTTGATCAAAATGGTATACAAGAAGATGCTGAAAGGCAGGACAAACGAAGAGATTGCAGAGGAAGTGGAAGAAAGCATCGAATTAATCGGGCGGATCAAGGAAGCAGTCCTGGAATATAAGAAGAACTGTACTGACGGGGAGTTTGACGACAAAAAGGTATTGGAATATTATAAAAATTCCATCTGTCAGTAAAGCCTGTCTGCCCAAAGCTTTGACGTAAAGGATGAGGGAGAGAATGAAATAGATGAGCAGTGAAAGCGGCAGGTCTGGTGCAGACGCAGTGAACAACATATAGGGAGTCAATACAGGGATATACTGTCACTTCCGGCACGACCGGAACGTGATTTCACATAAATTGAGGCAGCTAGTGATACCGGCAATAAGAGGGAATATAAATAACGAAGTGGGGAGAAACAAGATGGCAAAGAGTAGAAGGAAAAAGAACTACAAGTTAAGAAAGCGGGTCATGCGCACGGTCGCGGCACTCACCATGATCATGGCGATCGTTGTGGCGGCGATACCGGTGGAGAACTATGGTACGATGCGGGCGGCGGATGGCAAGGAACTCGGAGACATTACGACGGATCTGGACAATGCCAATGCGCATTATAGTAATAGTTACGAGACTGGTTATACCACATCGGGTATAGTACAGCGCATCAGGGAGGATGCCAACGGTACGCTCTCTCTTGTGGAGCTGTTTGAGATTAAGAAAAATAACAGTGGAAATGCGATCATTACAAAGGACATCATAGGTGATGGAGATCACAAGGGTGAGACGGAGCTGACGGTCAATCAGATAGAGTACTGCAATTACGTTCAGTTTGATACTGATTTTATCAATGCAGTGAAAAATGGTCTGGCTAGCGGTTCATTTGAGTTGACATTCCCGCAGGAGACACTAATACCATTGGCAGTTCCAGCTTCGTTAAATTCAGGTACAACGCCAATAACAGTTAAAACGGTCAAAAAGGATGGCTTTAGTAAGAATACAGTATCGCCATCGATCTCAATCGGCACGAATCCCAATGCACAGGGCTACACTGATTTTGGAGCGGTCAATCTGGATTCGGGTAATATGTATTCGCAGGATTTTGGTAAAGCGCTCTATGACGCAAAGATTGCCGAGATAGATGATTACAATGCACGCGTGAATGCTTTTGTTACAAAAGTAAATGCTTTTATTGCGAAGGTTTCAGCGGCGGGTTATACGTGGGACACTAATAATGATACAAATGAGTGGAATAGCTATGTAACTGAGGCAAACGGTTTTGATTCTAACAGTACTGCTAAACTGTCTAAAGCATATACTGATTTTGCGAATGTTGAAAATGGATTGAACGGCATTGTTGATTATGTCATTCGGAATCACTGCAAGAAAGGAAACAATGACCTGACCCAATATCGACTGAGAAGCCTGTTGAGACCGAATACCAGCGGAGGTGTTGAGCCGGTTTATGTTCCGCAGTACACAGGGGCAGGTGATTTTACATGGTTGGATGAAAACAATTTTCTGCCGGCGACAGCTGACTCCAAAGTTACGATTAAGGGAATTGCAAGCCATGATAATACTAACAATGCATTTTATGGCACGACGTTGAATACGATCACGCTTCCGCAGGGACTGCAGTTTATAGGGAAGCAGGCATTTGGCAGTTCCAATTTGACAGAGGTTACGATCAATACCACTGTTTGCGAGATCATAGGTGAGGAGGCATTTGCTGAGTGTACCAGTCTGGCAAAGGTCAACTTTTCATTCAGCGGCGAGGTTGATTCCAAAAAGTTCATAACGATCGACAAAAAAGCTTTTTACAAGACGGCGATCAAAGATGTGACGATCCCGGCTCCGGTTACGATGATCGGTGCGGGTGCATTTGCAGGTGTGCGTGCCCTGCAGACAGTTACTTTCGAGGACACAGGCAGGGGAAGCGACATTGCAATCGAAAAGTATGCTTTTTATGACTGCGACGGTCTGACAAAGGTAAAGTTTCCGGAGAACAATCAGAGTCAATATAAAATAGGAAAAGGTGTATTTGCTCTCAGCAGTGTCGGCGGCAGTCTGAATAGTTTTAATTTTCCGGGGGGAAATACGGATGTAAATTATGGCACTGCCGATGATTATGATTTTATCCTTGCGAATAGAAATACGCTCAAGGAAGTGACTTTTCCAGGAAAACTCAAATCAGATGTTCCAGACAATACATTGACGAACTGTCATAACCTTTCGTGGGTTAAATTTCCGGAAGGGGCTCAAAATGCAGGATATAATCCGGTGAAATTGTTTGCTGATGTGTGGGGGAATCCGGGATTTTATGTGGAAGGACCGGAACTTTTGAATCAGCCGGGAAGCAGGTCTAAGCCCAGAGAGACGACATGGGCGGCAAAGGCGGGTAAGACTGGAACGACAAGTGATAATCCGCTGAAGGATATATGGGCGCTTCCGTCAGTGCCGTACAAATTCACGGACAGCACTGGTAAAGTACACTTCGAGATGGGTGTCAGCGATGAAAACGGAGACCTTCAGTATATTGCCAATCTACAGGAGATAGACGGGAATAATGCATCGTTAGTAAGTTATTTCCCGTATAAGAAAGATGCAGTTGTAAAGGAGGCGTGGATCACAATACCGACCACAGTAGGCGGTTACAATGTTGTCTCCATCGAACCGGGCTGCTTTGACGGTGCGAAAGAGTTGAAGGACAATATCACCAGACTGACGATCGGTGACAGCGTCACAGACATCAAGGCAGGAGCTTTTAAGGCGATGCCGGCGCTGCAGTGGGTTGACATTGGTTCCGGTGTCAGGAATATCGAGAGCGAGGCGTTTGCAGAATGTAGTGAACTGCAGAATGTCGTATTCAGCCAGACATTGACAGGAACTTTCCCGGAGGAGAGCGAGTACTGGCAGGATCTGCAGATCGCCAGTGACGCATTTAAGACAAATTCTGATCGATTGACTTTCCACGGGGCTGTAAATCCAGAGTACGCACCTTTTAAGATGGCGATGTCTCCGAACAATTCGGATCTGTTGAAAAAAGATACACAGATCTGTTACAAGACAGATGCACCGTTGAACCTGACCGTGATCAGAAACCGCAAGGATGGCAAGGCGACACTGGTGAACTATCCGCATTATGAGGATATGGATGACGAGATCGTCAAGGCATTTGAGGCTGTTTATATCGATGATAACGCTACAGATGAAGAGAAGAATAAGCTGGATTCAGAGGCGGGCAGGGCAATCATGCAGACGCTCCATATGAACCTGCCAAGCGGCATTGAGAGTATTGATTCGAAGGCTTTCTTTGCGCCTGAGTCTAAAAATGATCTGGATTTTGAATACATCGATCATTATTATAATCAGAAATATCCAGACAGCCAGACAATAAGTCAATTTACATGGGAAGTTGCGGATAAAAAAGTCAATGCAGGTGACAGCAATGCGAATGACTTAAAGAGCCTGTACTCACAGGATGGTTATAATTATGTAGTAGATTCTGGTTACGCTGAGGCGATCGGCGATACGGCTTATACAAATAATGATTCAGTTCATAATCCTGACAAGCAGATCGTCTCTACCGGTGGTTTGTTTAGCGGCGGTTTTGATGAAGCTAAGAAATCGATCGACACGGATTCGGCAATCTGGGAGAAGCCTTATGAGAACCAAACATATTTGGAGAACTATAAATCCGGAAATGACTATCTGACTTCGATTGATATGCGTGGGGTTAAAGATTTGCCCAAATATGCGTTTGACAGCTGCGAAAACCTGTTGACTGTAGGTTTCAGTGCGGTCGAGAGCATGGGGGATCTTCCGTTCAGAGGCTGCAAGAATTTGTATAGCATCAATCCTGGAAACACGAAGTATGTATTCCAGAATATGCTCCTCTATGAGACGAAACAAGATGGTTCTTATGAGATTGTACAATGTCTGGAGGGCAGAGGTGCCGGTCAGAAAGATAACGGACATTATTATTACACAGGCTCCGTCACGAGCAAGGGTGAGGAGGGTGCAGAAAACACAAATGTAGATTCAAACCTTGCAAATGTCACAAGTATCCGAACAGGTGCATTTTCAAATTGTGATGAGATCACAGAAGTGAATCTGGAAGATTCCAAAATAACGAAGATTCCACAGCGCGCATTTGAAAACTGTAAGGGTTTATTCCAGGTGACTCTGCCGGAGACAACAATGGGTATTGACCAGAAGGCGTTTAAGGGAGCGGCGGATAAGAGGAATCTGTATGTGACGATCAAAAATCCTAATTGTACGATTGCTGTAGATGCGTTTGATTTTGATACGACAAAAGAAGTGTTTATCAAAGGGATCTCAACGGATGACAAAGGCGGGGAGAGTATATGCCATTACAATTACAATCAGATCAAGGAAGAGCTTAACAAGAGTGGCAAGGATGGAAACAGGATCCACTTCTCTGAGCTGGGGAGAACATGTCTCCTGACTTTTGTGGACGATAAGTTCAATGTGATCGATACGATCGAAATCGACAAAGGCACAACGCTCAAGAATCCGCCGACAGCTCCGTTAAAGACTGGTTATAAGTTTGATCAGTGGATCTGTACAAATGTCCGGGGTGAGGACGGCAAACCTCTTATGGGAGCGGCGACATACACGGATGTGACGGAAGACAGAACCATTATGGCAAACTATGTGGAGGATCCGACTACGATCGTTCCGGATGGAAAAGATTACAACCTCACAGTTGCAAACGGAAACGCAATGATCGGCGGAACGTTGGTCACGACTTTCCCGACAACGGTCAAGGGTGGCACATCTGTGACGATCATGGCAAACGACGCGACGAACTTCAAAGTGTGGACGATCGAGCCGGGTACGTATATAGCTCTGCTGCTGAATCCTTCAAGTCCTGCGACTTCGTTTACCATGCCAAATGCGGACATCACAGTGACAGCCAACACGGCGATCGGCGGCGGCACAGACACCCCGAACCCGGACGGCACCTACAAGGTGACGGTCAACAACGGTACAGGCAGCGGTAACTACCGCCCAGGTGCTACAGTCACGATCACAGCCAACACACCGCCTGCAGGTCAGACCTTTGTGAACTGGACGACAACGACAGCGGATGTGAAGTTTGCCAGCGCGACGACTGCTACGACAACCTTCGTGATGCCGGCGGCAAATGTGAATGTCACAGCGAATTTTTCAGGCGGAAACGGTGGAAACAACAACAATCCAGGCGGTGACGGCAATAACCCAGGCGGATCGGATAGCGGCAAGAAGTACAAAGTAACTGTAAACTATGGTTCGGGAAGCGGCGAGTACGCGGCAGGCGCGACAGTCAACATCACGGCAAACGCGCCGGAGTCCTCGAGCAGGGTATTCTCCAGATGGACGACCAACAATTCCGGTCTGGGATTTGCCAATGCCAACTCGGTGTCGACAACCTTCGTGATGCCGGCAGCAGACGTCACCGTGACGGCGAATTACAAGACGAGATCGAGCGATGACGATGATGACGACGATGACGGACCGTCAAGGAGACCGGGCACCAACACGAGTACCAGCACAGTGCCCAACAGACCGAGCAGCTCGACATCCACGACGGGAACAAACGGCACCGTCAACAATACGACGAACGGGACGACCAACAATGGCAACAAGATCTATATAACGAAGAACGGGATCTCCAACACAGATGTGGCTTCCCTGGCAGTCAGCGGTTCTACGGATAACTTTATCGTCAGGATCACAGAGTCCCCGGAGGCGACAGCGGCAGTGGAGCAGTCACTCACAAATACATATGGCTCGCTGAATGGGCTGGCATACCTGCCGATGGATATCTCACTCTACGATTCCACAGGTCAGAACAAGATCACGGATTCGACAGGGTTGAATATCACAGTGACGATGCCGATTCCGGATGTGCTGATCCAGTACGGCGGAAATGCGCGTGTCGCGGCGGCAGACAATGGCAATCTGCAGCAGATCACACCGAGGTTTACGACGATCGACGGCATCGCTTGTGTATCATTCGTACCGCCGCATTTCTCACCGTATGTGATCTATGTGGACACCAACAATCTGATCGCAGGTCAGATGCTTGACTCGACACCGGCGACGGGTGATCCGATTCATCCGAAGTGGTTTGCGGCGATCGGTATGGCATGTGTTTCGATCTTGCTGTTTGTCCTGAGTGATGGACGGAAACGCAGAAAATATAGGGCAGCATAGACATAGAACAAAGTAAGGAACTGTCATGCGGCATCATGCCGCATTGCAGTTCCTTATGAAAAGGAGACCAATATGAAAAGAATACACATGGCTGTTTTAAGCTTGGCAGTACTCGGAATCCTTTCGCTAGTGACTGTTGCCAGAGGAATCGGCGGCGGTGTGACAGCCGCGGAGGATGACAGATTCCGCATCAATGGGACGACATTGACAAAGTATCTGGGGACTGACACGTATGTCAACCTCCCGGACACGATCACAACGATAGGTGACGAGGCGTTTTCGGGAAACGAGACGCTGACGAGTCTCACGATTCCGGAGTCTGTCACCGAGATATCCTACAATGCATTTAAGAACTGTACGGCACTCACAGGCGTGATCCTTCCTGACAGTGTGGAGAAGGTGGGACCCGGCGCTTTTGAGGGGTGTACATCGCTCACTTCTGTGGAGATAGGAGAGAATGTGAGTTCGTGGGGCTCAGGTGTCTTTGCGAACTGTGACAGCCTTGCGGCAGTCGCGATCGATCAGGACAACGAGTACCTTACGTATTATAATGGCGCGATATACAACGGAAATATGACGATGCTGTATCAGGTGCTCCCGGCGCGCGAGGGCGAGAACTATGCGATGCCGGATACGGTGCAGAACATTGACACGTACGCTTTCTGGAACCTGCAGAACACGAAAAACGTGATGGTTTCGGGCAAGGTGGCAGGGATTCCCCGGCAGGCTATGTCGAGCATGGGCAGTGTGGAGAATGCCGTGATCCAGAGTCCGACGACTGGTATCAGTGAGAAGGCGTTTGCGAACAACGTAAACCTCAAACAGGTCGTGATACCGGCATCTGTGGTAAACATCGACAGGAAAGCGTTCACGGGCAGTCCTGATATGAAGATTTACACGACCAGGTCCAGCACGGCAGACACTTTTGGCAAGGAGCGCAAGATCCCTGTGATCTATGAGGCGGAATATCCGACGGACTTCATGGACAGCAATGCGGGACTTGAGGAGAAGCCCAATGTAGGTAACGGGTCAGGCAGCAGTACGACGACAACTACGACGACGACCACGACAACGAATGGCGGGGCACAGACGACACCCGACCGCGATCCGGACAGCACGGACCAGGATGAGCAGCAGACGACGCAGGATCCTTCGGGATATCCGAGCACGGAGGGGTATATCCACCCGCTTGACGTCCCGGAGCCGGACAACGTGATCGGCAAGACGGTGATCGTGGCAGGCAGGGCGGTTGTGCTGATGGATAACCGCAGGGGACAGGTGTACGGGATCCCGGGCGGCGTGAAAGCGGATGTTGTCACAGAGGATTCCGGGCAGCAGGATCAGACACCGGAGAAGGAGGGCAGCACTTCCATAACGGTCGATGTCGAGAATAGCAGCAAGACAGGCGACAGCATTGCGCAGAGGGCATACTATAAGAAAAAAGATCTGACAGACTATGATATCAGTGAGGATGTCAGGACGATCGGACGGCTGGCGTTTGCGGAGAGCGGATTGAAGTCGATCGACATCCCCGCCAATGTCACGGAGATCGAGTACGGGGCGTTTCTGTCCTGCACGGCTCTCGCGGATGTGACGATACCGGATTCGGTTACGGATATCGGCACGAAGGCATTTGAGGGAACAGCGTGGCTGAACAACTGGAAGAAGGACAGTTCCGGTGACGATTTTCTGATTGTCGGCGACGGGATCCTGCTGGCGTACAGAGGGGACAGCGAGCATGTGGAGATACCCGAGGGCGTGAAACAGATCGGTTCCGAGGTATTTAAGGGACACACGGAGATACTGGATGCAGCCATACCTGCCTCTGTGGAGAAGATCTGTGCGGAGGCGTTCCGCAACTGCAGTTCACTGACAGGCCTGACGGGCTGTGAGGGATTGAAGACGGTTGTCCGCGGTGCATTCTACGGCACACAGATATCGGAGGAAGATTTTAATCAATAAAATATAAAAGAAATGAGTTTTAAACCGGAGAGGACAGAATGGAAAAACTTTTTTGGGGAATGGTAGGCGGATGCACGGTTGCATTTGCGATCCTGCTGGGTATGTATCTGAATAAGACGGGGGTGATCGGTGCGGAGCCGGAATCCTCGACAGAGATTGTCTCGGAGATCGAGACAGAGACTGAGACCGGGACTGAGGGGGAGATGCTGGCAGACGGCGAGTTCCCCGCTGAGATCCAGTCCCTGATCGAGGATTCACAGGGCAATTATGCACAGGCGATGCAGGTGTTTGAGGATGAGTCGTCAGCTGCCGCTTCAAGGGAGGCGGAAGGGACGCAGGGAACGGCGACAGGTTCCGCGTCCTCGACAGGAACGGCGGACCGCGATCCGAGGACAAACGGCTCTGTGGATGGAAACAGGAACGGCAGTCATGACTATTTCCTGGAGAATCCGGAGGAGGAAGAATCGGAGTCGGAGGACACGAGCACGGAAGAGGTGCAGCCGGAGGAGAAGAAGAACAGCGAGTATGAGTATACGCTGTACAAGGATCATGTGGTCGTCAAGAAATATATCGGCAGTGCGGCGACGCTCGATGTTCCTGACACGATAGAGGGTCAGCCGGTCACGGAGATATCGGACTCCGCATTTGCCAGCTCGAAGACATTAGTGCGGATATCGCTCCCCGACACCGTCGAGAAGATCGGGAAAAATGTGTTTAAGAGCAGTGAACTTCTGGTCGACGTCACACTGCCCGACAGACTGATCGAGATGGGCGAGGGCGCGTTTGACAGCTGTTCAAAGCTTGCGCGGATCACGATACCCGACGGTGTGACCAGGATCGGCAAAAAGACGTTTAACGAGTGCACGGATCTGAAGACTGTCAGGCTCTCGAGTGATATCGAGACGATCGAGGAGCAGGCATTTAACAACTGCGCCAGGATGGAGATGACAAAACTGCCCTCCTCGTTGAAGCGGGTGGAGAAGGAAGCATTTACCGGCTGTGTGGCGATGGCGCTGACAAAGTGGCCCAATGAGCTGGAATTTATCGGTGAGAGCGCTTTTGAGGGCTGCACGGCGATCGAGAGCGTCAGGCTTCCCGGCACGATGCGGACGATGATAGACAACGCCTTTATGGGCTGCACCGGGATCAAGACTCTTGAGATCCGCTCCGGGATCGAGGCGATCCCCGAATCCGCGTTCTCAGGCTGTACAGGGATCACGGAGCTGACGCTGCCCAAGTCGGTGATCAGCGTTGGAGACAATGCATTTACTGGCTGTACGGCGCTTGCGACTGTTACCATACCGAAGAATACACTCAGCATTGGCTCATCGGCGTTCGCGGGCGCTGCGTTCAAGGAGGTAACAGTCAATTCGAAGTGCTCCTACCAGACGAATTCGTTTCCGGAGGGGACAAAGATCGAGAATTACTGATAGCGGGGAGGTTATGAGATGCGAAAAGGGTTTAAGATGAAAGCCGCTGCAGTCATGCTGGCTGCCGCAGTGCTGTGTGCGCCCGCAGCGAGTGCGGATATGGTGGCATACGCCAAGGGACCTACCTATACAGCGATGAAGGATACGTACTACACAAAGGAAAACTGTGTGGTCTATGCAGAGCCTGATTACAAGTCAACAGTTCTCACGACGATAGGCGCCAACATTCCGGTGCAGGTGATCGGTGCGTACTCCAACGGCTGGTACAGGATCAACATCGGGGTGATCTGTTATGTGAAGATGGATTCGGTCACTTCCGCGGGGGCGATCGGTATCAAAAACAACGCGGATCATCAGATCGCGGATGCGCAGAAGACCGCTGCGGAGCTGGGATAT
Source organism: uncultured Lachnospiraceae bacterium (assembly GCA_910585765.1). Taxonomy (GTDB): domain Bacteria; phylum Bacillota; class Clostridia; order Lachnospirales; family Lachnospiraceae; genus COE1. The sequence goes on along the minus strand of CAJUES010000073.1, from coordinate 4,727 downwards.
GAGTTTGTCTATCTGACGCTGAACAAGCAGAAGATCATCAAGAAAGACATCTACAACAGCTATGTGGGCAAAAAAGTGATCCTGTATGCAAAGATCGACGATGAACTCGGCGTGTCCTTCAAGATGCTCTACGAGGATAAGATCAAGAGCGATATTGACCTCAACGTGTCGAAACATGAATCGGTCAATGATTTTGGGGACAGGACGGTACAGTACCTGTTCAACAACGATGTGGAGCTAAAGGGGCAGCTTGCGATCTTCCAGTTCCGGACAGGGTATGACAAGGCGGTCGACATCTATCCGTCCGATATGGATACAGGTGAGTTTATCCTGATGAACACATACTACACGGAGTTCAGTGAGTTTGCGTATGCGCCGGTCACGCAGGTGGCGGACATCATGATCACGGAGGCGGAGATTCCAAACTCCCTGACGGACAACCAGCGGAATATCATGGCTGACCACAGGAAAGGGATCAAATATCAGGCCGATGACACGAGCGAGTACAGGAGCGGTGTCGTTCACGGAAAACTCCGCAAGGACACGGAGTATGTGGACTATGAGTATTAAAGTACAGACAGAGCCAGCGGGCAGGGGATCCGGACAGTTCCCCTGCCTTTTTGATGCACACGGGCACCCGGAGGAAGCATGTCAGCAAAAGCTGACGGGTGCCCGGCGCGCAAAAAAAAGTCTTCCGGTTATTCGTGTCAGATTTTTAAGTATGGGTTGCAACTTTGTATAATGTGTGCTATGATTTCTTTGGAATGCGTGTGGACTGTATTAACCTGAATGGTACAGTTCGCGCGACGGAGACAGATCAGGAAAAAAGTAAGGGGATCAGGTACAGAGGAGGTTGAGATGGCAGAGGCAGCAAAATCCAAGCCCGTCATTATGGTGAAGGATCTATATAAGGTATATCGGATCGGTGAGAACAGGGTGCGCGCATTGAACGGCGTGAGCTTTAACATCAACCGCGGTGAGTTTTGTGCCATTGTTGGTACTTCCGGCTCAGGCAAATCGACACTGCTGAACATGCTTGCCGGTCTGGAGAAGCCGACAAAGGGAGAGATCGTCATCGTCGGGGAACACATGGAGACCAAGAGCGAGAACCAGCTGGTCCGGTTCCGGAGAGAGCACATCGGTTTTATCTTCCAGTCCTTTAATCTGATGGGGACAATGAATGCCGTGGAGAATGTGGCGCTTCCGCTGACTTTTCAGGGCGTGTCCAGGAGAGAGCGGCTAAAGCGGGCAAAGCGGATGGTACATATGGTGGGGCTTGACAAATACTGGGATCACAGACCGAACCAGATGTCAGGCGGACAGCAGCAGCGCGTCGGCGTCGCGAGGGCGCTGGTCGTGAATCCCGAGATCATCTTTGCGGATGAGCCGACTGGAAACCTGGATTCCAATACGTCGAGGGAGATCATGAACCTGATGCAGAATGTCGTGCGCGAGCAGAAGCGGACGCTGATCATGGTGACGCATGACAACACGCTGGCGGGCTTTGCGGACAAGATCATACGGATCGTGGATGGCAAGATCGTGGACATGGTCGACAATACGGGAAATGCCGATGCGGTATCTGCCGCACAGGGCAAAACAGGGGAATAGCGCACAAAGGACAGAAGGAGGAGAGATATGAAAAAGGTAAAAGGGATAGTCGTGTTGATGCTGATGGTGCTGGCACTGTGCGGAAACGCGACGACAGTGTTCGCGGTGAATTACGGGGAGAGCGGCAGCGGCAGCGAGGGAGACGGGGACAGCGGTTCCTCATCCGATGAGCCTTATGACCAGTATGTGTCGGATGCGTGGAAGGATCAGATCCGCGGGGAACTCAACCGCTACTACAGCGATCTGAAGATCCTGTATGACCTGACGGACGAGAAGATCAAGCGCATGGACAGGATTTATAACAGTGCCATGTCTTACATGAAAAATGCGGGGCTCACAATGTCCGAGCTGACGAGCTACGAGGCTGAGATCGAGGGGTATCTGCTGGAGATCGTCAAGGAGAATACGTCGGGAACGGAGAAATTCCTGATGCTCTCCAACGAGGTTCCCATACTCGATGCCAAATTCGGGGAGCAGACTTTTGTGGTGTTGTCTTTCATCAATCTTGGAAAGACAGACATCACCGATGTGGTGATAACGCCGACCGTGTCCAATGACAAGACGAAATGGCCTTTTAACATCGGGCAGGCGTACGATGCGCAGACGATCCAGATCATACAGGCTGCGGACAATACGGTGGATGCGTACAGCAAGCGCATGGATGTCGGCTGGTTCTTCAATGTCAGGAACGACGTACTCACAGGCTGTTACCCGCTGCCTTTCCATGTGACCTACTATCAGAATGGCGCGCTGGTGGAGACAGACATCACTACATATATCAATATAAAGGGTTCCGATCCCAAGAAGAAGCTGATCAAGGATGAAGACGATGAGGACAAAAAGGCGGCCAATCCGCGAATCATCGTGACCGGGTACAGGACGGATCCCGGTGAGGTCTATGCGGGGGCGACTTTCAATCTGACTGTCAGCGTCAAAAATACTTCCAGGCAGACTGCTGTGGAGAATGTGCTCTTTAATATGGAAGCGACAGTCGAGGGAAAAGATGCGGATGCCACCTACGCGGCTTTTCTGCCGACATCGGGATCGAGCTCGGTCTACAAGGAAAGGATCGCACCGGGTGAGACGTATGACATGAGCATCGAGATGGAGGCGAAAGCAGACCTTTCCCAGAAACCGTACGTGCTCACGGTAAACATGAAATACGACACGGAAGACCAGGTGAACCTGACGGATGTTGCGCATGTGTCGGTGCCGATCAAGCAGGAGGCAAAGCTTGACACAGGCGCGGCGGAGATCATGCCGGAGTCGATCGCGGTGGGCGAGCAGTCCAATGTCATGTTCAGCATTTTCAACACTGGCAAGACGACACTGTTCAACGTGAAAGTGAACTATGAGAGCGAGACTGTGGACAGCGGTATCACATACCTTGGGAACATCGCTCCGGGAAATACGGGAAATGTCGACTCCATGCTGACTGGTATCGCACCGGACACCGGGGGCGGGACCGTGAAAGCCGTGATCACATATGAGGACGAGGCGGGAAATGAGTCCCGCTATGAGAAAGATCTGAACCTCCTTGTGTACGAGATGACGTTCGATGAAGGGATGATGGAAAACGTACCCACGGAGCCGTTCGAGGAAGAGCCTGCCCAGAAGAAGATCCCGCTGGTGGCTGTCATCGGCATAGTGGCTGCGGTGGTGGCTGTGATCGTGGTCGTCGCAGTTGTCATTTCAAAGAAGAAAAAGGCAAAGAAGCATAAGGAAGACATGGATTTGCTGGATGGGGATGATGAATCATGAAAATCTTTGATTTACTGCGCATGAGTATCTCCAATCTGTGGAAGCGAAAACTCAGGACCGTGCTCACGGTGTTGGGCGTCGTCATTGGTATCACATCGATCGTCGTCATGGTCGCGCTTGGCAACGGACTGAAACAGAGCATGCTCGACAGCTATTCAAACTACAGTTCTATGACTCAGATACAGATTTATTCCGGAGGATTTTATTCGTCCAGCAGCGGCCAGGATGAGGAAAAACGTCTTGACGATGCGTTTGTCCAGCAGCTTAAAGGCATGGAGCATGTCGAGGCAGTCTATCCCAAGCTGAATTTTTCCGCGATCGCGAAAGTGGGGCTGTACAGGGGATATCTGGACATTTACGGGGTCACGCAGGAGGAGCTTGCGACGATGGATATTCCCATCGCGCAGGGGAAACTGCCGGATTCGTCCACAGAGCTTCAGTTTTTCTACGGAAATAATGTGCTGATGAATTTCTACATTGACAAGACGAACGTTTCTCCCTGGTGGGAGAACAACGAGATGCCGGATGTCGATCTGATGAACGATCCGATCTTCGTGATCTTTGACCAGGATGCGTACTGGGGTTCGCAGGGAGGCGGAAATCCCGGGGACGGGTCGACACCGGTCAAGCAGCCCAAGAAGTATGTCATAGAGGCATGCGGTATGATGGACGGCGAATTTGGGGAGTGGGGCAACAATTACAGCCAGAGCGTCCTGTGTGACATGGATGCGCTGAAGGCGGAACTGAAGCGGATTTTCAAGAAGAATCCCATACCGGGGCAGCCCACCGGGAAAAACGGCAAGCCCTACAAAGAGATGTTTTACTCGGAGATGGTCGTCCAGGTCGACGATATGGCAAATGTGACAGCACTGACAGAGATGATCAACGATATGGGATATAACGCGAACAGCTCGGTGGAGTGGATCCAGCAGGAGATTGACAGCATGAACATGATACAGGCGGTGCTCGGCGCGATCGGTGCGGTGGCAATGCTGGTGGCGGCGATCAGTATCACCAACACGATGATGATGTCCATCTATGAGCGGACGAAGGAGATCGGCGTCATGAAGGTGCTCGGCTGTGATATACGGAACATACAGGGACTCTTTCTGATGGAGGCGGGCTTTATCGGCTTTATCGGCGGTGTGGTCGGCGTCGGGTTCAGCTATCTGCTGAGCCTGGTGATCAACGGGCTGGTGGCTGGAAGTGACGCGACTGCCAACATGGAGATATCGGGTGCGATCTGCAGGATTCCGCTGTGGCTGAGTCCGCTTGCGATCGTGTTTGCGGTCGTCATCGGTATGGTTGCCGGATTTATCCCGTCACTCCGCGAGATCGGAAGAGCACACGTCTGA
>CAJUES010000072.1 GCA_910585765.1 uncultured Lachnospiraceae bacterium | reverse complement strand
TGCGCAAATGCTCCTGTATAAAGAGCAGGATCTGTCCATCCATATAAAACATAAGTACTTCCCTCCGCTTGAAACCATAATGAAAAAATCTCCCGAAAAAAATTTAGGGAGACTCTTCAGTAGATGATTCTATTCACTGTCCGGTTTCTCAACCTGCTCGATCGCTGCCTTTTTCATCGGAATACGGCAGTTTTTGTTGTTGCCAAACTCTACGATAACATCTTCGTCAGTGACATCGATCACGATGCCATAAAATCCACTGGTAGTCAGAATGCTGTCACCAACCTCTACAGAATTGACAAGCGCGGCCTTCTTCTTCTGCTCCTTCCTCTGGGGACGGATCATCAAAAAATACATGATACCAAACCAAAATACCACCATCACAACAAGTGATATCATACTCGCTGCACCCTGTCCCGCCATCGCAGCATCTGTCTGTGCCAATAATAAATTCATATTCAATTCTTCCTCCTAACGAATTTGAGATAAGTCAAACCTACCTCTCATGTGAAACACATAGTATATATCATACACAACATTTTCCAATTCTTCAAGTAAAATATTGAAAAAGAATTATAAAATGTTTTCCAGTTTGCGTTTCTTGTATGCGGCAAATTCACCCGCGTCGAGCGCATCCCTGATCTCGGCCATCATAGTGTTGTAGAAATAGAGATTGTGGAGCACGCAGAGCCTTAAGCCGAGCATCTCCTTTGCTTTCAGGAGATGGCGGATATACGCTCTTGAGTATCTGCGGCATGCAGGGCACATACAGCCCTCCTCGATCGGCCGGTCGTCAAACTCATATTGGGCATTGAAGAGATTGATCTTGCCATGGTTTGTATAGAGGTGCCCGTGCCGCCCGTTTCTGGTCGGGTACACACAGTCGAAAAAGTCAATGCCGCGCTCCACGCCCTCGAGGATGTTTGCAGGCGTACCGACACCCATCAGATAGGTCGGTTTATCCTTTGGCAGATATGGCACTGTCTCCTCCAAAATATAATACATCTCTTCGTGTGTCTCCCCCACGGCCAGACCGCCGACTGCGTAGCCGTCCAGATCCATCTCGGAGATCCGCTTTGCGTGTTCGATACGGATATCTGCGTAGGTCGCACCCTGGTTGATGCCAAACAGCATCTGGTCCCTGTTGATCGTGTCCTCGAGGGAATTGAGCCGTCCCATCTCCTTCCGGCACCGCTCGAGCCAGCGCGTCGTGCGCTCCACTGAATGGGCTACATATGGTCTGTCCGCCTTGCTGGGCGCACACTCGTCAAATGCCATGGCGATCGTGGAAGCGAGGTTTGACTGGATCTGCATGCTCTCCTCAGGTCCCATGAAAATCTTTCTGCCGTCTATGTGGGAGTTGAAATACACCCCTTCCTCCTTGATCTTGCGGAGCCCTGCCAGCGAGAAGACCTGAAAGCCGCCGGAGTCCGTGAGTATGGGCTTGTCCCAGGACATAAACCTGTGGAGCCCGCCTAATCTCTTGATCGTCTCATCGCCTGTCCTGACATGGAGATGATACGTATTGGAGAGTTCCACCTGTGTACCGATCTCCTCGAGATCAGCTGTGGACACGGCTCCCTTGATCGCCGCAACAGTACCTACATTCATAAACACCGGAGTCTGGATCGTGCCGTGGACTGTAGTGACCTCCGCGCGCTTGGCACGTCCCTCCTGTTTTAATAATTTATACATTTCTCTTCCTTTCTTACAAAACAATGCTCCGGCATGCTGTATAGCTTACCGGAGACGATATTTTTCTCCCGATCATTCCAACTCCTCAATAAACTCCTCAAGTGTGATATCCCGCTCCATGATCTGCGCAGCCGCTTCCTTTCCGACATACCGAAAATGCCATGGCTCATACTGGATCCCCGTGATATACTCTTTGCCTTCCGGATATCTGAGGATAAACCCGTACTCGTCACAGTGTTCCCGCAGCCATTTGCCAGCCACCGTCTCGCCGAAGTCAATCTCCAGCCATGAATAAGTCGTGCTCACAATATCCAGAGCCAGACCGATCTGATGTTCGCTCGCGCCCGGAACCGTCACTGTCATGGAGGCAAGTTTGTAGGCTTCCATGTAGGAGTGCCCCTCTTCCATATAATAATCGATCTTGCGGTCAAACAAGACGGTCTGCCGGTTGTAATCCCTGTACGGGGAACACACCACTAGACTGATCCCGTCTGCCTTTGCAGCCTGCATCATCGCCGTGAGGTCGTCTATAATGCGCGCATCGCATTTCATAGACCCCTTGATCCTGCCAAGCGTTACCTCATAATCCTCCGGCACCGGATGCTGTTTGTTGACGAGCACCAGCTGCCAGTCATCTTTGGATAGTTTCGAATCTGACACCTTCGGAGCCGTCTCCGTATATGTACTGTCCATCCCTTTGCTCGCCTCGTTCGCCTCCAGGATATCGTCCAGGGAATACTGATCGATCTCATCGGCGGACACGTTGAGCTCCTCGTTGTCATAACCCTCCAGCACGTCGTCGTCATCCAACACCTTTTCATCCCGGATGTGGAAGGTCGTGGGGACATACTCATAGCTCTCCTGGATCTCAGCCCACTCGGATTCATACACCAGCTCCATCTGATCTGCTTCTGTCAGAAAGGAAAAACTGCTGCTGACAATAAAAAAGATCAAGATAACCAAAACACTGGCTAAACGCTTGGTATTGCACACAAAATAAAAACATATGTTATAAAAAAGAGTGATCAGTACCATGCCTGCCGTGATCGGCAGTTTCAGCTGCCTATGGTTTTTGATCTGCTGCCGCATTTTTGCTGTAAGGTTGTCCTTCCATGTTCTTTTCATTATGCCTCATCCTCAATTTGTCTTTCTCTGCGATCGTCCTTCAAGTAAGGAACTGCCGAAAACGAACCACACAGTTCCCATACAATATGCACACTACACATCACCCTATGCATTTGAGCATAACATTTGTTCGGATCAGTTATTTGATCACACCTGTAATCTAAGGCGGAGCACACTGCATTCTGATCAAAACATCTGTTACACTTATAATTCTATCTGTTATCCTTCCGAAATGCAACCATTAATTATAAAAATTTTATAAAAAGTAAGGGTTGCTGTTCACGCGTCAACTGTATATGATATAATTTTGAGTATTGCGGGTGTAATTTTTAGGCATCAGTATAAATAAGAACATCAGTATAAAAACAAAAAGGACTCAGAAAGGAAACAAGAAAGACATGACAGGTTCAACATTCGGAACTATATTCAAAATCACTACCTGGGGCGAGTCGCACGGCGCTGGCATCGGTGTCGTCGTCGATGGCTGTCCTGCCGGTCTCGAATTGAGCGAAACACATATACAGGCATTTCTCGACAGGAGAAAGCCCGGCTCCTCACGTTATACAACACAGCGAAAGGAATCCGACAGTGTGGAGATCCTGTCCGGCATTTTTGAGGGACGCACGACAGGCACCCCCATATCCATGCTCGTGCGCAACACCTCTCAGAGATCGTCTGACTACAGCGATATCGCCTCCTACTACCGCCCCGGTCATGCGGATTACACATTTGACCAGAAATACGGCTTCAGGGATTACCGCGGCGGCGGGCGTTCCTCCGGGCGCGAGACGATCGGACGCGTCGCGGCGGGCGCCATCGCATCGAGGCTCCTCTCAGAACTTGGCATCACGGTCACAGCCTACACACAGGCTATCGGCGGCATCGAGATACCGGATCCCGAACGTCCATTGAAAAATATGGATATCGAGGAATCGAGGAGCAATCCGACCGGCATGCCTGACAGAGAAACCTCTCTCAAAGCGGAAGCCTATCTGAAACAATGTATGGAAAACCTCGACTCCGCCGGCGGGATCGTCGCCTGTCGGGTTTCTGCCCTGCCCGCCGGAATCGGAGAACCCGTATTCGAAAAGCTCGATGCAAATCTGGCAAAGGCGATCATGTCCATCGGTGCAGTCAAGGCGTTTGAGATCGGAGACGGTGTGCGGGCAGCCTCCGCAAATGGCTCCTCCAACAACGACAGCTTCCGAATGGACGACAATAAGGTGACAAAGACCACAAACCATGCAGGCGGCATCCTTGGCGGCATCAGTGACGGCTCCGAGATCGTACTGCGGGCACACTTTAAGCCCACACCTTCCATCTTCCGGGAACAGGACACTGTGGACAAGAACGGCGGAAACATTACCATACAGATCAAGGGCCGCCATGATCCCATCATCGTTCCGAGAGCCGTTGTCGTGGTGGAATCCATGACGGCGATCACCGTGCTCGATATGCTCCTCCAGAATATGACCGCCCGCGTCGACAGGATCAAGACATTTTACGGCAAATAAAAAGTGGCGACCGCCACTTTTTATTTGTACACGTGCACTCGCGCGCCGTGATCCATAGATCATGAAAGTTCATGGAAGATAACGCAGTTTGCCTGGTTGATCTCAAGCTCCTTGCCGTTCATCACCATATAATTATTCTCGTAATCCACCCGGAAGAATGTCATCGTGTTGGACTCGTGATTGAGGCTCACCAGATATTTGTTATTCGGGAACAGCGCCGCATCCTTGGGATACTCACCGCTCACAGGCAGATAAAACAGCCGTGTCAGCTCACCCGTCTCCTGGTTGATCTGGAACAGAGAGACACAGTTATCCCCCGCAGTCGACGTCAGAATATATCTGCCGTCATCCGAGATGTTGAGGGCGCTTGCCGCCACGCCTTTCACTTCGAATTTGTCTGAGGTCGGTATCGTCTGCACCGGATCGAAGTACGGAACATTGTCCTCCTCATAGTATTTGTACACATCGATGCAGTTTTTCATCTCACTGACGATGTACAGGAACCGTCCATCCTCCGTAAACTTGAGATGCCTTGGCGCGGAATCAATGTCACATCTGATAATGTCCACCTGCCTCAGGATTCCCCGATCGTGATCAAGGCGATAGATATTTACATAGTCGATACCGAGATCTGCCGCGCACAGGTACTTGTTATCCCGCGTCATCTTGACACAGCTGATATGCGGACGGTAGCTTCTCTCGGCGATACTTCCGAGCCCCTTGTGAAACACTTCGTCCGTGATGGCATCCACTGCCCCCGTGCTGGAATCCAGATGGAGCACCGTGATCTTTCCATCGTGGTAACCTGCACAGAACAGGAACTTGTCCTCATAGTCTGTCGAGAGATAACAGCCTCTCATACTGTTTGTGGAAGCTGTATTCACAAACTCCAGATTTCCGTCCGGCAAGATCCGGTAGCTTGAAACCCCTGTGTCCGTGATCGCGTAGAGATACTTCCTGTTGTGCGAGATCGTGACATATGAGGAATTGGTGATATGCACGGATCCCTTCTCACTAAAACGTCCGTGCTCCAAATCAACATCATAGATCTTAATGCCATGCTTATCGCCCATCGTATAGGTAGATACATAAGCTACACACTTCTTTTCTGCCATTCTGTTCTCCTCCTGATTACACATTTATATAAAATTTTATTGACAAAATTATATATAAACATTTTATCACAAGAGATGCTATTTGTTAATTATTTTTTTCAGATATTTTTACAAAATCAGGTATTTGCCCTTTGATAAAGACATAATCGGAAAAGATCGCCTCCTTCACGCCATACCGGACAGTGACAAAATACTGTCTGTCAAAGTATGTAGCAAAGCTGCCGAGCTCCCACGAAAACCCGTCGCTGACAATGCTGTCCAGGATCTGCTGGATCTGTTCCTTGTCCGTGTACTCGGCCTCCTCCGTCGAGAGCATGTAGGAAGTACTGCTGTCCTTGTACTGCAGATGGTCGTATTGTCTCTGTACGCTGATCATCTCCACATCGTCCGCCATCAGTTTTTCTTCCATATCAAACCCGTACGCCCTCAGCAGTGCGATCGTTTCGGCAAACTGTGGATATACCATCATTTCTCCGCTGTAACTGGTGCGGCCAAATTCATTTCCCGTCGCAAAGTCTATCGTGCCGACCGGAATCACATGCATAACAGTGTCCAGCGTGAGATCCATGTATTCCTTCTGATATGTCCCGACCAGCTCCGCCTGCATCTCTGGCGTCAGTGTGATATCCGCTCTCTTGAAGCCGCTCTTACACCGCACAGTATCAAACGCAATGCGCCAGCTGTCATTGAACAGCGGTGTGGCACCGATCTTATAATTGGAATCCGCAAATATATCCGATAGGAGCCTGACCGTATCCGCATCGGCAATGTCAATATAGTATTCGCGGTTGACGACCTCCCCGTTCCGGAGTTTATACGCAAAGGAAATCGGCTCATAATATTGCTGCCTGTTCATCGTCTCGATATATTCCGGAACTTCCTCGATCCCCTCGTAATAATCAAAATAGCGGTAGGTGAGCTGCTCCTGCGCCGCTTTCCTGGCAAGCTCCATGACGCTTTGATTATCCTGCATCTCCATGTTTGCCATGCGATAGTCATCCGCATTCAGATAATGAGTTCCAAACGGGCTTACCCTGACATGCTGGGACAGCGGCATCAGATGGCGGATCGATATCGCACAGCTCTGCAGCTGGGCATCAGCAGGAACATATGTGTCATAACCTGTCACATCATATCTCAGCACGACAAAGAGCAATGCCGTGCACACCGCATTGAACAAAAACTGCTTTTTGTGCATGAATGCGCCGCGAATGTCCAGCCGGAAAATGATTTCCATTATGATGCAGAATGTCACAAAGCTGAAAAACAGACCAAACAAAAACCATTTATCTGAGGCGGTCTCCTGCGAGATCTCGCTGAGAAAGATTGCGGCAAAAAAGGAAACAGGTATGACGATCATCGTCTTGATCACAGGCTCCAGTGCACAGAAAGCGATCGATCTGCCCGCCGCCTCCGACGCCCTTTTCAGATAAAGGACATACGCAGTCAGACTGTACATGGCTGCTGCCGCGAACATGATTCCCATGTAGGAGAAATCGTATGTATAAAACTGCTGCGCTGCCTCCATCGTTGTATTGTATGGCCTGTCAAACAGCTTTAACAGCATCGAGAGCGGCGAAAAACACCCAAGCTTTTCCGAGAGACAGACATCATACCAGCCGCTGTAATTGATGTACGTCTGAAAGAAGCGGTCGAACAACAGATGGATCAGCGCGGAAACAACTGCGCTATATGAAAATAATACAAATGTACCCAATATGCTGACAATGATATTCCCCGTCAAGACCACTGCCAGCACCGTCGCACCGTATGCCAGCACAAACATCACCAGCTGCAGCGTGATATAGGACATTATGGCAGGAACGGTCTCTGCGGCAAATGCCCCCCTGTTTGCAGCAATTCCTGCACAGATCAGCACATGGATCAAAAAAGGAAAGAAAAACTGCATTATTCCGGACACATATCTTGACCAGAAAAGCTGTGTCCTGCTGACTGGCAGGCTGTGATACGTGTCAAGCTGTGTCCTGGAGTGCAGATAGGCATATCCGCTGATCCCGCACAGAAACGCGACACCGCAAGTAACGACAGCGATCATCCACGCCTCTCTGCCAAAGAAGAGATGGCTCACATAGACAACAATGTCACAGGAAACGCCACCATAAATGCATTCGCCGCCGTCCACCAGAAATTTCTCTGTCTCCATGAGCAGGCGCACCTCCAGCCCCAGAAAGTACGTGATGAATATCAGTACCGGACACCATATCCTCTTCCTGAAATCCTGTCTGACCAGTTTAAAAAATAAGTTTCTTGATGTCATATCCTACAACCTCCGTTTCACTGATAAAGATCTCCTCGAGGGTGAGCGGCAGAATCTCCGCAAATACAGGATCAAAAGAGTTGATCCGATCCATGATCTCCCTTTCCGAGCCGCGGACAGTGACGATGTTCAAGGTCCCTCTCCGCTCTGACTTGACGATCTCCAAGAGCCCCAGCGCTGCCTGCTCATCCTGCGCATTTTGGAACACGCACTGTATGTTGTGGATATTCAGCTTCATTTCCTCCAGATCCTTCTGCAGCAGCACACCGCCCTGGTGCAAGATCCCCACGCAGTCACAGATATCCTCAAGCTCCCGCAGGTTGTGGGATGCGATCACAGGTGTGAAGGATCTCTCGGCAAGCTCCCCCGCAAAGATACTCTTCACCGCCTGGCGCATGACGGGATCGAGTCCGTCAAAAGTCTCATCACAGAACAGATACTTCGTGTTGGCGCAGACGCCCAGGAGCACGGAGAGCTGCTTTTTCATCCCTTTCGAAAATGTGCTGATCTTCCTGTTTGGCTTTAGCCGGAACCCCGCGAGCATATCCTCAAACCGCACCATGTCAAAGGACACATAGTAGTCACTGTAAAATTTTGCCATGTCCCTCGGCGAGGCATTGGGAAGGAAATACTGGTCATCCGATATATAGAAAATATCTGCCTTGACTGCCGGGTTTTCATAGACCGGCTTTTCGTCCACGAGAACCGTTCCGCTGTCCGGCCGGAGCACACCGCTCAGCATGCGCAGAAAAGTGCTCTTGCCGGCACCGTTCGTACCGACCAGCCCAAAGACCTCGCCATTTCTGATCGTCACCGTGACATCATCCACCGCTGCAATTTCACCGAAATGTTTCTTAACATTGGTCGCTGTTATCATACTTTTCATCCCCCATTTTGTTCGTTGACACACTGCTGCTCTGTATACATTCAGCAAGCATCCCCTGCAATTCCTGTGCCGATATACCTGCAAGCAGCGCTTTGTCGGTAAATGCCTGCAGTTCTCTCCGCAGCTGCCGTCGCTTGTTGGCAGCTGCCGTCGCCGTCTCACTCACAAAGCTGCCCTTTCCCTTTATGGTATAGATATACCCTGTGCGTTCGAGTTCCTGGTAGGCGCGCTGTATGGTATTTGGATTTAATGACAATTCCATCGCAAGACTTCTGACAGAAGGCATGGACGCCCCCGGCTGCAATGCACCGCACAATATCATCTGCTGAAACCGCTCGATGATCTGTTCATAAATCGGACGTCTGTCCTTATGATCTATCAGGATCATTGGCTCCCTCCTCTAACTGTATTAATACACTTAACACAGTCGAGTATACTATACATGTAAAATATTGTCAATATCCATCTGCACCGCTTTTCCCCTGCCCGCACCCCGCACATAAAGACGGACAGGAGGATTTTTCGTCCTCCTGTCCGTCTTTATGCGTGCCCATTCTTGATGTGACGCTCGATCACACATAGGTGCTTCTTCGTCTTTTTGTCATAATTGATTCCGACCAGCAGCACCTCGCCCCAGTATTGCTCCAGAGATTCCGGGTACTGCTTCTCCTTGATCTGCGAAATAGCAGCTTTCGCTGATCGATCCCACTTTAGCTCGACAACGATCACCGGATTGCCAAGGTGATCCGACAATGGCAGATATACGATATCCGCAAATCCCTTCCCGCAGGGAAACTCACGGACAGGTTTATGGTAGTGCGTAAATGCTGCGATCAACGCGATCATGATCGTGCAGGCGAGGGAGTTTTCATTGTTGTATTCCAGCGCGGAAATGAAATCATTGTGTATACTCTGGATCAGCCTCGCGGTGCACTCTCCGTCCTCCTCAATGACAGCATTGAACACTTTTTCCGAGAGGTTCATGAATCTGGACAGATTGTCATCTCTGTTATTTTCCATGTATTGATAGAATACCTCTTGGATTTCTTTGTTTGGCACATAGATCTCTCGGGTGTCCGCATCGTACGCAAAATACCCCAGATGGATCAGTGCGGTGAGTACCTCATTTTTGCTCTGGAATGTCTGCAGATCATTTCTGCCGTCAGATATATTGATCGTGACCCTGTTTCCCGAAAGCATCCTGATGATATCCTCGCGCAGCCCGTCATAGTTTTCATTGATCAGATCGTCGATATCTCCGTAAGTCCCCGTGACTGTCCAGTACTGCTGAAATCGTCTTCCCGAGATCGCCCGCACGACAGATAACGGATTGTATATTGCAGTGTTATTGAGGTCATAACCGTTATACCACTCCTTCATCTGCTCAAAATCAACACTGAACCTCTCGCAGAGCGCCCGGACTTCCGCCTCCACAAAGCCGATGCTCTGTGCCAGATCCCCCGGATTTGTCATCGTATACTCTATAAAATTATTCACGGCGGACTGTCCCTTCGTGCGGACGATCGGCATGATCCCCGTGAGGTACGCAAGACGTATGTATTCACTGGCGTCACTGCTCTTGAAGAGTCCCCGGAGAAATTCAACGTAATCCGTCCGCTCTGTATGCTGTGGTTCAAGCTCCCGGATCGGATAATCCCACTCATCAAAGATGATGACAAACTGACTTCCGGTTGCCTGATAGATTTTGCCCAATGCCTTCTCCAGAACATCCCTGTCGGAAACGATCTCCGGATATGCGGCTTTCAATTCCCCGACAAAACACTTGTCAAGATACTCGTTCGGGTCTTCCTTTGACCTCCGTGCCTCCACAAAAACTGCCTGGATATCTGCAAAGATCGTATCATAGTGGTTCATGTTCTCCATGAACAGCCGATCCTTCACACACTTCAACGGTTTGAAAAGCGCTTCCGACGCAGCTCCCTTGCTGAAATACGCGACGAGCATATTGGCGGTCACGGATTTACCGAAACGGCGCGCACGGCTGTTGCAGATAAACTTTTCTGTCTCATCTCTTTCAAGAAGCCTATTGATCAGCTCCGTTTTGTCCACATAATATCTTGATCTGGAAAACCGCTCAAACTTTTCATTTCCTTTATTCAAAAATCTGCCCATTTACCTGTTTTCCCTGCTCCCTGTCATCCGTGACAGTCCTTGTCTCCGAGTCCTCATTTCTCTCTGGGCGCTTCCTGGCAGTTTTCAGTTTATCCGCCGCCGCGTCCTGTACAAAATCCCGTCCTGTATCCTGCACGCCATCCTTTTGGCTCTGCGCCGCGGTATGTTTCTTTCCATAGCTTGACAGCGCTTTCAGCCGCAGATCAACGGCAGATTCATAATCGTAAATCTTCAGGTGTCTGGCGATCTCCCTGTTTTCGGCAAGCTCTCTGGATTCGTCCATGAAGATACGATACGCCTCCGCGCGCTCTTTGAGGTCTGATTCCTTGTTCTCAAAAACCTGCATGGTTCTCTCATAACTCTCGTCGAGCATCTTGCTGTACGCTTTTTCCTGCTGTGCCTCCGTGAACTGCCGGTCTTCGATCTCATCAATGTTGTCCTGATTGTTTGTGTCATAATTCAATACCCGTTGATGATCCGCAGCCTTCTCCTCCCCGGAAACCGCAGTGTCTCCTGCCGTCCCGGACATGCTCCCGCCAGAAGCTTCCTCGTACGCCGGCGCTTCCGCAGCAGTCTCCTGATCCAGCCCTTCCAGACTTTTTGCGATCATATCCGCCTCGGCAGCCTTGTTTGCCACCTCGTCCGCATCCTGCGCAGTCTCCGCCTCCTGCTGTGCGGCTTCCGCCTGCTGCGCCTCATCGACCGCCGCCTGCCGCATATCCTTCAATGCCTGCTGCTTCATCAGGAAGTGTTTTTTTAGTTCCTCCAGGATCCGCTCGTCATCGTCCGCCAGACGCAGGTTCTGCATATTATTGTACTGCGTCATGATCCTTTTGGGCAGCTCTGTGTTCAGGCGCTCCTGTTCCTCGCTGCTCAGCTCCCCGCCATTCAGGGCAGCATCCATCAGATCTTCAAAAGATCTCTTGGATTCACAGTTCCAACCGTCATCATTGAGCATTTCCTGTTCCTTTATCTTGGCAGCCTTGACATACTCCATTGCCTTTTTGCTGCCCGCCGGTGAGATCTCCACTGTTGCCGAGTTCTGGATCAGACCATAGTTTGCCAGTCTGGGTGTACCTTTGCGCACCTTGCATGGCTCTGTGCAGTTTAGCTGCACGTGTTCAAATGGCATTTTTACTTTTATCATCTTATACTCCCCCTCCGACATTTACAGTTCCCCTTTTTCATACAGTTCATTGGCATAGCGCACAGATCCCATCGCGTCCTTGGAATAGAAGTCCGCGCCAATCATGTCCGCGTACTCCTGTGTGAGCACCGCGCCGCCCACCATGATCTTGCAGTCTGCGCCTTGCTCCCGCAGGAGCCTGATGGTTGCTTCCATGTTCACGACAGTTGTCGTCATGAGTGCACTGAGCCCCACCAATCTCACGTTCTGCTCCTGTACTGTCTGCAGGATCCGCTGCGGATCGACGTCCTTTCCGAGGTCGATCATGTCAAACCCGTAGTTTTCCAGCAGCGTTTTGACAATATTCTTCCCAATATCGTGAATGTCACCCTTCACCGTGGCGATCACGATCTTTCCTTTGCTGTCACTGCACTTTCCCTGTTTTGACAGGACCGCCTTGATCGCCTCAAAAGATGCCTTTGCCGCATCCGCGCTCATCAGAAGCTGCGGCAGGAACATCCGCTTCTCCTCAAAACCTTTTCCGACCACATCCAGCGCAGGGATCAGCTTCTCGTTGATGATGGTCAGCGAGTCCATATTCTGTTCGAGCAGCCGGACAGTCGCCTCGTGAGCGCTCTCCGCCAGACCTTTTACGATCGCCTCGTCAAGCGTCAGCCCGCTCCCGCCGGGCGCCGCTGCCGCCGCTGGCTTATCTGTCGGCTGCGACGCGGCTTTTGCGATGTATTCCATGCACTGGTCGTCCTCGCCGATCAGCGCGTTAAAGCTGTAGTAGGCAGCCATCATCGGCTCGCTGGACGGGTTGACGATCCCGGCGCTCAGTCCGTTGTTCATCGCCATCGTGAAGAACGCCGTGTTGATGCGGCTCCTCTCCGGAAGCCCGAAGGAGATGTTGGACACGCCAAGCACCGTGTGCAGCCCCATCTCATACCGGATCCTGCGCAGGGTTTCCAGGGTGATATTGGCATTGTCCCTGCCTGTGCTGATCGTGAGCACGAGCGCATCCATCACAAGATTTTTCTTCGGAATGCCGTACGCGGCGGCAGTCTGCACGATCTTTTCTGCCACGCGCAGGCGCCCCTCGACAGTCTCTGGGATCCCACTCTCGTCAAGACACAGACAGACCAGCAAAGCGCCGTATTTCTTTGCGATCGGGAACACGCTCTCCATGGATTCCTTCTTGCCGTTGACGGAATTGAGCATCGGTTTTCCGTTGTAGTACCGCAGTCCACGCTCCATCGCCGCCGTGTCGGAAGTATCGATCTGCAGCGGCAGATCGATGACCGCCTGTATGCCGGTGACGGCTTCCTCCATGAGCTGTGGCTCGTCGATCTCGGGCAGCCCTACATTGACATCAAGGATATGGGCACCGTTCTCCTCCTGCGCCAGCCCTTCCTTGTAGATATACTCCATGTCATGATCCCTGAGCGCCTGCTTGAATTTTGACTTGCCAGTCGGATTGATGCGCTCGCCGATGATCAGCGGCTTACGGGTAAAGTAGACAGCGTGATTGTAAGAGGACACTACTGTCAGCTCTTTGTCAGTGACAGGCTGGATCTCCATCTCCCCGCAGAGCTCCACGACGCGTTTGATATGTGCCGGCGTCGTTCCGCAACAGCCGCCGACTGCACTTGCCCCCATCTCCACCAGCGTCTTTACACTCTGCGCAAACTCGTCCGGAGCCACGTTGAACACGGTCTTTCCATTGACAACGACCGGAAGCCCGGCGTTTGGATTGATCACGATCGGCAGTGAACAGCATGCTGTCAGCTGCGGCAGCAGACGCTTCATCTGTTCAGGTCCCAACCCGCAGTTCAAGCCGATCGCATCGACACCCAGACCTTCGAGCATGGCAGTCACGCTCGCGACGTCTCCTCCTGTCAGCAGTTTTCCGTTCTCGTCAAAGATCATCGTGACGACGACTGGCAGACTGCTGTTCTCCTTCGCGGCGAGGACTGCCGCCTTGATCTCATAGGAATCGCTCACCGTCTCGATCAGTATCAGATCTGCGCCCGCCCTGTCTCCGGCTGTGACGATCTCCTTAAAGGCATGGTATGCCTCATCAAAAGAGATTTCTCCGAGGGGCTTGAGCAGTTTTCCGATCGAGCCGATATCGAGTGCAGAATACATCGGCTGATCCTGCTCACCGCGCACTTCCGCTATGGCTTCTTTGGTGAGTCTGACGCCGGCGGACACCAGCTCGTCCACCGTGTAGTCAAGAGCTTTGCACTTAAATGCATTCACGCCGAACGTGTTTGCCGAGACCATGTTGCAGCCTGCCGACAGATATTCCCTGTGGATCTGCCGGATGACATCCGGATGCAGGATATTCCAGGTCTCGGGAACCTCCCCCGTCTGAAGCCCGCGCTCCTGCAGCAAAGTCCCCATGCCGCCGTCGAAAAACAATATTTTTTTTCCCAGTAATTCTCTAAAATCCATCCTGTTCATTCCCTCACAATCATCAGCTGTTATACTTTCTATGTCCTGACATCATACTTCCCGAAACGCACACGCCGTGTTCTCACAGTCCCTGCACTTACCGATATGGCAGCTCTGCGGATTTGCGGTCAGTCCGATCAGTGCACTCACGCTCTTCGTAGGGTACATCAGCAGGCTGTCCGTGAGCGTGAGTCCTATGCGCCTGGTACACTCCAGTTCCTCAAAGATCGTCTTCTGACAGTTCAGCGGCAGATCCCCATATCCCGGGCTGAACCGCGGTCTCAGATACAGTTGCCGCTCTTTGGCTGACGCCTCCTCACAGATCTGTTCCTGGAGGATATTGCAGTACGCCTCGATACACGCCGCACCGCAAGCCTGTGTGATCGTCGCCTTTGTCATGTTCAGTATCTCGTATTTCTGAAGGAGCTTGTCCGCCCCGAGTCCCAGCGTTGCCGCGATCAGAGCCACCTGTCCGCACTGTGCAAGGTTTGCCGCCAGATTCCGGCTCTCAAAAGAAACGGAACGGTTTTCACCCCTGAGCACCACCTCTGC
>CAJUES010000071.1 GCA_910585765.1 uncultured Lachnospiraceae bacterium | reverse complement strand
CATCACGTCAAGATTGATTATTATCGCCATTGTTACACTGCCTTTCTGAATCAAAAAGTTTTCGGTGAGCCTAGTACTCCATCCGGTCAGAAATTAGCATCGTGAACCGCCTGTTTCGCACCATTGCGTTGTTAAAATTTCTAGACGATGCCACCGCATCGCCGTCGAAATTTTGCCTAGAGCGTGTTTGAAAAATGCTTTCCGTCAGATGTGCGACACAGTTTGTGGGAGATTTGTGCCAAATGAAGGAGGCGTAGCGGGCTACGTCGACTGAATGCGGTGCAAATATCACGCAAACTGGGGCGTATAGATGGCGGGAATGATTTTTCATACACGCTCTAGCACTGGCACGAACCATGCAGTCCACAACTCTAATTTCTGTCTGGATGGAGCACTAGATCGTCAGGTCATTTTCCAGCTTGTACTCCACCGCCCTGTCGAACACGAAGGCGAGCACTTTGCTGAACAGTCCCGCTATGATAAAGACCAGCACCAGTACCAGCATGGCGATCGTCAGATAGAGCACTGTCCGCAACAGACAGATCACCGCGATCATGAAACTGTAGGTTCCCATCCGCTGCAGGCTGACCACATTCTCCTTCACAAAACAGTCATCCTGCAGGACTGTACGAAACATCTTGCGCAGTTCGCCGAGTATCAGGACAGCCAGGATCCCGAGCACAAAATAGATCACGATGATCTCCGTGTAGCGCCCCTCAAAATCGTGAAAATCCAATAGCGCCGCCACCTTCTGCACCAGCCCCGGAAAGGGCAGCAGCACTGTAACGACAATGCCCGCAAAGTACATAAAGTCCAGCAGATTTTTTGTAAAAATGATAACCGTTTCCTTCTTCATCATCTCTTCATCCTTTTCATTCCTTCTTATTCTCCAAAATATTCCGGAAAAATGTCTTCCAGAAAATTCCGTATCTCCATACTAGCACCACTCGCATCGAAATACAACAACTTTTTATCGTTTTTCGATAAATATTTATCGCAATTCTTTTTCTTTCACGCGCCGGGCACCCGTCAGCTTTTGCTGACATCCTTCCCCGGGATGCCCGTGTGCACAAAAAAAAGAGGCGAACTGTCTCGCTCGCCCCCCTACTTCTTCACGAAGCAGCCTTTGCTGCGAGTGATTAGAAGTTCTTCTCACACTACAATCTTATATCCGGCACTGCCAAGAACTTCTATCGCTCTTTGATAGTCCTCCTTTTTCGTGAACACATAGTCCGTATTGTAGGTCGAAACAACAAAGATCCCAATCGCATTTTCCGCCAGGATCCCCGAAATCCCGGACAGTATACCGATCAATGAGAAATCCAGG
Organism: uncultured Lachnospiraceae bacterium; assembly: GCA_910585765.1. Taxonomy (GTDB): domain Bacteria; phylum Bacillota; class Clostridia; order Lachnospirales; family Lachnospiraceae; genus COE1. The sequence continues at coordinate 13,591 of CAJUES010000071.1, read as the reverse complement.
ATCCCCCGGATGCGAAAGGCTTTCCAGCCGTCCTCACGGTCTGTCGCATTGGGCGGGACATCGCCTGTAAGACATACCAGGGATTTTTCTTCATCGGTCTTTCCCACAAAACAAAACGCTGTATTCAGGTCTGCATAGGAATAATCTGCCACCTTACACACCGAAAAATCGCGATCGATCTGTTCAATCTCCACAACCATATAAATCTTTGCTCCTCTTTCACTGGTAACAGTTCCTTACTGGTAAAAACGTTCAAGATTCCTGACAAACGCCTTGGCAGGTCTGTGCCCTCCGTTCTGTGTCAGCCTGTCCGTCTCGAGCACATACGCTGCGATCTTGCGCCGGAAATTCGGTTTGATCAGTTCCTGACCGGATATCAGTTCCACCGCCTCCTGCAGATCTGTCAGTGTGAAATACTCCGGCATAAAGTCAAAGGCGATCCGTATATCGCTCTCGAGCATGCGCCGGAGCCGGTGAAAGACGCTTGTGATGATCTTTGCATGGTCAAACGCGATCCCCTGTGAATCCACAATATCATAAGTAACGATCTCATGATAGTCGCGGTATTCAATATGTTCCCCGATCACTGCGCAGAGGCTGACAGCCGCATTTTCGTCCTGCACGCCGCTTTTGCGCAGCTGCAGCGCATACGAGCGGTCGCAGGTCACAACATTGTCCCGCTCCTGCTTCCTGTCCGCTGTCTTTTGCACAGTGATGTCAAACCATGCCGCCTCGCCGGCATCACCGCTCGCCTCGAGATGCCCGTTCGCAAGATCGTCCTCATTCAGCACCGCGACAAAAGCCTGTGACACGATCCATCCTCTGGGGTCGCGCCCGCTGTCGCTGAACACATCGCACAATTCCAGATACGCCTTGTCGGTCCCTGTCTCCTCCGTCAACTCACGCCTTGCGGTCTCCTGTATCGTCTCCCCCTTCTGCATAAAGCCGCCCGGAAGCGCCCACTCCCCCTGAAACGGCTGCTCGGCGCGCCTGATCAGCAGAAGGCGCAGCGTTTTGACCGGAAGCTTGCGGTAATCAGAGCCCTCAATCTTCCTGCTGCCGATGGAGAACACGGCGATGTCCGCCGCGATGGACGGACGGTCGTACCGGCTGATATCGTATGACTCCAAAAAATCCTGGTTCTTCATTGTCTGATCTTCTTTTGTCTGACTCATTTTATCTCCTCACTACCACTCTTGTTTGCGGACAATTCGAATGGGAAACAAATTCATATTAATGCAACTGTCTGCCTCAATGATTCGTTTATCAGATTCTGAATCAGCAAGATCATTGTGTCAGAGTTCAGGATGTTATCCATCAACTCCTCCAACTTTTTCATGGATGTTATGGTAAATATATCCTTTCTCTTTCCGCTGTACGCAATTGCCAGATCTTCATTCATCACGACTGTCACAGGGTAGGAAATTGTGCTGTATTTTACAAACATCATTCTGTATTTATAATGTTCTAGCCCTTTTACTGTCAGAAAAACTTCAAACTTGTTTTGTTCCGCCCCCTGCTCTCCCAAATCCTGCTGTATATCTACAGCTAACGTATCTGGAGAGGTCTGTAAAGTCACCAAAGCAGCCAGCCCATTCTTCTTTGTATAAGAAAAAACCGGACCATCATAGCGTGCTATATTTCCCATCACATGCCCCTCTGTTGCCTGTTCGATCTGCTCTAATGATTTTTTGATGACAACGTCCGGCGTGTACTTATCCAACAATTCAAAAGAAAACTTTTCCTTATCCATTCTATCCCTCCAACTTCAACTCAATTATCTGCAATCTCACACAGTATCGGAAAATGATCACTTATATTTGGATTTGGATGTTGATTTCCATCCATTAGATCTGAGTAACTGCAAGATGTTATGATTCTCAGACTTTCCTTCTTAAACAGGGGTAAAATATCTTTACTCACAATCACTTGATCCGGCATATACCACATTGGTGAATACAATTTTGACTGATTTAAATAATACGTCCCCGGCGGATATGAAAAATCTCCCATAAAGTTCCACATTGGATTATAAAATTTTCTATACTCTGTTCCGGAAACTCTCCTTGTGGGCGGATCCATCATACCCAATACCGGCAAACCGTGAAATCCATTTGCATTTAAACAGCCTTTATCATATGGCATCTCGTTAAAATCACCTATGATGATCGTATCATGTGAATCAATACTCCGTTCCATCTGTTTGATATCATACATGATTTCCTGTATTTTTTCAAATCTCTCATCACTCCTGTCTCCATGCATATCCGACATCAAATGCACACAGCACAGAATATACCTATCCTTAATGATCTGAATTGAATGATATGTATTTTGACATCCCGGCTCTATCCTGGCATACCTGCTCCACACATCAATCCTGCTGCACCCTTCTGTGTAACATGGAACAAACCTTTGATGATTTTGTTCAAGCAGCATCTTCAATTCTTCATTGTCCGCACAATATTCAGCCATAGCGAGCACATCTATATCATAATCCCGAATCAGACTCACTATATATTTATTGATATCGGTGTTTCTATGAGTGTTCCAAAATAAAATCCGCATACGCCGCTTATCTTCCTTCACAGCTGCTTTAAAGTGATTGTTTTCGTCGTTCCATGACCGGCTCCATTGTATGGATTCTTTTTAACTTATACTACCATACACTTTACAATTTTTCCACCAGAACATCCTGCGGAAAGTATTTTCCATACACGCTCTATACAAATAGGCAGCCCTGAGACTGCCCTGTTTGTACCGGTATGAACCTATGATTCCGTAAACTCCTCCGGCTCAACCTCCGCAGGCAGCCGCAGATCCCCGCGCGGGCTCACGGACACGGAACCCACCTTGACGCCGTCCGGCATACAGTTGCGCTTGAACTGCTGCCTGAAAAACCGGTTGTAAAATACTTTCTGCCACTTGGAGATCTCCTCGTCGCTGAACTTGTACTCACTGCTCCGGCGGACCGCCTCCCGGCACAGGCAAAAGATCTCAGCCGGCGACATTCCATATCGCAATGTGTAGTACAGGAAAAAGTCGTGCAGGATATAGGAACCGACGGTCTCCTCCGTCTTCTGGGCGATGGTTCCGTCCTCGTTCGGCGGGAGCAGCTCCGGGCTCACCGGCGTGTCGATGATGTCCTCGATCACTTTGCTCATCCCCGCAAACCCGTTCTCGTCCATGTAGTGGCCGACCTCGTCGACCAGCATGCGCACCAGTGTCTTGGGAATGCTCGTGTTGACGGCGTACATGCTCATATGGTCGCCGTTGTACGTGCACCACCCGAGGGCAAGCTCCGACAAGTCGCCCGTGCCGACGACAAAGCCACCCTCCTTGTTCGCCACGTCCATCAGGATCTGCGTGCGCTCCCTCGCCTGGCAGTTTTCATACGTGACATCGTGCACATGATCGTCCTGCCCGATATCACGAAAATGCTGCCGCACCGAGTCAGCGATACTGATCTCCCTGACCGTGCAGCCCAGATATTCCATCAGCGCGACCGAATTATTTTTCGTGCGGTCCGTGGTGCCAAATCCCGGCATCGTGATCCCGGTCACGGTGTCCGGGGAAAGTCCCAGATCCCTGACTGCCTGCGCGCACACCAGCAGCGCGAGCGTCGAGTCGAGCCCGCCCGACACACCGACCACGACACATCTGCTCTTTGTCGCCTCGATGCGCCTTGCAAGTGCAGTGACCTGCATTTGAAAGATATCAAGGCAGCGCTCCCTGCGGTTTGAGGACGGCACAAACGGCGTGATGGACAGTTTTGCCAGAAGTTCCCGCTTCTCCATAAGGGGCTTTTGACACGCCAGTCTGTGATAGCACCGCGCCGGGAAATTATTTTTGCACTCGGAGTACGTCTTGTTCGCGATCCTGTCGTGCCGGATCTTTGTGAGGTTAAAATCCTTCACGAGTACCGTATCGCTGAAAGGCTTTCCCTCCCCGAGAAGTTTCCCGTTTTCGTACATCAGTGCGTGCCCGCTGAATACCAGGTCCGAGGTGGACTCATACTGTCCCGCGGACACATACACATAGCCGCAGATACAGCCCGCCGACGCTGCGCCCAGCATATTTTTCCGGTACTGCGCCTTGCCGATCACCTCGTTGGAGGCGGAGAGATTGACGATGATCTCCGCCCCGTTCAGCGCGAGCAGCCGCCCCGGTGAGATCGGCGCCCACGCGTCCTCGCAGATCTCGATGCCGACGCAGACCTTCTTGTCCGTGCCGATCTCCACGATGACATTGTTGCCAAAAGTCGTGCGCAGCGTCTCCATTCCGCATACAAGCACCAGCTCCCGCGCGTCGCGCTCGCCGGCGCTGAACCACCTTTTTTCATAAAATTCGCCATAGTTTGGCAGATAGGTCTTTGGTATGACTGCCTCCAGCCTGCCATTGTGGATCACCGCCGCACAGTTAAAGAGTTCTCCTTCTATTTCCAGCGGAACGCCGACGACGAGCACTGCCCCGTTTTCACCGTATTTCTTTGTGTACATGGCCAGGTCGTACAGCCCCCTGCGCGCCCTGTCGAGCAGGTTCCTGTTGTTGAACAGGTCTGCGCAGGTGTACCCTGTCAGGGAAAGTTCCGGTGTCACGATCAGATCCGCCTGCTCCGCCAGGCTGTCGTATGCCTTGATGATCTCCTGGCGGTTTTTTGCGACGTTACCTACATGGACACGCGGTGCCACAGCCGCTGCCCGAAATAAATTCAATGCGTTCTCCATCTCCTACATTCCATTCCTTTTCTTTATTCTATTCCTGCAGATCCTCTTCCTACAGCTCCTCATGCAGAAAATTCATTCTCCACCTGTATATATCCTATAATGTGCCGGTTAAAAATGTCAAGTTCTTCCGCCGGAACCTCAGCCTCCAAAACTCCCGTTATTGAGCCGGTCTCTGATCTCGGCAAGCGACTGCTCCCGCAAAAGCACGCCGTCGCGATACACGGCTTCCAACAGGTTCTCTCTCCCGAGGATATCCGCGCTTGTGTAACCGTCCTGGAAAGCCAGCGCCCCGCGCTCATCGCGGTAAACGCGGCACATTCCCTTCTGGCTCTTCTTGAACCCGCCCTCCTTGGGATCCTTGAAGATGACTTTGTACCCCTTAGCGTTTACGGTTCCGCCAAAAATATCCCACAACCTGAACACCGCTTTTGTCACGACCTCCACACAGTCCCCGCCGACAGCGCAATTGCTGCACATCATGGAGTCCTACACGATCGCTATCTGGCACATCTTCATGGCTTCGAGCGCGTTTGCATGACTCTGCGGTGTGACGCCCGCGCAGCACTTTTCTATGACACGGACTTCGACCTCGGGCATGTTCGCCTTGATCAGCAGTGCATTGGAGATGACGCAGATGTCCGTGCAGAGACCGACCAGCGTGACATTCTCGATCTCTCCGTCCGCCTTTAGATACTCCGCAAGCGCGACGGAACCAAAAGTGGGTTTGTCAAAGATCTTCATGGCATCCGTCCTGAGCACCTGCAGCTTTTTGTCGAGCTGCCACCCGTCCGTCCCCTCGATGCAGTGCGGGACCGGAAGGTTTCTGCCCTCCTGCGTCTCCAGGTAATCGTCATGGTGCGTATCTCTTGTGAAGATCACCTCCCCGTCAAAGGACCGGACTGTCTCCGCCACATTGTCGACGATGGCGACAGCCTCCTTCGTCCCCAACGCCCCGTCGATAAAATCTTTCTGCATATCCACAACTACCAGTACTTTTTTCATAGTGACCACATTCCTTTCCGTATTAAAATCTTTATAAACTATTTTGTTTTAAAATCTGCTCTGTTTTGAATCATACTCTGTTTTAAAAGCCGCTCTGCCCCGTCTGTCTGAACTTGTTTATTTGAACTTGTTGTTTATTTGATAATAAGAATATAACACACGCCCTCTCTGCTGTCAATATCTTTTTATCAAAAAGATAATAAGTTTCTTCTATCAATTCTACAAAATAAAATCTAAAAATTCCATTATTTGCATGTGATACACTAAATATTTTCTCTTTTAAACCGATAATTTATTTAAAGAAGTTTTGCATCGATTGGACGCTTTTCACTACTTTTATTGACGAGTGAACAGTAACATGAGCGGGACAAAGCGGATGGAAAACCACGAAAAGCAATTGATTTTTGAGACACAACGGTATAAAATAATAGTAACATATTAAATGGATTTATCAATAAAGGAGTGATGAAGCAATGAATTTCTGGAATTCTACAAACTCAATGTTTGGCTCAAGCAACTCGACCAACCTGTACAGCCTGTTCTCCGAAAGAGCTTCAATAAAAAACGGTACATACAAAAGACTGCTCAATTCATACTTTAGCTCTGTAGGAGGAGACTCTGACAGCACGACAGCCAGGAGAAAGAACCGCGGCTCAGACATCATCGACCAGCTGCTCAGGGAGAAGATGTACCCCACTGTCTCCAAGGAGACAAAGGAGGCAAACTCCGAGCTGACCACGGGGCTTGGCAACCTGCAGTCCTCTGTCTCTGCATTGCAGAAGGACAGCACCTACGAAGATACGGAGAACGGCTCCACCGCAGCGGATAAGGTTGTATCCGCGATGAAGTCCTATGTGAACAGCTACAACGACGTCGTGACAGCGTCCAAGAGTTCTACGCTCTCGAACAAGACCGCATACGTGGCAAACATGATGAGCGCTACCTCCAAGTACGCAAAGGATCTATCGGAGATCGGTGTCACACTCAAGCAGGACGGAACACTGCAGCTCGACGAGACCAAGTTAAAGTCAGCTGACATCTCAAAAGTCCAGAAACTGTTTTCGTCGGACAATATCCAGAGCTACGGTTCCACGATCGCATCCCGCGTGAAATTCGCAGGCGGCGGTTCAAGTTCTTCCACAAACAAGACAGACAACAAGACCGACACGGACACCGATACCAAGAAGCCCACTACCACAGGTGCAGCCGGGCTCAAGACTGACGGCGAGGCTCTCGCGTCGAGCGAGCTGTTCTCTAAGATCAAGGACAAGGACGGCAACGAGACCTACAATGTCGACAAGATCCTTTCCACGGCAAAGAGCTTCGTGAGCAACTACAACAAAATGTTCGACAATGCGGAATCCAGCTCCAACTCCGGCGTGATATCAAATCTCGCATACATCATGGAGCGGACAAAGAACAACTCGAAAAAGCTCGAGGAGTTCGGATTCAGCGTGGACAAAAAGGGCAGGATGAAACTTGATGAGGACACCTTCAAGAAGGCGGATATGAGCAAGGTACAGGACTTTTTCAAGGACTATGGCTCCTATATTGCCAGCAATGCATCGCGCGTGGACTACTACATGAACACGAACGCAAATGCTGCCAGCGGATATACAGCCAGGGCATCCTACAATATACCATCGATTTCCGGTTTCAGTGAATCCATATAAATCAAGTAGATTGCGGGCACCCGTCAGCAGAAGCTGACGGGTGCCCGCAATTTATCAACTCTTTTCCCCAAACTCAAATGCCTCAAGATCAAAATCACTTCCGGGCAGGAACAGAAACGCAAGTGTTCCCTTTCCGGCAAAACATATCCCCGGAAAGACCTGCCTCACCACTTCTCCCCGCGCTGCCTTTCCCCCGTCAAACTGGATGATATACTCCTGCGGCGCGCTGCCATCCTCCGTATCAGGCGTAAATGTGATATGAATCTCGTTTGTCTGCAGGGGCGTATTTCCCCATATCGTGATATCCGAAGTCCCCGCCTCGCCGAAATCCATCTCCCGGTACTCCAGCGTCACATTGTTTCCGATCTCCAGAACCCGCTTTCCTGCTACATAAAAGCTGTCCCCATAGATCCTGTCCGCCTCCGCCGCGGTCAGGTACATATAGCCCCTGCGCTGCCTTGTAAAACAAAATCCCTTGATATGGACTTTCGCGTTCAGACAAAATGCCAGCGTCACGATTCCTTTTATGCGCTCGGGAAGTTTCCACCGCTCCTCCTGATAGGCGTTCCAGATCGACGGCTTCTGGTAGACCACGGTGTACAACAGCCGGCTTCCCTCCCGCTCAGGGTGGCCGACCCATATCTCGATCGGATAGGCTTCCCCGGACAGGGCAAAGACGGGCATGGTGATCTCGTCGGAGCCAAAGCCGCCGAAATCGATATTTTCATAAACGACGCCGCTGCGCCCGTCCCGCGCCGTGGCGATCCCCTTCTCGTTCCCGTTCCCGATCTCCCCGATGGTATCTGAGCAGAGTCCGGCGCTGATGAAACGGTAGGGATCAAGAAAGCAGCACCCCAGCCCGGCAGCCTCCATTTCCAGCTGGGATATCAGCGTGATCCTGCCCTCGTCGTTTTTCGCCATACAGCGCACACGAAAAGCGCCATCTCCCAGCGCGCGCACCGTCACCCGCGTCCGCAGCCGGCTGTCCGCCCCCGGCTCCCGCGCGTCCGCAATACAGGCATGATTCACCTCGATCCCGCCGTCGTTCACCACCTTCCAGACCAGCTCCTGCACGTCAGCGTCCGCCGGAAAGATCGCAGCTTCCACCACGGTCTCCGGCTGCTGTTTTGTCAGGATCCCTTCCCCTACCCTGCGCAGCTCGATCTTCCTGACCGGAACCGGCAGGTTCATCTGCATCTGCGGGGACACAACCGGGATCGATAACAGTGCCGGCTTTAGCCCGTTTCCGTCCACCCGGACCAGGATCACGCCTTCCTCCTCCCCTGCACCGATCACTGCAAGCAGTTTTCCCGAAAACAGTCTGCGGCAGCACGACTGGTAGGAATCGTAGTCCGTGCTGTCCCCGTTATCCGTCCCGACCAGCCGTCCGCTCCCCTGCACGTCCACCCGGACGTAATCTGCCGCGTTCTCCACCGGGTTCCCTTTCCCGTCCAGTGTCTCTATCGTCAGGAAACACAGTTCCCCGCTCCCCGCCTGCAGACATTGCCGGTCGGGCGTCAGGCGGATCATCCTGCTGTCCCCAAAGGAAGTATGGCTGTCCCATGCCACTGCCCTGCCCCCGTCGTCGTATGCCACCGCGCGGATCGTCCCCGGATGATACCGCACCTGCCAGTCTGCAAGCAGCCTGCTGCCGTGGGCGTGGTCGATCGCCTGCCTGCCGCAGGACACGTCATTGACAAACAGCTCCACGCTGGGCTGGTTCGTGCACGCCCGCACATCGATCAGCTGTCCCTCGTTAAAATCCCAGTAGGGAAAGAGGTGCACCATGGGATCCCCCGCCGCACCCGTCCACTCCGCGGCATAGATATAGTAGGAATCCTTTGGAAAACCAGCCGTATCCACCTGCCCAAAATAAGAGTTCCTGGTGTGGTACGGCGTCGGCTCGCCGATATAATCAAATCCGGTCCAGAGAAACTGTCCAAACGAAAATGCTGTATCCCTGTCACCCGCGATGCATTTCTCTATGCTCTCTGCCCCCCAGCTGGTCGTGGAATTGCCAAGCGACGAGCACTGTTCGTCCTCGTCGGCAAGGATGGGCTTCGATGCCGGGAAATGATAGATCCCCCTGCTTTGTACGATCGATGAAGTCTCGCTCCCGTAGATCACCCAGTCGGGGTAGCGCTCGTGGTGCTCCCTGTAATACTTCTCGCCATAGTTATATCCGGCGATCTTCAAGATATCCGAACACTTTCTTGCGCTCTCCCAGAACATATAATTGGATCCGATCGTGACCGGTGTCCTCCTGTCATGTCTGCGCACCCAGCCCGCAAGCCTTCTGGTGATCTCCGGTCCCCGTTTTTCATCCCTGGTATCGCCGATCTCATTTCCGATCGACCAGAGCATCAGGCTTGGGTGGTTCCTGTCCCTGCGGATCCAGCTCGCCACATCGCGCTCTGCCCACTCGCTGAAAAAGCGCGCATAATCGTACTGTGTCTTCGGGGATTCCCACATGTCAAACGCCTCACTTAAAACCAGAAAGCCCATCGAGTCCGCCAGATCCATCAGCTGCGGGTCGGGCATATTATGGCTCGTGCGTATGGCGTTGACCCCCATTCCGCGCAGGATCCGCAGCTTTCTCTCCATGGCACAGACAGAGAAGGCTGCACCCAGACAGCCCAGATCATGATGCTCACAGACACCATGTACCTTGACGCGCCTCCCGTTCAACAGCAAACCTTTGTCCGGGTCAAAAACCATCGTGCAAAATCCGATCGTAATCCGCTGTCCGTCCAGCTGTACATCCCCCCGCCACAGCTCCACGCCGAGCGTATAACACGCCGGACTTTCCAGATCCCACAAGGCTGGTGCGGGGATCTTTGCCCGCGCTCCCATCAGAAGGATCCTGCCGCCTCCGCCTCCCTGTCTTGCAAGAAATACACTCTCTGTCTCCTCCGCGTCCGCTGTGCGGCGCCACTGCTGTCCGCCCAGCTCCTGTGCCAGCGCATTGTCCCGGTATAAAAAATACCGGCACTCCACTTCCCCGTCCACGGACAGATCATCCGCACAGCACTCCACCTCTGTCGAGACATCTAGCCAGAAACCATCCTCACACGCTGTCGTCTCCACCCTGCAGCCGTCCACAGGGAGGAACGCCTCCCCGCACATCTGCAGCCAGACGCGCCTGTAGATCCCGGCACCCGAATACCAGCGGCTGTTTGGCGACTGGAAGCGCACCTGGAGGAGAATGCGGTTCCCGCCCGCGTGCAGATGATCCGTTATATCCATCTCAAAAGTGGAGTAGCCGTATTTCCAGTCACCCACTTTCTGCCCGTTGGCATACAGTGTGGAATCCATGTACACGCCGTCAAAACGCAGGATCACTTTCTCCGGCACCGGTTCCGCCAGGACAAGCTCTTTCCTGTACCACCCGCAGCTGTTTTCATACAGATTCCTGCTGTCCCGGATCAGCCAGTCATGGGGCAGCTCCACCGGTTCAAATGCATACTGTCCGGCGTCGATGCTGTCCATCTCAGTGCCAAGTGGTGTCTTTGCAAACTCCCAGCCATCTGTGAATAAGCGTACTGTACCCATATTTTTTATATCCCTTTATCCCTTTCCGCCAGAGCGTGTCCGTATCCTGCTTTGCCTCACAAGTATTATACGCTGCCTGATCCGATCCTGCAAGCGGATCGCGGAAAACTCCTGGATATACCCCTGAACCTAAAGTCTCGCCAGCCTGCTTCCCATGCGGCTGAGCAGCTCGTTCGTGATGCTCCCGGAATCATCTGCCACATCCGGCGCGGCGATCTGCCCGCCGGCATCGCATCCGATCAGCGTCGCGGTCATGCCGATCTCGATATCCGCGATGTCCGTGACGTCAACCGCAAGCTGGTCCATACAGATCCTCCCGACGATCGGCGCCCAGCTGCCATTGATAAGCACATAGCTGCCGACGCCGGAGAGACTGCGCGGAAAACCGTCCGCATAACCGACCGGCAGTATGGCGATAACGCTGTCCCTGTCCGCGACAAAAGTCCTTGCGTAACCGACGGACTCCCCCTGCGGAACACGCCTGAGCAGAACGACTTTTGCCTTTAAGGACAGCACCGGCCTTAAGTCAAGCTGCAGTTTTGTCTGTGCATCCGGCGAACTCAGGACACCGTACAGCGCGATGCCTGCCCGGACATAGCTGCACTTGAGCTCGGGATAGTTCAGCAGTCCGTAACTGCTCTGTATATGGATCTTCGGGATGCGTACCCCCTCTTTTTTCAGGCGCCTCAGCACAGCGTAAAAGTCTGCGATCTGCTGCCGTGTAAAGCGGACATCCGCCTCCGCAAGACTGTCCGCGACACACAGATGCGTATAGATGCCATTTACCGCCAAGTGCTCCATCGCAAAAACGCCCAGTATCTCCTCCTGGTCAAAGTCCTGGTCAAATCCAAGCCTGTGCATGCCCGTGTCGATCTTCACATGCACCTTGACGCGGTGCCTTTGTCCCCTTGCCTGTTCATTCAGCCTGCAGGCATAGGCATAGTCGATCAGTGTCTGCGAGAGATCATATCTGCGAAGCTCCCCCGCCCTCTCCGGCGCCGTGAAGCCAAGGATCAGGATCTCGCCCCGCACACCGCACCTGCGCAGCCGGATGCCCTCGTCAACCGTCGCCACCGCGTACGCCCGGACACCGATCTTGTCCAGATGCACCGCGATCCCGCACATTCCATGCCCGTACGCCTCCGCCTTTACCACCGCCATCAACTCACATTTGGGCGGCATCGCCTCCCTCAAAACCGCCACATTGTGCTCGAGGTTTTCCAGATCGATCTCGATATAAGCCCTGTCGGTATCCGGGATATGCCTGCTGCGTTTTCGTCCGAAACGCCCCCACAATGCCGCTGCCGCCACACTGAACACGACCGATGCCGCAGTGACTGCGAGGAAGTGAACCACGCTGTTGTCGACGAGCAGGGTCTGCAGGTGCAGCACTTTTGCAAACATCCGGATCACGACGATCATCATCGGGTGTATGATATAAACGATCAGCGACACATCCCGCAGCCACACACGGCGCTTCCCCCGAAACTGCATAATCATAGAAAACAGAAAATACACACACGGCGGCAGAAACAGATACATGCTGTCGTGCCGCTGCAGCTGAAAATGGTGCAGTATCAGCCCTTCCGCCAGCATCAGCCCCAGACAGACCACGGTCGGCAGCACATATCCTGCAGCCGGATCTCTGCGGGGCACCGCATCATCCTGATCATCCCCAACGCCGCTATCCTTAGAATCCGCGATGAAGCCGCCCAGCACGAAAAAGACGGGCGCAAAGAAGATCCCGTTCCTGGTGTAGTCCGACACCTGGAAAACAAGTGCATAAAACCTGCTGCACACCGGAAGCCTGCCGATCAACCCGTAGTAGCTGTCACCGCACAGCCCGATCAGATACAGCACACCTGCCGCCGCAAACGCCCTCTTGTAATCCAGCCTTTTGACGAGTGTCCACGCAATCGCCCCGCCGATGATCGACGCCGGCAGATACCACAGATGGTACAGCGTCCCGTCAAACACGATGTCCTTTATGAGATTGGGCATCAGATCCTCCATCTCAAAATAGCCATTGTAGAGATTGACCGGGATATAGAGCGCGATCGCGGCAACGTAGATCAGCGCTGTCTTTTTGATAAAAATATACAGTTTTTCAGTCTGATAACCGTATCGCGAGATCAGAAAAAAACCCGAAGTCACAAAGAAGAACGGAACCGCGACGCGCGCGATAACGCGCGTCAGTACAAAATCCCCCATCCCGGACAGATCCGCAAGCGGCGACGTGTGGATCGCTATGATCAACAGTGCCGCCGCAAGCCGGAAGACATCGATCCCTGTATAACTCCTGACAATACTACTCTTATTTTCAACCCTCATCTTACCCTCTCCATAGCAGTTTCATCCAAACGGTTATGCCTCCTTAACGGTTTTGTCCAAACGGTTATGCCTCCTTCTCTACACGGTCCGACGCTCCGTCACGATGAACCCGTCGCAGTTGTTTCCCGAAATGCTGTATGGCTGCGCATCATCGACCGCGATCTCTGTCACCTCGCCAGCCGCCCTCACATAGGAAACCTTATAGGACTGAAAAACAAACGGATCCTCCCCGTAGCGGTACTCTTTTATGAGCGCGATATACTCCTCGAGCGCCAGTCCCGTCTGCGCCATGATCTGCGCGTGCGG
>CAJUES010000070.1:7433-15258 GCA_910585765.1 uncultured Lachnospiraceae bacterium | reverse complement strand
CTTTCCCTACACGACGCTCTTCCGATCTGCCTTTTTAGATTGACAGATAGTGCGAAGTCCCGGGCTGAACTGTCACCAGTTGTCCGCCTTTACAGGAATATGTATTTACAGATAAACAGCACAGCCAGCACATACATCAGCGGTGTCACCTTCTTCGCCTTGCCGCAGCACACGTTCACAGCCACGTAGGAGATCACGCCGATCGCGATACCCTCCGAGATGCTGTACGCGAGCGGCATCGCAAGCATACACAGATATGCAGGGATCGCCTCTGACAGGTCGTCAAAATCAACCTTTATGACAGACGATACCATCAGAAATCCTACAAAGACCAGCGCCGGAGCCGTCGCAAATCCCGGGATCGCCGTAAAGATCGGCGCGAAGAATATCGCGACCAGGAACAGGAATCCTGTCACCATCGATGCGAGGCCTGTCCTGGCGCCCGCGCCGACACCTGCTGAACTCTCCACGAAAGTCGTCGTTGTGGAAGTGCCGAGTACCGCGCCTGCCGAGGTCGCGATCGCGTCCGCCAGGAGCGCCTGCCTGATATTCGGAAGCTTCTCCTCCTTGTCGAGCATGTCCGCCTTGGTCGCGACACCCACGAGTGTTCCGATCGTGTCAAACATGTCCACAAACAGGAATGCCAGGAGCACAACGACAAAGTTCGCGATGCTCACATTCGAGAAATCACCCGCGAAACACTGGCCAAACGTCTTTGATAACGCTGTGAAATCCGTGATCGCAAAGGTCGGGTACAGCGAATAAAATCCAGCCTCGACGTCTACTTTGTAGATGCCTGCCGCCTGACAGATCATGCCAAGGATCCAGGTCACGATGATCCCGATCAGAATAGACCCCTTTACATTGCGCGCGTACAGCACTGCGATCAGCAGCGTTCCGATGATCGCAAGGAGCGCACAGATCCCGAATGTGTGGAACTCCGACGCAAAACTCACATACGTCGTGAGCGTCGAGTCGCTGTTCACGATCACATGTCCGCCCTGCAAGCCGACAAATGCGATGAACAGACCGATACCTGCGCTGACGCCCTTCTTGAGGCCGCTCGGGATCGCGTTGAAGATCGCCTCCCTGACATTCGTGAGCGACAGAATGATAAAAATGATGCCCTCCGCAAACACTGCCAGGAGCGCTACACGCCAGTCATAGCCGTAAGCGCCGCAGACGGTAAACGCAAAGTACGCATTCAGTCCCATACCGGGTGCAAGCGCAAACGGATAGTTTGCCATCAGCGCCATCGCCGCCGTGCCGATGAACGATGCCAGACACGTTGCCATCAGCACCGCCGTCGCATCCATTCCCGCCGCGGAAAGCAGCGACGGATTGACCGCAAGGATATACGCCATCGTCATAAACGTCGTGATGCCGCCTATGACCTCCGTCCGCACATCTGTGTTGTTTTCCCTGAGTTTGAATAACTTTTCAACCATTTCACTATCTCCCTCCTTAGGAACTGTCAAGTTCCTTCGTTATTGAACTACTTCCCTATTGTATCTTTATTTTAATCTGAAATCAAGCAATAACTGTTCAAATATGCAAACGGATTTAAAAAGCGGTATAAATACCGTAAAACAACCGATACAAAATATAAGAACATAACCCAAAAGGAAGGTATCGGTCAATGGATTCTCTGCATTTCAAAAATATCCCCCTGCGTGACGTATTGCTTGTAACGCAGCGTAATATGCCAGATTATGGTGTGATCGGAGGTCTCACGCTCCTGATCAGCGTGCCCGCCAAAGCAGGCGAACAGACATCACACACGCATCGCATAAGCGTCTCGCGGGCGACGCATGGAAATCACCTAAGAGTCACAACAGAAAGGATGTGAAGGGCTATGTCAAGATACACAACAGGCGAGATCGCCAAACTCTGCGAGTTGTCTGTACGGACCTGTCCTCTACTTCTTGCCCGGCAGGGAGGATCATTAGGATATGACTTCAAATTCAGATAAGACGATGCTGCACATCACGAATCTAAAAAAACGTTTTGGGGGAGAAAGAAGTTCTAAGGAATCTGGAGCTGTCCGTTCCCGAACACAGTATATTCGGCTTTATCGGGAAAAACGGTGCCGGCAAGACAACGACGATGAAAATCATATTAGGGCTGCCGCAGCACGACGGCGGCGCGGTCTATGTGGCGGGAACCCGAGTGACATACGGGCAGTCCGCAAGCAATCATTTTGTCGGATATCTGCCTGACGTACCGGAATTTTATCCCTTTATGACAGCTCCCGAGTACCTCACCTTCTGCGGCGAGACACGCCGCATCAAAGGCTTTTCCAGGGGCATGAAACAGCGTCTTGGCATCGCGCAGGCGCTCCTAACCGCCCCAGACTGCTGATCTGCGATGAGCCGACTTCCGCGATCGATCCTGTGGGCAGAAAAGAGATCCTCGATATCCTGTCGTCCGTGAGAGCGCACACCACGGTGTTGTTCTCCACGCACATCCTCTCCGACGTGGAGCGGATCTGCACGGACGCGGCTTTTTTGAAAGACGGCGTTGTGAGCGTCCAGGGAACACTCGCAGACATCAAGGCGGCATACCGCTCAAAAGAATACCGGATCGAGCTGGAGCTCGAAAGCGACATCCCAGCCCTGATCGACACGTTTGGGCACTGCAAAAAACTGGAGAAGAACCAGGTCTCACTGCGCGACGACGGAAATGCGCTGTACGATGTACTGCAGTATATAACCGCCCGGAAAATACCGATCCAAAAGATCGAGCGCATGGAACCGTCGCTGGAAGATCTGTTTATGTAGGTCATAGAAAAATGAAATCATTTATCGCATTTCTGAAAAAAGAATGGCAGGCGCAGCTGCGGACAGGGCGTCTGATGATCCTGGGCTGCCTGTTCGCCGTATTGGGGATCATGAATCCCGCGATCGCGAAGATGACTCCGTGGCTGCTTGGAACACTGGCAGATACACTCTCTGAAAGCAGTCTGGCAGTCACTGCGGTCACGGTCGATGCCATGACCTCCTGGACGCAGTTTTTCAAAAATATACCGATGGGGCTGCTCGTGTTTCTCCTGCTTGAGAGCAGCATTTTCACGGAGGAATATCAGTCAGGGACGCGTATCACTGGTCTTGTTTTGCCATCACCTACGGCTACAACGCGTTTTTCTGGGACAATGCAGCCGCCCGCAGTCTCGTGTTCTCTGCCGCGTGCTGGTGGCTGCCCGGCGTGTGGGGGATCCTGTTGTCAGTGCTGCTGTCCACGATCGCCAGAGCCAACACAGGTGTTCTGGTCGGGACGGGCGCAGTATTTTTGGGCGTCTACATGATCAGTCTACTCCCGAAATCCAGGAGATTCTCGCCGCTCATGCTGGCCGATTCGCCTTCCCTGCTGAGCGGCGCTGCTGCGGCATCCTCGTACCGTTTATCCATTGTTGTGACCGTTTTATCCGGCGCCGCCTTTGCAGTCTTGGGCATTGCGATGCTGAACCGGAAACAATTGTGACGGATCTTTGCAGATCCCTTCACCGAAGGCTGATCCTGACAGTCCCTGTGCGCCGCATCTGGCATATCACCGTCCTGCGTCGCAAGCGCGATCACGTTATCGTGCCCGAAGCGCTCATCCATCAGCCTTTTTGTTTCCTCATTCAATTTCTCCATTGGTTTGTCTCCTTTTTACATAATATCTGCATCTTCGATGAGCAGCCTGTAGATCACAATGTATACCCCTGTCTCGTCGAGATATTTCTGTCGCAGCGGCGGATAGCGCACCATCATTTCCTCCCGGACCACACTCGATGTCTCCACCTCCGCCCTGCCGCTGATACTGAACCAATTTGAAGGTGCGCTCTGCAACATTGCGGGTGCGGCAGCACGTTTTACAGATGGGAGATGTCCGCATCGAGATCCGCCGGAACTGTCCCCAGCCCGATCGACTTTAGCCGCACAAACTCCTCGGCGTTGCTCTCCCTCGGCGCATTGGGATCAACCCGGATCTCCCCGATCGCAAGCCGGTCTGTCAGAATGTGCTCCGACAATCCCCGGATCTCCGCCTTTGCCGCCATCGACGCCCAAAGCTTTGCGACGATCGTGCCGCCCAGATCGTTCGTGTGCGTGTAGTCCTGACTCTCCCCGTCATGCCTGAAATATTTTTTGGCAGTGTACAGACCAAGGGGCTCAAAAAAGTCCGTCGTCGCCGTCCACAGATCGATGAACGGAACATGCCCCCACTCCGAGACATATTTCACCGCATCGCGGTACTCGCCCAGCAGATTCAGTATTTTTCCGTTGTCGTCAAATATGATCCGGTTGATCGGCGCGTTCAGAATGGTCCGCACCGCCCGCCCCCTTGCGTGATCGACAAACCAGCGCAGATACCGCTCGTAGCCCCCGAAGGCATCAAGCTCCGGATCCTTCTGGTCATTGTGTCCAAACTCGATCATCAGATAGTCATTCGGTCTCAGCTTGCGCCGCAGCGTCTCAAAGTGCAGACCGAATACCTCCTTTGTCGTCGCCCCCGACTCGGAGTGGTTCGACACCGCAATCTGGTTGTCCAAAAGCATCGGGAGCACCTGCCCCCAGCCGCAGTACGTTCTCTCCGGGTCATACGGATATTCCGCGGGCTGATCCGTGACCGTCGAGTCCCCGATGATGTAGAGCGTCGGCACATTCACCGGCACATACGCCGGGACAACGGACAGCTCCCTGTCACAGACAATATAAATCTGAATGCTGTCGACAGTGTACGCCGTATCTCTGCGAATGTAATCGCACACATTCACGACAAAGGTGAGCTTCTGCGTCTCACCTGCACTGATCTCCCTGTCCACAGCCACAAAGCGTCTGTTCTGGCAATATACCGTGTAGACCGCCTCCAGCTGCGCGATGATCTCCAGTGTCACCTCATAGTTTCCGTTTGGGACAGCGATCCTGATCTCCTTTGGTTCTCTTTCATACTTCACCATATGTTCATATCTCCTTTTAAAATAGGAGCTCTCAGAACCGCTCCGCAATGGGATTTGCAAAGAGATTCCAAGAGCACCTATAGCTCAGCCTGTCTAATCCTATCTTACACTAAAATCATTCTTTTGGAAATATGAATTTATGCGGTCATCTCTCCTTTCCATCCGGATTCTCAATGATGATATGTTCTGAAAGCTGTCTCAGCATTTCCCGCGTGATCCGCAGATCAAAATCTTCCAGCGCATAAAACTTCATTGCCTTTCCGCTGTCGGACAGCTCCATCGTGCTGGTCACAAGCCGCGCCGCCTCCAGCTTCTTCAGATGCATGTAGAGCAGCGGTCTGCTGATGTTTACCAGCCTTGCCAGCTCGCTCACATACTGCCGTCCCTCCGCAAGGATCCCGATGATCTTGATCCTTGCGGGGTGGGACAGCGCGTCGAAGACATTTACATAGTCCTCATACTTCTTTAGACTCAAGTCACCAACAAAATTTTCCATGGCTAGATCTCTTCCATCATTTTGTCGATCGATTCAACCTTTGTCCGCACAGTCTGCAGATCCTTTCGGATCTCTGCGTTTTCACGCCGGATCTCCTCCACAAAATGATTGAACTTCTCCTGATCCAGACAGCTGTACTGGACTTTCCGCTCCATCCCCTTGACGATCAGATAAACTACAATGATAACGATCGCGCCGACTGCCCCGATCACTGGCATGATATTGTACATATACATTCTCCCTTCATTTTTATTTTTGTATCATGTGTAATTATTTTATTACACATGATATGATTTGTCAATACTCAAATCTGTTTTTTGATCCGTTTTACAAAACAGTTCCTTACTTGTTGACCGGGACATTGTTTATGATGAGGATCTGATTGCACCCGGATCTTCCTGTATGCTATAATGGATTCGTACAGAAGGTATATCTCTATCCACACACATCAGACGTTCTGCTGTGTATGGTAGATCCAGCAAACTATATCGGGAGGAAATGATGAAACAAAACATAAAGGTTAAAACGGACTCCAATGAAATACAGTGTTTATACTCACAGGACGTGGTGTATCATGATTACGGTGACTGCAAGAGGCATCTGCAGATGGTCTTTCCATACAGGCAGGCGATGAAGGCGGACGAAAAGTACCCTTTGATCCTGCTGATCCCCGGATCTGCCTGGCACAAACAGGAAATGTACAATGACATCCCGCAATATGCCATTCTCGCCAAACGGGGATTTGTGGTTGCCGCGATGGAGTATCGCGAGTCCGATCTTGCCACTTTCCCGGCGCAGGTCGAAGATGTGTGCAACGCCTTGAAATTCATCCCGGGTATCGCAGATATCTTTCACATCGACACAGACAAAATATTTTTAATGGGAAATTCTTCCGGCGGACATATCGCCATGATGTCCGTTCTCTTGCATGCGCATGGCTTATGTGATCCACTGCCGAAGATTTCGGGTGTGATCTGTCAAAGCGGTTCTACGGATCTGGTCCTCTGCGCCAATGAACCCCTCCCACCGTGGATGACAGTCCGCCCGTCCGCTGTACTTCTTGGCGTGGATGACACGCTGGCGCACAAGGAGCTCGCAGCAAAGGCTTCCTGTCCCATGTACATCACGGAGGATATCGAACTTCCGCCTATACTGCTCATGCACAGCGAGTTTGACCCCGTTGTCTCTGTCGCAAACAGCAGGACACTATATGAAAAGCTGACCGTCTCCCATCATAAAGCTGCATATTACGAACTGGAGGGAAATGATGCACACGGCGGCGCAGTTTTTTACGACCGCGCGATATTGGACATTGTACAGGAATTTTGTGAAAAGTGTCTCACTCAAGCCATTTGGGAATGAATGGCTGACTATGCGCAACACAATCGCCATATGTCAAACGTCTGTGCACGGTAAACGCAAGCTTTATGGATAAATTGTAAACTACACATGTTGATGCAATATATAAAATCGTTTTATTCTAACAGTCTTGCATTTGGCAGGTGGTTTGTACTGTATGCCTTTTTTGGATTTGTATAATTTTCACAAAAAATATAGCTCATATTTATTGAAAATGGAGACATGTGTTCACCGTGAACGTCTGTGGCGATTCTGTTGCGCATAGACACTTGATATGATATACTGAGGACACAAGTGAGAAAGGAAGCATACTTTATTGGAAATACAAGACAATATACAATGGCATCCCGCATTCTGCTCCGCCGTGGAACTGGAACTGCGGGAATACAAGAAATACCTGACCTATGAGCGGGAACATAATCTGGGCAAAATGCCCCTGAAAATAGACCTGCTCATCATCAAAAAGAGGCGCGACATCGTGATCAAAAATGATATTGCCGATTTCTTTCTCGGAAATAATATCCTTGAATACAAATCGCCGGGTGATGATGTGAACGCCGGGACTTTTTACAAAGCACTGTCCTATGCGTGTCTGTATAAAGCGGAAGCAGGCGCTGCCGATATCTTTGATGCGGACACCACGGTTTCGATCGTCAGGGAGGAAAAGCCTGTAAAACTGCTGGGACAGCTCAGCGAAAAGTACTCCGTGACCAAGAAGAAAGCGGGGATCTACCGCATCGACGGCATGATCTTTCCGATGCAGGTTCTTGTGACGAAGGAACTTGCCAGGGAATCCCATGTGTGGATCACCTCCCTGACAAGAACGCTGAGCAGGGAGGATGCAAGGGAGCTTCTCGACAACTGCGCGGGACTTGGCAGTGACGAGGACAGACGGAATGCGGATTCTGTTGTCAATGTGGCATCGGAGGCAAATATAGAATTATTTAAGAAAATGATACAGGAGGGTGATCAAATGTGTGAGGAATTGAAGGAACTGCTGGCGCCTGAGATCGTGGAATTTAAGATACGTC
>CAJUES010000070.1:0-7333 GCA_910585765.1 uncultured Lachnospiraceae bacterium | reverse complement strand
TGGCTGACAAGGACGCGAAACTGGCTGACAAGGACGCGAAACTGGCTGACAAGGACGCGAAACTGGCTGACAAGGATGCGAAACTGGCTGACAAGGACGCGAAACTGGCTGACAAGGACGCGGAGATCGCAAAACTCAGAAAGCTGCTTGCGGAGGCTGGCATCGAGGAATAAGAATATATTTCCACATACAAAAACAGAAAGGTGACAGTACAATATGATCTACAGAGAAAATGCACTAAGCTATGACGATTATTGCAGACTCCGGGAAAGTGTCGCATGGTTGAACTTTTCAAGAGAACAGACAGAGAAAGCCCTGAACAACAGCCTGTACACCGTGATCGCAGAGGATGATGGCAAAGTCGTCGGAATGGGAAGAATGACCGGCGACGGGCTGTATTATCTGATCGTTGACATCGTGGTACAACCCGATCATCAGAAAAAGGGGATCGGCAGCACGATCATTGATATGATGATCGACTATGTGGACAGGGAAACACCCATCGGAGGGCGTTCCAGCGTCCAGTTGACCGCCGAAAAAGGGAAAGAGACCTTTTATGAAAAGAGAGGATTCAAGCTGATCCCTCACGAGCACTGTGGTTCCGGCATGCGGAAAATAATCCGTAAATGATCTGAGCAATTTTTAGTCGAGGTACTATAACTATGATAAGGAAGATAACCTGTCATGACATTCCGGAATGCGTGAACGTGATCTGCGCAAGCTTCCTGACGGTGGCGGACGAAATGGGCTTTACCCGCGAAAATGCTCCGCGTTTCACCGCTTTTGCAACGACAGCGGAGCGTCTCGCATACCAGCTGGAGCATGAACACCGCCCCATGTACGCCTACCAGGAAGCGGACAGGATCGTTGGCTACTACTCCCTTGCGCTGCAGAAAGATCACGAATGCGAGCTCAATAATCTGTGTGTCCTGCCCGCGTACCGCCACAGACACATCGGCGAAAAACTGCTTGATGACGCCTGCGAAAAAGCGCAGGCGCTTGGCTGCATCAAGCTGAATATCGGGATTGTGGAGGAAAACACCCTGTTACGACACTGGTACGAAACAATGGGTTTCCGGCACATTGGCACACAGAAATTCGACTTTTTTCCGTTTACCTGCGGATATATGGAAAAGAACCTTTAAATCGCTCATCGGACCTCCTCTCTCTGAAACCGGCGCAGACTTGCGGCAATCCCCAGCAGACTCATGATGAAAATGACCGCCAATGAGATCTCCCGGGGGCAGCCCTGTCTGGATAAACGTCCCATCACCAGCAGATAGGACGCTGACCACGGATAAAAACCCGCGATCCCCGAATTTGACAGGACAACATTGATCAGACTGGCCGCAGCGACGCCGATCAACGGTGCGACAAACTCTTTTGTCCTGATCGTCAGGTAGATAAACGGCGTCTGCGTGGCACACAAGAATACCCCGCCCAGAAACATCTTCACAAAGAAAAACAGAAATGACGGGATCGTGATCTGCGCTATCGGAACAAAGCAGTTACACAACAGGGCTAACACCATGATCTCCAGCCATGAAAGCAGCATGAACATCAAGGACAGCATCGCGAAAAAAAGCAGTTTGCAGGCAGCGCAAGATCATACAGCCGGATATTGTGGTCGTCCTGTATCAGAAACTGTTTCCCGCATAAGACCTGTTCTAAGATCCTCGCCGCCTGTGCCGTGTCGGATATCGTGAAGTGGACATATCTGCCGCTTTTTTGTTCCAGTCCGGCAAGGCTTTCCTCCTCCAGCAGCCTCCCCTTGTCGATGATGCCAATATCGTCCGCGCGCTGCGCGACCTCGGATAATATATGGCTGGAAATAAGCATCGTCTTTCCCCTTTTTTCACATAATTGGCGCAGCAATACACGGATCTCTGCTATGCCAATGGGGTCAAGCCCGTTGATCGGCTCGTCGAGGATCGGCAGCTCCGGGTCATGCATGATCGCAAGGGCAATCGCCAACCGCTGTTTCATGCCAAGGGAATACTCCGAGAACCGCTTTTTGTCCTGATAGGGCAAGCCGACCAGATCCAGGGCATCTCTCATTGCGTGGCGGTTTGGCACGCCCCGCAAAGCGGCAAAAATGTGCAGATTTTCCGTCGCGGTCAGATTGGGATAAAAACCGCGCGTCTCGATCAGACAGCCGATGCGCGGAAGCAGTTTCTTTTCGTTTCCCCGCAAAGGCTCTCCCCACATCCTGATCTCGCCGGACGTAGGCTTTGTCAATCCGAGAAGCATTTTCATGGTCGTCGTCTTTCCGGCTCCGTTTCTCCCGAGCAGTCCATAGATCCGCCCTTTCGCTGCATGGATACTGAGGTTGTCGACGCTCCTTGTGGCGCTGTACTGCTTTGTGAGGTGTTCTGTTTCAATGATGTGATCCATATGCAATCCTCCTGTCCTGTAAAATAGCCTCCGGAAGCCTATGAAGATCGTTCCCGAGATGGTCTCATAGCGTCCATGAAGGTATTCTACCACACCAATCTTGCATAAACCCTGCCGGAACCTTGCACTAACCTTGCATTGATATCGCTAACACGAACCCTGCGGCGCGCGGCTCTGCGTTGCGTCTGCGCGGAGCGGAAACAGCAGTGTGAATGTTGTTCCGTTCCCCCGCGTGCTTTCTGCCGTTATCGAACCGTTCATATTTTCCACCAGCTGTTGCGCGATCGATAAGCCAAGACCGCTGCCCTTTTCAGACCGCCCTTTGTCACATTTGTAAAGCCGTTCAAAGATATGCTTTAGATCCTCCTGCTCAATCCCTACGCCGTTGTCTGTCAGAACGAGCGCCATATGATCATTTTTTTCAGACAAAATGATTTCGATCCTGTCGGCGCGGCTGTGTGCGATCACGTTTTGAAGGAGATTGTTCAGTATGCGCATATATGCGTCTGTGTCAAGATTTACCATAAACGGCCGTTCCGGAATATCGATGTTGAACTCGATCTGCCTGTCCTCAAAGATCGGGATCCAGTCGATCAGCATATTTCTCGTCAGCTCCGCGGCCTCAACCGTCTCTATTTTCATGGCGAACTCATTCCCGTTGAGCTTGAACCAATCAAAAAGTACATCTATATAGTCCTTCAGGTCGTGCGCTTTGCGGCGGGCGATCTCTATATGATCGTCGCGTTCCCGCCCGGAAGCGATCCCTTTATGCACAGCGTCCAGATACCCGATCAGCGTCGTGAGGGGCGTTCTCACGTCATGCGAAAGGCTTGTCATAAGCTGTCTGTTCGCCTCCTCTGCCTGGCGGTACGCAGAAAGCCTGTCCTCATAAGAGACAATGATGTCATTGATCTCGTAGGCAACCGGCGCAGTCAGCTCATTCACCGCGGACAATATGCGCCTGTTTCCATTTCCATTCCTCACGTCCGTCAATATGTCTGCCATTTCAGCAATCTGTCTTTTTACCCGTCTGACGATAAAATACGAGGCAAGTACGGAAATGACGGCGATCACGATCGATATGACAGCGGCAGATTTCATAAAGATCATACCTCCTTGTTAAATCGGTAGCCGATCCCTTTGATCGTCTGGATATATTTCGGGCTGCCGGGATCTGCTTCTATTTTTTTGCGCACGCGGCTGATGATCGCCATAATATTGCTGTCATCATAACAATATTCCTCCCCCCACACCTCCTCATAAATGCGCTGCTTCGTCAGGATCTTTCCCTGATTTTTCGCACAGAACAAAAGCAGGTCAAATTCCTTGGGAGGCAGTTCAAATGTCCCGTTGCCCCCGGTGACGGAGCGGCTGTCAAGATCGATCTTCAATCCGTCAAAGTCAAGCTGCTGCACTGCCCCGTCGAGTCCGTTAAAGCGGGTGTAGCGGTGTATGAGCGAGAGCACGCGGGCGATCAGCTCGTCCATGTCAAAAGGTTTGGTCAGGTTATCGTCCGCTCCCGCACGCAGTCCTCGCACTTTAGAAGCGCTGTCATCCTTCGACGTGAACATCAGGATCGGCAGGCTGCTCACTTTTCTGATCTGTCCTAGCGTCTCAGACCCGTCCATTCCGGGTATCATCACATCGAGTATGACAAGCTGGTATTTTCTTTCTTTTACGGTTGCCAATCCTGCTTTTCCGTCACTGCAACAATCAGCTTCAATATTTTCCGATCGTATGCTCTGCCTGATCAGAATGCTGAGCTCCCTGTCGTCATCTATGCTCAAAACACGATCCATGATCCCACTCCTTTCCTATCCTACGCTGTTCCTCCGGCATTTGGTTTGCCACGTTTTTATCCGCCCTTTCCCAAATTATATACGGTAAACCGTATGCAGGCAAGAGCGGCATATTAAACAAATGCAAAACAAAATCTGGCAGGAAATATTTGTTGCTGCGCCGGCGGGTTCCACACCAGGCGGAATGCCGCCCCGGTCGCCGCCATGATATACGCGTAGGAAACGTCATCTCCCAGATACTCCGACACCGCCTTGACACAGATCGGGTACATCGTATTGCTCCCGTACGCGCCATGCTCCACAGCTCAGATCTTGTCATCACCAAGTCCTGTATATATGCGCCAATCGCGCATCCGTCACCAATCAACAGACTATCACACGAACCATACTTTGACAGATTGCTATTCCCGTGGCTCGTCACTACCTTGTCGCCAAAATGATATTTGTAGTAATCAAGTCCCGCGTCCTCATCCTCCGTAACCATCACATCTTTTTCAATCAGCTTGTCAAAATCAGGATAGATCTTCTCCAGAAAATGAAATTTTCCCGATGTTTTTATCTTGTAGATCTCTTTGTAACTGTACGGAATTGCCGGGAGGGACTCCCTGGTAATAATGATAAAACAATTGTCAGACCGCAGCGCCAGCGATGCGAATCCCTTCGTTTTCACACCGTAACTCCCGTTCCTCTGGTACTGCCAGCGTCACTGATCATCTGAAATAGCGTCGTCTTGCCGGTAGCACTGTCTCCTCTGATGAACGTGAACTTTCTATTGATCGTAAACCTGAACTGAACTGCTCTCTTGTTCTGCACTAAAATGTCATGTTGTGTCTCCATAACAGATACTCCCTCTCAAACTCCTCCGCACTGTGGCAAACCGCGCCGTCACGCGCAATACACATGTCAAATTCCAACCCCTCAAAATTCATCGGATACGCGAGATAGACCGCAAAGTCTTTTTTTCTGCTCAGTTCCGCCAACAGCGCGGCGCAGTTATCCCCGCAGCTATTGGCATTGCTGATCACGGAATCATCAGCATTCATCGTGATCAGCGCCTTCGCGCCACTGCTGATCTCACGGATCGTGATCGGACCGAGCACCGGGCTTTTCACCATTCCCTCGGAGATCAGCTCGGAACTGTCAACTTCCCGGATCACCCTTTCTGCCCACGCGTCAAGCCACTCTTCTGTGTAGGAATTGTTAAAATATTTTGACGTGGAAATAATATCGCCCTCGTCAAGTTCAAAATACACTTTTACCATCGCATCCCACTCCTTCCCTTCGCTGCCTGCAGCCGAGGATTTCGTCTATATCATAACAAAAAAAACAGATTCCGTAAACTCTGTTCAATCTTATTTACATCTTTCACAAAAAAGTCTATACTTATCCTATATCGTTAGAATCTCATCGGAGTGGAGGATCAGAGATGTTTTGGAATGCAAAAGGCGGGCGCATCCATATCGAAGACACTGATATGGACTATATCACATTTGGACAGGGAGACGACGTCCTGGTCATGATCCCCGGGCTCGGGGACGGACTCACGACAGTGAAGGGCATGGCGCTCCCGCTGGCGTACACCTACCGCATGTACGCCAAAGACTACAGGGTATATATTTTCAGCCGGAAAAATCATTTGGAAAAATATGCAGAAAAAACTGTGAATAAAGGCTATTCCACGAGAGATATGGCAGAAGATCTGGCGTTTGGCATGCAGACACTCGGCATCACGCGCGCAAAGGTACTCGGCGTCTCCCAGGGCGGCATGATCGCACAGTATCTGGCAATCGACCATCCCGAACTTGTCGACAGGCTCGTGCTCGCCGTCACGCTGTCAAGACCCAATGAGACGGTCCGGCATGTCATCGACAGCTGGATCCGGTTTGCCAGGCAGGGCGATTACAGAGCACTCATGATCGACACCGCAGAAAAATCTTATTCAGAAAATTACCTGAGACGATACCGCCGCCTCTATCCGCTTCTTGCAAACATCGGAAAGCCAAAGGATTTCAGCCGCTTTATCGTACAGGCTGCCTCCTGCGCACAGCACGACGCCTACGACTCCCTGCATGACATCACCTGCCCGACCCTGGTCATCGGCGGCGGCAAAGACCAGATCGTGACAGGCGCTTCTTCCGTCGAGACCGCTGAGCAGATCGCGGGCAGTGAACTGTATCTGTACAGGGATCTCGGTCATGCTGCCTACGAGGAGGCAAACGATTTTAACAGCCGTGTGATCGCGTTTTTTTCCAAGTAAATGCTATTGCTATCATAGCACTGTCTTTTTCGCGCCGTCTTTTTCTATATGCGGTCATGCTTCTGTGAAAACTGTGTTCTGCTTCCTGTATGTGTCGTTGTCCTTCTGGCTCAGTTCGTTTTCCACCTGCGCCAGCTCTGCCTGCAGCTGCCTGACTTTCTCCTCGTCACCGGCTGCCGATTTGATCTGCTGCTGCAGCTGCTTCTTTTGTTCCTTGAGCTTTCGGATCT
This sequence comes from uncultured Lachnospiraceae bacterium, assembly GCA_910585765.1. Taxonomy (GTDB): domain Bacteria; phylum Bacillota; class Clostridia; order Lachnospirales; family Lachnospiraceae; genus COE1. The sequence continues at coordinate 653 of CAJUES010000070.1, read as the reverse complement.
CCTGGTCAACCCGGTCCGTGTTGCTGGTGCACTTCTGCCCGGACGCCTTTGGATCCTCGTCCTGATCCGCTTTTTCCGCAGCCCTGTTCCCGGCTGGCTTTTTGGGATCGTCGTACAACACCTTCGGATTGCCGTCCTCGTCCTGCCCTAATCGGTACAGCCCGCTCGGTCTATTTCCCGACGCCTCACTGCTGATGTACTCGTCCTTTGCAACAGGGCCTGCGCCGGCGTCCTTTCCTGCTTCTCTTGCCCTTTCTGCCTCCTCTGCCCGCTCCTGACGCTTCGCTCTCAGCGCTTCCTCATAATCCGTATTGTAGCTGCCATAGCTTCCATTGATCTCCATTGCCATATGCTGTCTCCTCCATTTCTTTTGACAGGATCTCGCAGTCTCCTTGTGCATGGTATCTGCAACTCCTCGTCTCTGTGTATTGATCCGGCAGTATATCCTGCCTTCACAATCATTTTCGGACACAATCGCCGGCAAGTAAATCGTTTTGTATTCAAATGCTTTCTCAATGTCGTGAGCTGATCTATATGAATTGTACTTTACCCGGATGACAGGCGAGCAGACGCTCCATCGTCCGCCAAACTGTTCTTTCCACGGTAAACGCACGATTTTATGTCTATCCGCCAAAGAAAAAATCTGATATATT
>CAJUES010000069.1:1359-16306 GCA_910585765.1 uncultured Lachnospiraceae bacterium | reverse complement strand
TTTTGGACTATTGCAATAGTCTGAGCTCACCTATAGACTATCACGATAGTCTGCGTTTGTCAAGACATGAAAACCAGATCGTTACTGTTAAGCATTTTGGCGCACGTTTTTCACTACTTTTATTGACGAGTTGAACAGTAACACCAGATCCTTAAAACAGATGTAACAGATTGTATTTGAAGTGGAATTTCGCATGGGAGTATGATAAAATGGATAGAGAAAAAGACGGGAGGGAACCGACATGGACAACACCAGGAAATTCAAGGAGCGCTATCTTGCGGGGGAGATCGCGTTTGAGGCGATCGATGATTACTGCTATGAGTGGGGGATGAGCGACGAGGCGTGCACGCTCGCCCAGTATCTGGGGCTGAACGAGCAGGAGGAGGACGCGTGGGTGAGCGAGAGCGAGGAGGCACTGCTGGCACTTTTGGATGCGCAGAAAGCATGAAAATCTGCATGAAAAATTCAAAAAGAAAACAGAGGAAAGTAAAGATGGATATCAGAGAGAGACACGACGAGGGCAAGAGAAACTGCACAGTACTTTGGTATGACCAGCCGGCAACGGACTGGAATGAGGCGCTCCCGGTCGGAAACGGCAGGATCGGCGGCATGGTGTTCGGAGGCATCGGCGGCGAGCGGATACAGGTCAACGAGGATACCATATGGTACGGCGGCCCCATGGACAGGAACAATCCGAGCGCGAGGGAGAAGCTCCCGGTGATCAGGGAGCTGATCCGGGCGGGGAAGATCCATGAGGCGGAACGGCTTTGCAAGCAGGCGCTCAGCGGCACACCGTCCGGCATGCGGATCTACCAGACACTCGGGGATATCTCGGTCGACTACGATCTTGGAGGGGAGCTCTCCGAGGGGGGCGTCAGCGGGTATGAGAGAGGGCTGAACGTGGGCGAGGCACTCGGCTACACGCACTTTGAGCTGGACGATACGGTGTATGAGAGGGAGATCTTTATGTCGGCGCCCGATGACGTGTGCGCGATGCGTCTGACTGCCAGGGGGAAAAAGAAGATGAACCTGGAGATCATGCAGTCAAGGCATCACATATATGAGTATTCGGAGAGAGCGTCGGGGGACAGCATCGTGCTCGGCGGGAACCTGGGGCGCGACGGTCTGGATTATGCCATGATGTGTAAGGCGGCGAGCCCTGACGGGAAGATCGAGGTGATCGGCGAGTGCATCACTGTCCGTGACGCCACGGAGGTCTGCCTGTACTGGAGCGCGCTGACGACATACCGCCTGCAGGTACAGATCGAGGACAGCCGGCAGGAGAGCCTCGCGAAAAAAAACGCGCTGAGAGAGGCGCTTGCGGGAAAACTTGCGGAGGCGGCTTCGGGAGGCTATGACGAACTCAGGAGAAGGCACATCGACGACTACAAGTCCTACTTTGACCGGGTGTCCCTGATGTTAGACACGGACGGGACTGCTGTCAGCACGGCGCAGAGGACGACAAGCCAGTGTCTGGCGGGGATCGCAGCAGGCGGTACGGACCTGTGCCTGGAACAGCTGTATTTCAATTTCGGCAGGTATCTGCTCATAAGCTGCAGCCGTCCGGGAACGCTCCCCGCGACGCTGCAGGGACTGTGGAACAAGGACATGGAAGCGCCGTGGGATGCGAAGTTTACGATCAATATCAACACGGAGATGAACTACTGGCCGGCGGAGGTCTGCGATCTGGGCGAGTGCCATCTGCCGCTGTTTGACCTGCTCAAAAGGATGCTGCCAAACGGCAGGCGGACTGCCGAGGTCATGTACGGCTGCCGCGGGTTTGTGGCGCACCACAACACGGATATCTGGGGGGACACGGCACCGCAGGATCTGTGGATTCCCGGCAGCTTCTGGGTGATGGGAGGCGCGTGGCTCTGCACGCACATATGGATGCACTACGAGTATACGGGTGACGTGGAGTTTTTGCGCGGGATGTTTCCGGTCATGCGAGAGGCGGCACAGTTTTTTCTGGATTTTTGCATCGGGCATGAGATCGATGGGAAGACTTATCTGTGTACGTGCCCGAGCGTGTCGCCCGAAAATACGTTTATCCTGCCAGGCGGGGAGCAGGGGGCAAATTCGATCGGCGTGACGATGGACAATCAGATCCTGCGGGATTTGTTCAGCCAATGCCACCGCGCGGCGGAGGTTCTCGGAGTGTCCGACGAGCTCGACAGACAGATCGTCGAAGCCTGCGGACAGCTGATTCCCACGCGCATAGGGCGCGACGGCAGGATCCTTGAGTGGTGTGAGGAGTACAAGGAGAAGGAGCCGGGGCACAGACATATCTCTCATCTGTACGGGCTGCACCCGTCGGATCAGATCACGAGGGATGGCACGCCGGAGCTCGCGGATGCGGCAGAGCGGACGCTGCAGAAGCGTCTCGAGGGCGGCGGCGGTCACACCGGCTGGAGCCGGGCGTGGATCATGAACCACTACGCGAAACTCTGGGATGGGGAGCGGGCGCACGAGCATCTGCGGCAGCTCTTTATCAAGTCGACGCTGCCAAATCTCTTTGACAACCACCCGCCATTCCAGATCGACGGGAATTTCGGATCCGTCGCGGCGATGGTGGAGATGCTGGTACAGAGCAATGCAGACCGGATCGTCCTGCTGCCGGCACTGCCCGGCGCGTGGCGGAACGGACAGATAACAGGTGTCAGGGTACGCGGGAATGCGCGCATGGACATAGCATGGCGGGACGGAAAGCTCATATCGGCGCGGATCTGCAGCGCGCGCGATGCGGTGAGGCGTTTTGTCTATGACGGCAGGCGCGCGGAAGCGGCGCTCCGGGCGGGCATCTGGACAGAAATAATATTTTCATAGAGCGGGATATGGAGGAGAATACGTATGAAATTCAGTTTCAGGGAAGATGCGAAGCGAATCGTAGTGATCTGCCTGGCATCGGTGATCATGGCGTTGAATATCAAAACATTTGTTCAAACTGGTGGCCTTTATCCGGGCGGGGCGACAGGACTCACGCTGCTGATCCAGCGGATCGTCGAGCTGTTTTTCGGCTTTGAGCTCCCGTACACGCTGATCAACGTCCTGTTGAATCTGGTGCCGATCTATATCGGTTTCCGTTTTATCGGTAAGAAGTTTACACTCTATTCCTGTCTGTGCATCATGCTGACCAATATATTGACGGACGTTCTTCCGTCCCAGGCAATTGTCTATGACACACTGCTGATCAGTGTGTTTGGCGGGATCATCAACGGGTTTTCGATCAGCCTGTGTCTGATGATGAACGCCACGACGGGCGGTACGGATTTTATCAGTATCTTTTTGTCCGAAAAGACAGGCATGGATTCGTTCAATCTGATCCTGGGCTTTAACGCGATCCTTCTGGTGGTCGCAGGACTGCTGTTTGGCTGGGAGAAAGCATTGTACTCGATCATTTTCCAGTACGCTTCCACGCAGGTTCTCCACACGCTCTTCAAGCAGTACCGCAAGCACACGCTGCTGGTGGTGACGAACCATGCAAGGCGCGTGTATGAGGTGATCGCCAAAAACAGCAACCACGGCGCCACGATCATCGAGGCGGAGGGTTCCTATGAACATCAGGAGCGCAAGATCGTGTACTCTGTCGTGTCAAGGGCGGAGTGCAAGGACATCATCAAGGGGATCAAGGAGGTCGATCCGAAGGCGTTTGTCAACGTCATCAACACCCAGCAGATCTCGGGGCGCTTTTACCAGAGACCGTACGAGTGATGCCGGGGGCAGCGCCCTTGGCTTAGGAACTGCAGAAAAAACAGTTCCTGAGAGATCGCATAAAAATAAAAGAGAAGGAGTTAGTGTGAGAAGAACTTCTAATCACTCGCAGCAAAGGCTGCTTCGTGAAGAAGTTCTAAGTCTCACACAAGAGAATGCCCAAAGTACAGGCATTCTCCGTATTGATTTGAGATTCCGCAGAGCGGAATCATGGAGGTTAAGATGAAAATGGAAGATTTCAAGTTTTCGACACTGGAGTACAAAAGACCGGACTTTGAGGAGATGGCGGCGTTTGCGGCAGAGACGAAGGAGCGCATCGGGAAGGCGGGCACTTATGCCGAGCTCAAGGAGGCACTTTTCGCGTTTGACGAGAAGTCGATGGATTTCAGCACGGATGCCACGATCGCCTCGATCCGCCACACATTGGACACCACGGATGCGTTTTACGAGAAGGAGAACGAGTATATTGACACCACGCTCCCGACAATCGTGCCGCACTTCCTCGCTGTCAACGATGCGCTGCGAAACAGTCCGTTCAGCGCTGATTTTGAGAGGGAGTACGGGAGGCAGTTCTTTGCAAAGATGGAGCTGGATGAGAAGTCATTCTGCGAGGCAAACATCCCGCTGATGCAGCAGGAGGCAAAGCTCTGCAATGAATATCAGAAGATCATGGCGGCGGCGGAGATCCCGTTTGACGGCAAGACGCTGAACCTGTACGGTGTGCAGAAGTACTTTGAGCACGAGGACAGGGAAGTGCGCAGGGGAGCCGTTCGCGCCTATGCCGCGTTCTACCACAAAAACGAGCCGCGTCTGGAGGAGATCTGGGATGAGCTGATCGCGATACGCAATGAGATGGGGCGCAATCTCGGCTATGAAAACTATATACCGGTGGCGTACATGAAACAGGGGCGCACGGATTACGGACAGAAGGAAGTGGAGTCCTTCCGCGAGCAGGTGCGTACCGTGATCGTGCCGCTCTGCCAGAAGCTGTATGAGGCGCAGGCGAAGCGTCTCGGCGTGGAGGACTTTGCATTCTATGATGAGAAGCGCATCTTCCCGGACGGCAATGCGGTTCCGGCGGGCGACGATGATTTCATGGTCGGCGAGGCGGCAGGGATGTACCACGAGATGAGTCCCGAGACAGGGGAGTTCATCGATTTCATGATCGAACACGAGCTGATGGATCTAAAGAACAAGCCGGGGAAGGCGTCGACCGGGTATATGACGGATCTGCGCAGATACAAGGCGCCGTTCGTATTCTCCTGCTTCAATCAGACGATCTTTGACATGCAGGTGCTGTCGCACGAGCTCGGACATGCGTTTGCCGGCTATATGGCGATGCGCAGCCAGCCGCTCTCCGATTACTACATGGAATCAACCGATATCGCGGAGATCCATTCCATGTCGATGGAACAGTTCGCCTACCCGTACGCGGAGCGCTTTTTCGGGGATCAGGCGGACAAATTCCGCTTTGCGCACCTGCAGGAGGCGATCACGTTTGTGCCTTTTGGCGTGGCGGTCGACGAGTTCCAGCATATCTGCTATGCAAACCCGGACCTGACGCCGCGGGAGCGCACGCTGGAATGGAAAAAGCTCGAGGAGAAGTATATGCCGTGGCGCGCGTATGAGCCGGATGATTTCTTTGACAGAGGCGGGTACTGGTATCACAAGCTGCACATTTATCTCTACCCGATGTACTATATCAATTACACGCTCACGACGATGGGCGCGATGGAGTTCAAGAAGAAGGCGCGGGAGGATCACGACAGCGCGTGGGCGGATTATCTCAATCTCTGCAAGTGCGGCGGCAGCATGAGCTATCTCGAGACACTCAGGTACGCGAACATCTCCAACCCGTTTGAACAGGGCAGTGTGGCGCGCGCGGTCGGCGTGGCGCGCGACGAGCTGATGAACAGTCCGTTCATGGCGTGAGAGGATCTGATCTGCAGTATTTCAAGAGAACAAGACAGCAAAAAGGTGCAGAATCTGCACCTTTTTGCTGTTCGATCGCGATCAGAACGTGATCTCCACCACATTTGCACCCTGGTCGGGCGTGACGATGGAGTCATTTCCCTCGATCGTCAGGAATCCGTTCACGGCATTTGCCGCGCGCATGTTGACCATGCGGATCCTGTACGGCTTGCCGCCGTCGACTGTCGCGATGATGCTGTGTCCCTGCCGCTTTATGCAGGCGGACAGCTCGACAGTGTTGTTCATGCCGTACACTTCCGTGTCGATCCTGACACCGTCGTGGATCGCGTAGACGCGAAGCTCACAGCCGTCCGCGTAGTCGTAGTCCGGTCTGTCGTCGTGGGCGCCGACCGCCACGACAGCGTTCTCGCGCACCATCAGCGGAATGCTCAGGTAGCCGTGCTGTTCCTCGATCCATGTGCCGCCCCGGTACTCCCTGCCGGTGAAGAAGTTTGTCCAGATCCCCTGCGGCAGATAGTATTCCGCCCGGCCCTCGTCGTTGAAGATCGGAGCCACGAGCAGGCTGTCGCCGAGCATGTACTGTTTGTCGAGATAGTGGCAGGTTTTGTCCTTTGCAAACTCGAGCACCATGCTCCGCATGCTTGGAATGCCCTGTGTGGCAGCAGTGATCGCGGTCTTGTAGATATAGGGCATCAGCTTTGCTTTCAGGCGCGTGAAGTAGCGCACAACGTCGACTGCCTCCTCGTCATACGCCCACGGCACGCGGTAGGACTGGCTGCCGTGGAGCCTGCTGTGTGAGGAGAGGAGGCCGAAAGCCACCCAGCGCTTGTAGACGTCAGCCGTCGAGGTGTGCTCAAATCCCCCGATATCGTGCGCCCAGAAGCCAAAGCCTGACATGCACAGCGACAGCCCGCCGCGCAGGCTCTCCTCCATGGACTCGTAGTCGGACCAGCAGTCGCCGCCCCAGTGGACGGGAAATTTCTGACCGCCGACCGTTGCGGAGCGGGCAAAGAGGACTGCCTGTCCCTTTCCGAGCTTTCTCTCGAGCAGCTCGTAGACGCACTTGTTATACAGATACGTGTAGTAGTTGTGCATTTTTTTCGGGTTGGAGCCGTCGTGATAGATGACATCGGTCGGGATCCGCTCACCGAAGTCCGTCTTGAAGCAGTCCACGCCCATGTCGAGCAGGATCTCAAGCTTGTCCTGGAACCATTTCCATGCGGCAGGGTTCGTGAAATCCACGATCGCCATGCCGGGCTGCCACATATCCCACTGCCACACCTGACCGTTGGGGCGTCTGATAAAGTAACCTTTTTCCATGCCTTCCCTGAAAAGCGCGGATTCCTGCCCGATGTAGGAGTTGATCCACACGCAGATATTCAGCCCCTTGTCCTTGATGCGCTTTAGCATGCCGGCCGGATCCGGGAACACCCTGCTGTCCCACAGAAAGTCGCTCCAGTGGAACTCTTTCATCCAGAAGCAGTCGAAGTGGAACGTTCTCAGCGGGATCCCCCTTTCGAGCATGCCGTCGACAAAGCTCATGACCGTCTCCTCGTCATAGTTTGTCGTGAACGAGGTGGACAGCCACAATCCGAAAGTCCACGGCGCGGGGAGTCCCGGCTTTCCGGTGATGTCGGTGTATCTTCTCAGCACGTCTTTCATCTCAGGCCCGTCGATCAGGAAGTAGTCAAGGTAAGTGCCCTCCACGGAGAACTCAGTCTTTGTGACCATCTCTGTGCCGATCTCGAACTCGACGTTTTCCGGATGGTTTACAAAGACACCATACCCTTTGCTTGACACATAGAACGGGATGTTCTTGTAGCACTGTTCCGTGCTGGTCCCGCCGTCTGCGTTCCAGATCTTTATGCTCTGGCCGTTCCTGACAAACGGGGTGAAGCGCTCGCCGAGGCCGTATATCTTCTCGTCGACGCCGATCCCCAGCTGCTGGCGCATGTAGGTGTCATGGTTGTCGTCCCTGTCGTAGGCAAGCCCGCGCCAGTCTGTCTTCATGAGGGCGAGATCCTTTGCCCGGGATTCCGTGATCAGTTTGCCGTCCCGGGTGTATCTCATATACCAGTTGTCTTTGCCGATCTCGAGGGCAAGGGAGCCGCTGCGGATGACGATGCGCTGCGCATCTTCGTCCACCTTGAGCGGTCTTGCGGCGGCGTTGATCTCAAATGCCGGCTGGGTGTTCACGGCGCCCAGATGATGGTAGGTCTGCACGCGGATGACCTCATCCATGGGGGCGGTGATGACCAGCGTCAGGTTGATGCCGCCGAGCGTGTCGCCTCTGTGGTTGATGCGCGTCGTAGGGGCGCAGATCGTCACCTTGTCCGCCTCAACTTTTGTAAAATATGCCTGCTGTGGTGCGAAGCATTCACAGCCTTCCTGCTGGAGCCAGCAGCCGTTACTGAATTTCATCATGACCTCTTTTCTGCGCCGGTCTTTGTATGGATTGGATCGTTTCAAGGACAGATAACTGCTGCACCCGGCACTGTGCGCGTCCTGTATGAAAATATCATACCATATATTGATGAAAATGAAATGAAATAATTAGAGTTTTTTAGCATTAATTTTTAAATACATTGGTCAAAATCGCGGATGTGTGGTAAAATAATCATAAATACAGTTCGGAGGATATATGATTGACATTTGAGTGGGATGAAGATAAGAATAAGATCAATCTGGAAAAACACGGAATTGATTTTGAGACTGCTATATTGGTTTTTAATGATATGCAAAGAATCGAAATCTTTGATTTGGAGCATAGTGTGGAAGAGGACCGATATAATACGATCGGAATGGTGTACGATGTTTTGTTTGTGGTTTACACAGAGCGAAAGGACAATATTCGTCTGATATCAGCCAGGTTAGCGACGAAAACAGAGAGGAGCATTTACTATGATCAGGACAGTTACTTTGAATAGAAGCCAGAAACCGACAGAAGAACAGATCCGTCAGATTGAGGAGGCTGCAAAGAGGGAGATCGTATTTGACGAGGATTCCCCAGAGCTGACGCCAGCTATGGAGAAGGCATTCCGGCTGGCAGCTAAAAATAGAAATACACAGAGGAAAACGGTCATATCATAAAAATACAGTTCGGAAAATCATGACATAAAGGAGGAATTTGTATGAAGCTTACTTTTGTAGGTGCGGACCATCAGGTGACGGGGAGCTGTCATTTTCTGCAGGCGTGCGGCAAAAATATGCTCGTGGACTGCGGCATGCAGCAGGGATCGAACCCGTTTGAGTGCTGCGAGATGCCCGTCGATGAGGCACAGATCGACTATGTGTTCCTGACGCATGCACATGTGGATCACTCGGGAAATCTGCCGCTGATCTACGCGAAAGGATTTCGGGGGCAGGTGTTCACGACGGAAGCGTCCGCCGACCTGTGTTCCATCATGCTGCGCGACTGTGCGCACATCCAGATGCAGGAGGCAGAGTGGAAGAACCGGAAGGCAAAGCGGCATTCAGGGATTCCGCTGGTGGAGCCGGCGTACACCATGGAGGACGCGGACGGGGTCATCAGGAATATCGTCCCGTGCGCGTATGACAAAAATGTCGAGGTCAGCGACGGCATCAGGATCCGCTTCACCGACGTGGGACATCTGCTCGGCTCTGCCAGCATCGAGGTCTGGCTGACCGAGGGCGGCGTGACGAAAAAGATCGTATTTTCCGGCGACATCGGCAACAAGAACCAGCCGCTGATCAAGGATCCGATCTACACGAAAGAGGCGGACTATGTGGTCATGGAGGCGACGTACGGCGACCGGTATCACGCGAAGCAGAAGGAGGGCTACGTGTCGGATCTCGCCGAGGTGATCAACAGGACTTTTGCAAAGGGCGGCAATGTCGTGATCCCTTCTTTTGCGGTGGGCAGGACGCAGGAGATCCTGTATTTCCTCAGAAAGATCAAGGCTGACAACATGATCCCGGATTTCCCGGGATTTGAGGTGTACGTCGACAGCCCGCTCGCCGTGGAGGCGACAGGGGTATTTCAGAAGAATATCTACACATGTTTTGACGAGGAGGCCATGGAACTGGTGAACAGGGGCATCAATCCGCTGAATTTCCCAGGTTTAAAGCTTGCCATCACAAGTGAGGAGTCCAAGGAGATCAACTTCGACGAGACGCCCAAGGTCATCATCTCCGCGAGCGGCATGTGCGAGGCGGGGCGGATCAGGCATCATCTGAAACACAATCTGTGGCGGCCGGAGTGCACGATCCTCTTTGTGGGCTACCAGGCGGCAGGCACACTCGGGCGGATCCTGATAGAGGGCGCTGACGAGGTGAAGCTGTTCGGCGAGGCTGTCGAGGTGCGGGCAAAGATCACGCAGCTGCCGGGACTTAGCGGACACGCGGACAAGGGCGGTCTGATCGAGTGGGTGAACGCCTTCTCGGAAAAGCCGGACAAGGTATTCATCACGCACGGGGAGGACACCGCGTGCACACTGTTTGCGGAGTGCCTGCGGACAGAGCACGGGCATGACGCGTACGCGCCGTACTCCGGCACCAGGGTCGATCTGATCACAGGGGCAGTTGAGTTCGAGGCATCGCCCGTCGCTGTCAAGAAGCGACTGCGCAGTGTATCTGACGTGTTTGCGAGACTGCTCGCGGCAGGGCAGAGGCTCATCGCAGTCATCTACAAGAACGAGGGCAGGGCGAACAAGGATCTGGCGAAATTTGCAGACCAGATCAATTCGCTAGCGGACAAATACGACCACTGAAACCATTCTGTGCGGGGAATCTGAGGAAACGGGTAAAACGGCCTCCGGGACCTTCACGGATCCCGGGAGGCTTTTTCATGACAGGAGGAAATGACGGCATGAATATCATAGCGGCTGTGGACAGCAACTGGGCGATCGGATATCAAAACAGCCTGCTGGTGCGGATCCCGAGGGACCAGCAGATCTTTCGCGAGATGACAGAGGGGAAAGTGATCGTTGTAGGCAGGAGGACGCTGGAGTCTTTCCCGCAGAGACAACCGCTCAAAAACCGCGTGAACATCGTCCTGTCAAGGGATCAAACCTATGCGGTCAAGGGGGCTGTCGTCGTGCATTCCATCAAAGAGCTGATGGAGACGCTCGAACAGTATGATGAAAAGGATGTCTATGTGGCTGGGGGCGCGAGCGTGTACGGGCAGCTCCTCCCGTACTGTGACACGGCTTACATCACGAAGATCGACTATACATATCAGGCGGATGCGCATTTTCCAAGGCTTGATCAGACAGCGGACTGGCAGCTGACGGCGGACAGCGAGGAGCAGACTTATTTTGACCTGGAGTATTATTTTCAGAAATATGAGCGAAAAAACAGGGGGAAATGTTGACTTTTGAGCATTGTGGTATAAAATAAAAAGTTGAGGAATGCCGACGGCATTCAACGAAAAGAGGAGGAAGTTTGAGATGGAGAAGAAAGATTTGGATTGGTCCGGTCTGGGGTTTGGCTACAGACAGACCGAGAGACGGTACGTTGCGAATTATAAAGACGGAGCGTGGGACGACGGCGTGCTCACGGAGGATGCCAACATCGTGCTGAACGAGTGCGCAGGCGTCCTGCAGTACGCGCAGACCTGTTTTGAGGGCTTGAAGGCATACACGACGCAGGACGGCAGGACTGTCGTGTTCCGGCCGGATCTGAACGAGCAGCGCATGTATGACAGCTGTGTGCGTCTCGAGATGCCGACACTGCCGAAAGGCAGGTTTGTGGAGGCGGTGAAAAAGGTCGTGAAGGCGAACGAGGCGTATGTGCCGCCCTGCGGTTCCGGCGCGACCCTCTATATAAGACCCTACATGTTTGGGACGAATGCTGTGATCGGTGTCAAGCCGGCGGACGAATACCAGTTCAGAATCTTTACGACGCCGGTAGGACCGTACTTCAAGGGTGGGGCAAAGCCCCTCACGATCAAGGTCAGCGATTTTGACCGCGCGGCGCCGCACGGGACAGGCCATATCAAGGCAGGGCTCAACTATGCCATGAGCCTGCACGCGATCGTCACGGCCCACAAGGAAGGCTTTGACGAGAACATGTACCTCGATCCCGCGACACGCACCAAGGTGGAGGAGACAGGCGGCGCAAACTTCCTCTTCGTGACAAAGGACAACAAAGTCGTGACACCGAAGTCGGACAGCATACTCCCGTCGATCACACGCCGCTCCCTGATGATCGTGGCAAAGGACTATCTCGGGCTCGAGGTGGAGGAGCGCGAGGTGCGCTTTGATGAAGTCCGGGATTTCGCGGAGTGCGGACTGTGCGGCACGGCTGCCGTCATCTCACCCGTCGGAAAGATCGTCAACAAGGGCGAGGAGATCATCCTGCCTGCCGGCATGGATGAGATGGGACCTGTGACCAAAAAACTCTACGACACACTCACCGGGATCCAGATGGGTCGCATCGAGGCGCCCGAGGGCTGGATCGTGGAGATCTGAAATACGAAAGTGTAAAAAACGAAATATAATGGATGCAAAAGTGCATTGTTCGGTTTGGACTGGACAGTGTACTTTTTTTGTGTGCATTGCCAGCCTTCATTTGTATATAGTGCACAAAAAGCGCAATCGAAAGCTAAATAAAATTAATATTGTAGCTAAAAAAACTAAATTAAATTATAATAGCAATGGTCGTAAAAATTTACAAAGTGACGGAAGCAAAAGAGGGATAACATGAAATTTTTTAAAGAAATGAGAAAATACTGGAGATTTGCAGTATATGCGGCAAAGTCTGACTTGCAGGCAGAAGTCGCAGATTCTTACCTGAACTGGCTGTGGTGGATCATAGAACCGTTAAGTGCTATGCTGATCTACACGTTAGTGTTTGGTGTAGTCTTTAAGAGTAATGAGATGTATTTCCCTCTGTTTATATTCCTGGGGTTGACCGTTTGGGATTTTTTCAGCAGATGCGTCACTTCCAGTGTAAATCTGATCAGGGGAAATCAGCATATCATATCAAAGATCTATCTGCCAAAGCATATACTCCTGGTGCAAAGAATGCTTGTGCTGGCGTTTAAGATGTTGGTCTGCTGGATTTTGGTAGTGACTATGATGATATGGTATCACGTTCCCGTGGGAATAAATCTGTTATATTTTTTGCCGATCCTGGCGGTGTTTTTTACTTTCTGTTTTGCGGTCAGCTTGTACTTTATACATTTTGGAGTATATGTTAGTGATTTATCGAATCTGATAGGAATAGTACTGAATCTGATGTTTTATGTGACAGGTATTTTCTATAATGTACAGAAGAGTTTTCCGGCTCCGTTCGGATATTTGGCACAACGGCTGAATCCAGTCGCTCATCTGATATTCTCCTTTAGAAAAGTTCTTTTGTACAATGAGAGACCTTCCTGTGCAATGCTCGTTATATGGTTTATGATATCTGTCGCATTGGCAGCAGGAGGGCTTCGGCTGATATACAGGAACGAAAATAATTATGTAAAAATGATTTAACAGGGGCATGGGGAGGCAATATGATATTGGATGACAGAATGCAGAATACAGCGATAGAGGCAAAGGATGTAAGGATCAGCTATAAACTCATGAGAACATTTTCGATACAGAGGAATCTGCTGAAAAGAGATGCCGGGACGGCAGAAGAATTCGAGGCAGTAAAAGGGGTATCGTTTACAATAAACAGAGGTGAGATTCTAGGTATTGTCGGAAAGAATGGCAGTGGAAAATCTACATTACTCAGAGCAATTGCAGGAGTGTTTTCTCCAAATGTGGGATATATTGATCTGAAAGGGAACTCAGTGTCGCTATTGTCATTGGGGGTCGGATTTAAAGATACACTTACAGGAAGAAATAATATATATCTGTCAGGTATGCTGTTGGGGTTTTCCGAACAGGAAATCCGTCGACAGGAAGAGGAGATCATAAAATTTGCTGAGCTGGGGAAATTTATAGACATGCCAGTAAAGACGTATTCCAGCGGTATGTATTCGAAACTTGCGTTTTCAATCACTTCCAATCTGGAAACGGATATCATGCTGGTAGATGAGGTGCTGAGCGTAGGGGACGAGCACTTTCAGAAAAAGAGTATGGACAAAATGGAATCACTGATCAAAGACAAGGATAGGACTGTGATCATTGTCTCACACAGCATAGATACGCTAAAGGATTTGTGTGACCGCGTGCTCTGGCTTGATGACGGTGTGGTCAGGGAGATCGGAAAGCCGGAAGTGGTGTTGGAGAACTATAGAAACCATGGACTGCAGCTGATGACAGAAGGGAAATAATTATGAAGATTGTAGTATCGGTACCCGTGCATGAAAAGCCGGATGTAATTTTGGATCAGATCAATAATATCAAGAAATATATAGAGAAGCCAATTATTGTACTACATGTTAGTAAATCATTTTTTGGTCAGTATTCTTTGGAACGGCTCAACAATATTCCCGATGTGTATATTAATCCGGAAAATCTGGACACGGTGTGGGGCGATATCCTGTTGCCTCATGTATCCAATTATTTTTATATCAGGGAGATAGAAATGTTTGATTATTTTTTGTTTCAGGCTTCAAATGATATGTTTGTGCGGAGAGGAATAGAAGATTATGTCGGACAGTATGAAGCCGGATTCTGCAGAAGGGTCATTCTTCAAAAGGAGTCTATGTGGTGGCCTGCGCAGGCAGCATGGGAGGATCGCCAGCTGAGAAAAATAATGAATGTCATTGGGCAGAGGCAGATTGTGGCAACACAGATAGAAGGGACTTTTCTGAGGCGTGATATTGCGGAAAAGGTTATGTCAATTATCAAAAATAATTATACTCCTGATGACAAGGAAGAAATCTACACGAGAGAGGAAAACTATTTTTCTACGATCGCATCCGCTTTTGTCGACTGGGGGAAAGTTGGCTATCCGACAACATACTCAGAAGTTCATATATTTGACCGATGTTTGTGGAAACTGAGAACAATTACAAGAACTTTATATTATAAATGTGGAATCCATTTATTGATCCGTGATCGCATTTATTTCAGCTTTGAAGCCAGGTATAATGACCGTTTGTTTAAAAGCCATTTTAACAGGATCACCAAAAAAGCGGTTGAAGCTGTGAGGGATAATAACCAAAAATATATTATGCGAAATAGCACACTGAATGACTATCCGGGCTATTTTCAGCTATATGACGTGGAAAATGTATATGCGGTAAAGAGGATCGCGAGGGATTATGGAGATAAAGTGAGAACTTATATCAGAAATTTTTAAACGGGCAGGAGAAAGAAATGGAGCTTATTCAAAAGATGATGTTAAGACCGGAATCGATTGAGACCAGATCGGAAGAGCACACGTCTGAACTCCAGTCACA
>CAJUES010000069.1:0-1349 GCA_910585765.1 uncultured Lachnospiraceae bacterium | reverse complement strand
ACCGGAATCGATTGAGACCGCAGAGAAGATGTACTTCTCAGGGAGGGACTATTGTTATCTGCGGGATCGGAGAGCCATATTGGTTAAGAAAAACGGGATGATCGATACAGGAACATATTTTAATGCTTTTTCAATATATAAGTGGAGAAAATATACAGACATATGCAGCCTGGTATTGCATGTCAAATGCAAAGGGATATTTACATTAGTGGTAACAAATCACTGGTTGACAGCGGGGGATTATCTTGAGGAATGCCTGTACGAAAGGTATTTTGAAGAGGAAGAGAATGAAATAAATATTGATTTGACGCCGTATTTAGACAGAGAAGGGATCATTTATTTTAAAATAGAAGCGCATAGCGACTGCGTTATTTCAACGGCAGACTATAGAACTATGCAGGAGATCGGGAAAAAAAGGATTGCATTGGCAGTATGTACATATAAAAGAGAAGCATATATTCACAGATTGGTCAGGGCGTACAGCACATACGAGGGAGCGGATCATTTAGGTATATTTATTGCGGATAATGGAAATAACCTGCCGGATATGAAAAACGGAAATATACATGTTTTTCCGAATAAAAATGCAGGAGGTTCTGCAGGCTTTGCAAGGTGTATGCTGGAGGTGTCCTGCTTTAATGAAAACAGCGGTAATCCCTATGATTATATCGTATTGATGGATGATGATATCACGATTGATTTTCAGATGATGGACAGGATGACAATGTTTGTATCCATGCTGAGAGAAGAATATCACAGTCATGTCATTGCAGGTGCAATGTGTTCGGCGGATTATCCGTTTATCCAGTACGAGAAATATTCCAGCTGGAGAGGAAATGCATGTGTACAATTTGGTGCAGATAGTGATCTGCGTGATCGGAATACCGTGATAAGAAATGAGCGGATCGAGCATTTCGAAAATGAACTGGCAGGTTGGTGGTTTTGCTGTTTTTCCACGCATTTAACAGGAGCTAACAATTATCCGTTCCCGTGTTTTTTCCGCGGGGATGATATGGAATTCTCTCTGAGGAACAGGATAGATATCA
This sequence comes from uncultured Lachnospiraceae bacterium, assembly GCA_910585765.1. Taxonomy (GTDB): domain Bacteria; phylum Bacillota; class Clostridia; order Lachnospirales; family Lachnospiraceae; genus COE1. Next base: position 303 of record CAJUES010000069.1, on the reverse strand, counting down.
TCACTTTGAATGGGATATGTGTATGGCATGAGCCATTTTACAAGAAGTATTCTATTGTGAGTGAATATTACTATTTAATAAGGAACACGCTTGTTTTAAATGCACTGTACATGAGTCACATCACTAAGAAAGATCAGATCAGATATCTTTACAGTAAGATAAAATGCTGTCTGTTAAAGTATGACTACACAGCTGCAGAATTAGTGATCAAGGCGGGATATGATTATCTGAAAGGAACAGATTTCTTCAAATACACAGACGCAGAAAAACTGAATAAGGAATTGTTATCCTGCTATCATAAAA
>CAJUES010000068.1 GCA_910585765.1 uncultured Lachnospiraceae bacterium | reverse complement strand
TTTTGCAGAAGGAAGCCAAAAAGGAGGGTGTCAATATGTGTGAGATCTTAGACAAAGTGGAAAACAGAGGGATTGCTATTGGTGAAATACGTGGACGCGAAAAAATGGCAGATGAGATCAATCAGCTTAATGCGATCTTGTTGAAACAAAACCGAATGGACGATCTGAGACGCACGCTGGCAGATCAGAACTACCAGCGGCAGCTCATGGCGGAATTCGGGATCGGGACTCCGGATAGACCAAACTGATATTGCACCTGACATGTATCAGAACAAATGATCATCTTTATCTTGACGATGAACTGTGTGCCTTTATGTGAACTATATTCAATGAAAGAATACCATCACAGGATCACGTTGATCATTCCATCCTCCGACATGACCACCGCGAGACAGACGTGCTTGGGGTGGCTCACTTTGTAACCCGTGATGTAGTTCTTGATAGAATTGTAACGCGCGCCCCTGCCGTAGTCGCCCTCAACGACCATCTGCCCGTCGACGATGACGCCGATCGCGTAGCAGTCGCCGTTCAGGTCGGCAAAGACCGCGCCATCTATCGCGGTAATCCCCTGCAGTACCTCCTCCTGCGCCTCCGCGAGCGAAAACGGCTCTACCTTGAATCCCCGCCTGTAGCGGGAAAGTCTGTTGTCGATCTCCGCCACGATGCCCCGCTTCTCCATGATGACGATCGATGTGCCATGCCTGCACACACTGGCAACGCGCCTGACGATCTGCTGCAGCTTGTCCATCTTGTCCGGTATCTCAAAGTCCCTTCCAAAACTGACCATCTTGCCAAGATCCGCATATTTATCTACATCCGGCTGCATCGCCGGAATGATATAATTGCCCTCGCGGTAGGTCAAAATGTTTTCCCCTGCCTTATGTATACTCCACACCAACGCCCCCTCGAAGACCACGCAGAGACCTGCTGTCTGCTCTGCCGCACTGCCGCGCATCACGCTTCCTTCGATCACGCGCTCCGGCAGTTTCACCCACAGCCCTGCGTCCGCACCCGACACTTCCATCAGTTTGCGGACGGGGCGCATGCTCTTTGTGTTGAACCTGATCAGGTCGGAGGTCCGCTCACAGCGAAAGTACACTGTCCCTGGTATATCCGTCGGAATCTGTCTCTCGCTGAAAAATATCCGTGTCCTGACTGCCCGTCCCTCGTAGGGCATCGCTGAGATCTGGATAAAATTGATCTGGTCCGGCAGCTTATTGGCACTGATGACTGCCTGCACATAGTTGTCAAGCAGCCATTTCCGCTCCAGAATCCTGCCGAAAAAAAGATTTTTGCCCGAACGCTTCCCCAACTCGTCAAGAAGTGCCAGATCGTAAACTTTTGGCACCAGTTCTTCCAGTATGATCCTTGCAAGGATCGTGTTGGCTTCGCACGCCGTCCCCCACGCCATAACCCAGTACAGCTTTCTGCTGCCCGCGTCAGCGCCCTCCCTGTGGTCAGCAGTCTCGGCAGATTTCGCACAGCAGTACCGCAGTCCGTTTGTACCCGCAAGCCCCTGCGCGATCGTCTCGTCCACGTCCTCCACGACAGGAAAATGTATTTGTCCGCCGCATGCGGCCAGATCCTTTTTCTCCTGAAATTCCTGAAACAAAAACAGAAACATCTGATAATCAGGGCTGCAGTGCATGAAATGCTTTCGCATCAGCTGGCGTATGGCATTGCTCAGACAGCCGGATTCTGGCAGCTGTTCGAATATTTTATCCTTGAGCCTGAATGGTTTCATGATGATCCTTTCTACATTTATACGTTATCTATAAGCTTCATAGGTTTCTGCGGCGGTCTGGTATTTCTAAAGATCCTGACTGCACGTTGTCTCCAATGCAGGTCTGTTGATACCAGTATACACGATTCTGGTACTTAAGGCAAACCGGCAGGGAAAATTTTTTCCCTGCCTTCATGACCTATGCATTGCTGGGCACACCGTCAAAAAGACCACCGCGGATGCGGTGGTCCCTGATATTGATTCTATGTCAAAATCTACTGCTATGATTAGCCTAACAGACTCAGTACACCCTGGTTGGACTGATTGCCCTGTGCGAGCATGGACTGTCCTGCCTGTGAAAGGATATTCGCATTGGAGTACTTCACCATCTCTGTAGCCATATCGGTATCGCGGATCTGGCTCTCAGCTGCTGTCGTGTTCTCCACTACGTTATCCAGGTTGTTGATCGTGTGCTCTAATCTGTTCTGAACTGCACCGAGCAGTGAGCGCTGAGAAGATACATGAGCCACTGCGTCTGCGATCGCGTCAATCGCGTATGTTGCAGATGCGCCTGTGCTGTCCTTCACGTTCAATCCGTTGATGCCGAGTCCCTTTGTGTCAAGGGCATCGATCTGAACAGAAATCTTGTTGGTCATATCTGCGTCTGCACCTACATGAAGAGCAAATGTCAAGCCTTCTTTTCTGTCCACTTTCCCTTTCGTAATCTCGAACTGCACCTTATCCTCAGTACCTACCTTAACAGCATTTCCGGCTGTGACAGTAGCAGACGTATTTGTAGCACCCACACTACTTGCGAGCCCAAGCTCCTGCTGAATCATATCGTAAGCTTTCTTCGCTGAGATCACCTGCGGATTCTGATAATCAACCTGTGAAACCGTCTGTGTATCACCTGCAAATCCTGTACCGGTAGCGTCTGTCGTCATAACCTTTAATGTCTTACCTTTGTATACTACACTGCTGCCATCTGCAATCTTCGCCTCAATCCCTGCCTGGTCAAGGATGTTCTTATCTTCATTCTTATCCGCTGTTGCGCCCACTGTATACTGCGTTCCGTCAATCGTGATGAGTTCTCCTGCTGAAAGATTCGCTATGGAAGCGACTACATCAGCCTTCTTCGCACCGATCGTATACTCTGTGCCACCAATCTTAATTGTATCACCAAGGCTCAGCTTATCCATTGTAAAGGTAGCCGTTGTCGTATTCTGTGTCAGTGTTCCCTCGATACCTGCGTCATGCGCATCTACTGTGACGGTCTTTGTGTCCTTGCCGCCCTTCAACAGATAAGTCTCGTTGAACTTGGTTGTCTCAGATACACGGTCGATCTCTGTGAGGAGCTGGTCTACCTCGTCCTGGATCGTCTGACGGTCAGAAAGTGCGTTTGTGCCGTTGGAAGCCTTCACTGCCAGCTCGTTCATTCTCTGTAACATGTCATGAACTTCTGTCAATGCGCCCTCTGCTGTCTGCACTGCACTGATACCATCTTCTGCGTTCAGAGATGCCTGTGAGAGACCTCTGATCTGTTTTCTCATTTTCTCGGAAATTGAAAGACCTGCTGCGTCGTCAGCTGCCCTGTTTACCTTGTAACCGGAAGAAAGCTTCTCTGCTGACTTGGAGAGAGACCCCTGTGTGATGCCTAACATTCTGTTAGCGTTCATAGCTCTGAGATTGTGCTGTACTACCATAATTTACCTCCTTGTTCTGCCGCCCGGACATCCTTATCCGGGTGTGCCGCGAGCAAATCCTTTTACCCGTTTTTGCGGCACGCGCTTTGTTTTCCTTATTTAGTTTTATTTATAATATCCGAATCCGGCTGCTTTGGGCGCGCCTGCTTTCGCAGCCGGATCCGGTTATTAACGAAATCATAGTACACATACTATCCTGCACTTTAGAAATCCTGTCAGATTTTGAAATTGATTTATGTCATCTGTTTATATTATCGGCTATTTATTATGTAACTTAATACCTGTCATTAATATTACTACAAAAATATTGATTATGCAACTCCTATAAAAAAATTCAGAATTCTTTGACTATTCTGACGAATATGTGCAAACAGAAAAAGTAATCGTACAACTGTTCTTTTTATCCGTATATATTCGCTATATTTGCTTTATTTTTTATGTAACCCAAACAATTTTACTTTCGTCCCCATCGATTCTATCCACGGGATCGTGGTTTGACGAAACCCTTTAAAACAAGGGAAAAGAGCAGCCCTTTGCAGCTGCTCTTTTCCCTTGTACCATTTCACATATAGGATCCCTATTTCCCGCCGAACAAACTTGCCAGCTGCTCCATGCCTTCCATGTTCGCAGAGGCTTCCTTGTTCGCTTCCTGTATCTGGATATATACTTCCTTGCGGTATACTGGTACCTCCTTGGGGGCACTGATACCTATTTTGACCTGCTCGCCCTTGATGTCGAGCACGGTGATCTCGATGTCATTGTTGATCATCAAAGCCTCACCTTTTTTTCTTGATAGTGCCAGCATATCTTTACCTGCCTCCTTCTGTTGCCTTATGCCTGTGCTGATTTCTGTGCCATCAGCTGTTCATAGATGGCATGTTTCACGCTGTATGCATCGTCATCACAGATCAGCTGTACTGCCTTGAGGTTCTCTATGCTGACAATGATCGGCGCCTTGAGGTTCACCGTGGTCTTGGTGATGTCCTTCGGCACGGTCACTGTGACAAACATCAATATATTCTCACTGTCGAGATTGTCCCCGATCGGTTTCAACAGCTCCGCCTCGAATTTCGGTCTGTACCCCGGTATCACGAGGTCCGGATTCATGACTGGCAGGGCAAATGCCGGCTCCTGGAGGGACTGAAGCCACTTGATACTGGAATCCGCGCCTTTTTCTTCGTTAAAGATCAGGGTGAAATCCCTCAGATCGGGAAATCCCAGTATACCATGGTCAAAGCGGATGATCTTATCGTCCTCGATCGCGATCCTGCCAAATATTCTAGTATTTACTTCTACCATTTTACTAATATGCTCCTTTCAAAGTATGCAACTCTGTATCAATTATATTATCGAATCGCGGAACGGCTGCCGTCCCGCCCACGGGCATCTATATGTTCAGATACTGTATAAGCCTGATCTGTGACAGTCAGGCTTATCTGTTTATCAGCGTATGAAGTCGAGCAGCGAGGTCTGCATCGTGTAACTGATCGAGGACAATGCCGCCTGGTAGGTCATCTCGATACTCTTCATCTGGATCACGAGATCCGTGTAGTCCGCGTCCTCATTCTCACTGACGAGTTCGCCGAAATTGGTCTGCTGCATCTCGAGGCGGTTCTGTACCATCTTGAGTCTGGCGAGCCTTGCACCGCAGTCCGTCTCCGCCAGCTGCGTCTTTGCAAAATAACCGTCACAGTCCTTGACGAGTTCGTCGCTGCGCTTGTTGATCTTGTCAAGCACGCGCGTCATCGCCTCCTCAAGCGCCTCCTTCTGGCGCACAAGTTTATCCGCATCGTCGGTGCCGTCGTATTTCCCGGATTTGATCAGCTTCTCTACCTCTGCGAGACTGCTCTGGTATCTGCCGTACTCCTCGAGCATGGAGATAACTTCCTCGACATCTCTGCCCAGCGCATGTGAGAATGCTTCGTCCGCGGTCGTGTTCACCTGCAGGCTCTGGTTATTTCCGATATCATACTCGATGATCTGCTTGCTGTTCCTGCTGGGATCATCAAGGAAACCCTCGTTGAATACGAGCGTCTTATCCTTTCCGGACGCTGTCTTGCCCGCGCGCTCCGTGTAGAAATAATGTACCGGGTCAATGTCACCCTTTTTCCAGTCGGACTTGTCGTAGGAAACACGCATCTCGGTGTCCGCCGGAAGGTGCTTGAAGCGCTCTGCGATCGCATCACCAAACAGGATCTCTCCTGTCTCCGCGATATATGAGATCACATTGGAGTTATCTTTGATCACATTTCCATCTTTGTCCTTTTCCGGCACCACGGACATGTACGCGTCGTTGCTGCCCGATGCAAAGATATGATCCGCCTCGATCGTGAACGATGTCTCAAACTTCTTGTCAAATTCCACGACGCTCTTGCCCTTGGCATCCTTGGTGACATTGCTGCCGATGATCGCAGTCTCCCGGGGCTCAAGGTTATCGTTTGCCAGTTTGATGGTGCCGTCCTCGCCGTAGGAAACACTGATGCCTGTCGGCAAAGCTGCCGTGTTGCCATCCTTATCTGTGATGCTAATGGAAGGATCCGTCATCGTACTGTCTTTTCCCTTTGGAATCCTCACCGTGTATGGACTTTTGGCATCATTCGCCACTGTCAACGAGAACACTGCCTCATTCGGGATCTCACTCGTATCGATCGTGACATATGCCGACACGGATGTCGTAGCGATCGTTGCGCCTGTCCCGTCCAGTTTCGCATCAGACATAAATCCGATATCGATGTTGGACTCATACTCTATGGGTTCTTTGGGCTTTCCGGTCGCCGGATCAATCACCTGCTTCAGATCCAGATCCCCATACGCGAGCCGCTTCCGATAGATCTCATTGGAAGAGAGCTCAAGGTTCTCCACGTCCACATCGCTGAAGTTCCCCTCATTGATGGTGCCGATATCGCCCGCATAGACAAAAGTCATCTTGTCGATCGAGTCGTTCAGAAACTGCTCCGTGATCCTGTTGTACTCTTTCTTCGCCGCGGTGAGCGTCAGCGGCATATCAGTGCGGTAACCTGTGAAGATGCTCCTGCCGCCGCTGTCCGAATTACCGGTGGCATAGATCTCCTCCATGGCTTTTCTGAGGTGGGTGATAATTGCCTCCCTGTCCTCCACGGTCTCATAGCTGCTCTTTGCGCCGATGATATTCTTGCGGATGTCATTGGTGAGGATATCGTTCACCGTGGAGAGCGCGGACTCTGTGAGTTCCAGCCAGCTCAGCGCATCCGAGGCATTTTTTTCATAATACTGGTCGATCTTGTCGAGCGAAGAATTGAGCTTCAATGAGCGGATCGCGATGACCGGATCGTCGGATGGTCTGGTGATCTTCTTGCCCGTTGACATCTGGTTCGTCAGCTTTTCCTGACGCAGTTTATTGATATTCAGATTCCTAAGCGATGTGTTGTGCATCATCTTAGTGGTAATTCTCATTGCCATATGTTAAACCTCCTATACACCGGTCTGCGTGATCAGCCTGTCGTAGCAGTCATTCAGTACCGAGATCATCTTGCTCGCCAGATTGTAGGCATTCTGGAACTTGATCATGTTCGCAGCCTCCTCGTCGTTGTCCACACCGCTGACCGAGAATCGGCTGTTTGCGACGGATTCCTCGATGCTCGCATAGATGTCCTGGAAACTGTTGGCACTCTGCGCATTCAGCGCGGAGTCGCCCATGAGACAAATCAGGAAGCCCGCCGCATTGTTTCCCCTGAATGTCATCTTGTCCTTGTTCGTGGACAGATCCTTGAGATTGTCGATGATATCATACTTCGCCACGCCTTCCACCTCCCCGGTGTGTGTGGCAAGTGTGCTCGCATCGTTCTGGATCGATTTCTCCACATTGAAATTTCCCGCTGTCAGCATAAAATAACCTGTGCCCGTCGATGTGTCATAGTACTTGTCGTGGAGCGATGCGCCCTTGAGATTGTACTGGCCGCCCCCCGCGACATTATTGCCCGTGAAGAAGATATCGCCCTCGTGCGTGTTGCCGTTGTAATCTGTAGCGTTCTCCACGCCGTAGATCTTGTTGAAATTGTATGCATAATCGCGCACCCACTCGTTCATCTGCTCAAGATAATACGGGATTCCCTGGTAATTTATCTGCTCGCCTACTTTTGCGCTGTTTCCGACAGCCGCGCTCCTTGGCATCTGGGGATTCTTGCTCTTATCCTGCGACAGCTGGAACGTATAGTACGTGTTGCCATCCTCGTCTGTCTCGAACGAAAAACTGTCATAATAATATTTCTCACCGCTCAGGGTGATCTGTCCGTTTGTCACAGGCAGGGTGCACTTGGACATATCATTCAGATAGCTGTCCTTCGTCTTGATCTTCACCGTGCCGTTTAATCTGTCGATCGAGGAGATCGTTCCGTGAAATGCCTCGTCGTTATTGCCGTCCCGCATCTCATACAGCCCCTTGAGTTCTCCCCTCACATTTCTGGCGTTAAGCCCCACATCGGAGCCTGTGTCCTTCCACACCACATCGTACAGACCGTCGACATCGTTCTGGTTCACCTTCTGCCACGGCTCCCTCTGCACGCACTCGAGCGTCCTGTAGTCGTTGCCGAAAACGAGTGTCTGCCCGCCCGCGATGGACACGACATACTCCTTGAGATTGGTGTCCTCCCCGGAATCATCCTTGACGATCTTCTCCTCGCACTGCACATCCACCACAGCCGAGAGCTGGTCGACCAGCAGGTCGCGCTTGTCGCGCAGGTCGTTTGCCACAACAGTCCCGTTTGCCTCCACCATGTTGATCTGTTTGTTCAGGAGTGCGATCTGCTGTGACACATTGTTGATCTCATCCACCTTGATCCTGATCTCATCGTTGATGTCGGTCTGCATCTTCTGAAAATTGTTGTACAGGATATTGAAGTACTCGCAGAGATTCCCTGCTTTCCCGATAAATTCCAGCGCATAGTCCACCTCGTCCGTGTGGTTCGACAGGGAATCCATCGCGGAATGGAACTCGTTGAATATCGTGGTGAAACCTTTTATCTCGTTGGTTCCCCGCTCATCCATCAGATACTGGTCTATAATCGAACAGTAGTACTGTTTTTTATCAAACTCACCGAGTTTGGAATTGTTGTTCCAGTATTTCTCGTCATAGTAAATATCTCTGACGCGCTCTGCGCCGAGCGTATCCACGCCGGCTCCGATACACCCGTGGCTTGCGAATGCGCGCATCGCCTCGGACGCTGTCTGGTTGACGATCTGTCTCGAATAACCCACCGTCTCAATGTTTGCGATATTGTTTGCTGTCGTATTCAGCGCGGCATTCGAGGCAACCAGCCCCGAATACGCGATGTTCAACCCCATAAATGCTGATCCCATCTATACTCTCCTCCGTATTACTCTATATGGCAGTCCAGCGCAGCAGCGTGCTGTCCGGACTGTGATCTGTCTATATCAATGCCTGCCGGAAGCGCCCCCCTGCGCCTCCCTCAGACCGTTATGCCCCTATACTCAGAAGCGTATCGAGCATGGAATTGATCACGTTGATGTAACGGCTTGCCGCATTGTATGCGTTCTGGTACATGATCATATGCTCAAGCTCCTCATCCGACGACACGCCTATGACGGTCTGCCGCTCGTTGTCCGCCTGCTCCAGCGCGAGCTGCTCCAAGTCATACAGCTGCCCAAACACATAACCCGACGATGTCGTCTGCGCGATCAGATCCTGATAGCATTTCTCAAAGCTGCTGATCTCTGTCGAGTAGGGATTCAGATAGATCCCTGCATCCGCGAAAGCCTCCACAAACTTCTTGCCGATATTGTAGTCCACCGAGTTCTCATCCCCTGTGAATTTCAGCAGGGACGGCGACTGCAGGAGCGTCTGGTTGATCTTCATATTCTCGCAGCTGTACAGTGTGTGCGGTTCGTTCGGATCCTCCTCGATATATTTCCAATACCTGTTGGCGATCGGCTGCTCGTCATCGTCATAGATCTGGTAGAGCTTTACCCCCTGCGCCTTGAGCTGCTCTGCCTCGGCGTTGCTCAGCGTCACCTTCTCGTAGCCCGGGCTGTTCTCCTTCTGGAACATCTGCATCGGGGAACCGTCCGGATTGCACAGGTACTTTGTCTTGGGATCACAGTTCTCCGCGAGCACTTCGTTGATCTTGGTCGCGATCGCGTGAACGATATTGTCAAACTCCGCCTGCATGTTCATGACCACGGATTTCGATATGTAATCTTTGTAGTAGCTGAGCCCGTCGTTGTCGCTGTACTCATCCGCCTTGATCCCAAGCCGGTCGAGTTTTATATCCGTGCAGGCGCCCACTTCGAGATCCGTGTAATCCGCCACATGATCTCCCCTCGCCAGCAGAAGTGCCCTGAGCGACCCGACATCGGTCTTTGCCGCCGTCGTGATCTCTTCCTTTAAGTTAAAGACCTGGGCGCTCGAATAATCCGGCACCTTGTTGCCCTTCGCGTCCTTGGTGTAGGTGAGATTGTGCTTCCAGTACGGCGTCACAAAGCCGGTATCCTTGTCGGTGGCAAGCTCCATCTCAAACACATTCGCCTCCGTGACGAAGTTTGTGCCGTTGAAGCTCACGGAAACCATCGTGTTGTCCGACTCGTAATATGTAATGTTGCCATAACCTGCCAGCATGTCGAGCAGCTGGTCGCGCTCGTCACGCAGATCGTTCGCGTGCTCGACGCCGCCGATCTCCACCCGCATGATTTCTTTATTTAATTCATAAATTCTGTTTCCGATGGAATTGATCTCTTTGACGGAATCCTTGATCTGAGTGTTCAGATTTTTCTGGTACTCTTTCAGTGAATTGTACACAGCCGAAGCGTTCTCGATAAAGGTTGCCGCTTTTGACACCAGCATGGACATGTTGACGGTGTTGTTCGGGTCTTTTGACAATTCCTGCATCGCAGACCACAACCCTGTCGTCCCCCACACGGATTCCTTGAATGCCGCACCGTCAAGCTCCCCTATGATATCCTCGATCTGCAGGATCGCAGAGTAGGATATCTCATAGTAGGAGGACCTGCCGTATTCCTCGCGGTACGCCTTGTCAAGATATTCATCCCTGACATGTCTGCACTCAGCATACTTGGAACCGGTTCCTACCTGCTGCCGCCATCCTCTGACCGAGTAGCCGCCGTGCGTGTATGTGGTATCGGTATTTGCCACCTGCTGGCGGACATATCCGGGTGTATTCAGATTTGATAAATTGTGCGCTACCGTATTGAGCGCACTCTGCGACGTGCGTATGCCGCTGTCGCCTAGATATAATGATCCAAACAAAGACATGGTATCTCACCTCGTGTTTCGTCGTTATTGTTTCGCGTCGAAACCACCATGTAAGATACCAAGCGATTGTCCGTTTGTATATGCATCTCTACTATAATTGGCTGTTTGCGGCGCAGACTTCATTGCCCGTATCATGTCGAGGTTAAAGTTCACCATATCCAGCCGTTCCGAGAGGAGCATCTGGTTCTTTCCGTTTGTCTCCCTCAGTTTGTCTATGGTCATCCTCAGGCTTTTCTGCACGCCCTCAAGCTTCTGCTTTTGGTCGGGCATCGATTCGAGCATCTGAATCAGGTCTATGAGTTTCAATGTTTCAACATCCCTGTTAACTACGTTGGCAATATCAGCCAGAAATTTATCCCTTTTCTTCTCCATTCCTTGGATTCTGCCTACGATTTCCTGTTCTTCTTCCATGATTTTTCCCAGGTTTTCGATGTCTCCCGCGACGATGGCGGAAGTCTTGCTCTCAGCGAGCGTCACGAGCCTGTCATACTCCGTGTTCTCACTGTCGAGCACGTCAATCAAGTTTTCCAATAAGCTTGCCACCTGTACACCTCACTTAAAACAGGCCGTTGTACTTCTCCAAAAGCTTTCCTGCAAAATCCTCCGCGTCCACCTCATAAGTGTTATTGTCTATGCGTTCCTTGATGGAACTTACAAGATTCTGCCGCACGTCAGGCGTTGCTGAGAGTGCTTTTTTTGCTGCGGAAGCATCCTGTGCCGTTGCTGAGAGCATGAGCTGATCCTTGAAGCTTGCTCCCGCTGCCTTCTTCTCAGTTTTGGTTAACTTTTTCGTTCCGTAGATCTGCTGTATTTGATTATAGGCATCTATACGCATACCGGACTCCTCCTTCCCAACCAGTCAATTATTTATGTTATCAGTTCTTTTATACTTAATTTATCGGATTATTTTTCATTTACTTTATACTTTTTTGCAAATTTAATATCAGATCCTGCCGCGCGCCCAGGCGGTGCATCTCCATGATCCCCCTCACAGTGCGCAGGATATAGGGTCTGATCTCCTCGATCCCCACCGGCTCACCGTGGAGGATGGTGCTGTGACATGCGGAGCCCACAAGCTCTATGATCATGAACACCATCACTTCGGGATTGTCAAACTTTCCCTCGTCCCGGAACATGGAGTTGTAGATGTCGTAGAAATCAACATCACTGTCCTCCCCCGCCTCGATGAGAACGTTCTTGAACACCCCCCAGCCGAGATTCTTGGATATAAATCCCAGCAGCGTCCTGTCCTCCACGAGCTGGCTGATGATATTGTCGACCAGAAAGACCACCCTGTCCTCGATCTCTGTGATGCCTGTCGCTTTAAGAGCGAGGTCCGCTCTCTTGAAGACCTCGCTCGACTTGTGCGCTATCAGTTTGTTCCTGATATCATATTTGTCCTTAAAATACAGATAGAAGGTTCCTTTTGCCACGCCTGCAGCCTCCACGATATCCGATATGGATGTCTTGTGGATCCCCTTGCTGGTGAAAAGCCTGTATGCCGTCTCCAGCAGGGACTCCCTCTTGATCTGCTTGTTCTGATCTATTTTGCCCATTTTATCTCTTCATATCCTATTTGATGACCTGCGACCAGTCGCTGATGCCGATAAATGCCTTTGCCCATGCATCGTATGTCGCTTCCTGCGCGGTACCGAGACTGTTGAAAACGAGCTGTGACTGCCCGGAGAGCCTGGTGTCCACCTGCGGCTCGCTGTAGCTCAGCAGATATATGATCTCCTCCACATACGGGTTGGATTTTGCCGCCACATAGGAGGCATAGAGCGCTGCCGCCTGCACATCCACACCCTGTGCGTTGGTCAGTCCGATCTCGCTCAGGATCACGTGTCTGACAGCACCTGCCGGGCTCAGCATTTCCGGTGCCTGCAGATAGTTTGTGAGCAGTGACAGGTTCTGGAAGGTCATCATCTTGCCGGATGACACCTGCGCCGCCATGTAGCCGCCGCTGGGACATCCCGACATATCCCAGAATTTCGCGTATGTCAGCGGCACCGGATACGGATGCTGTGCCACACCCCAGTCGATGTTGCCCTCGCCCGCTATCAGTGCGTTGAACTTCGCGAGGAAGTCCTTTCCATCGATGTATTCATAGTACTCTGCATGTCCGGCCGGACGGTTCCTGTCCCAGTTCTGGTCGATGCAGACGAACACCCTGGCGTTTGCGTTCTGGCTCTTGATCGCATTGTACGCCACGCGGAAGGTCTGCGCGTACTCCCGGATATAGCTGTCCCAGTCTGTCCAGATCATGTAGTTCCATGTGCGGACGTTCACTTCGTTTCCCACGATAAAGTTCTCCACGGTAGAGTTTGCCGCGACTCTTGAGAGTTCAGCCGCGATCGCCGCGATACCTGCCGGCTCCGACGCGTTGAGCATATAGTGCTGGGGCGCTACCGGATGCGTGTCCGTCGGTATGATCGCCGCTCTGGAATACGGGTTCGTGATCGCCTGGTTGCCGCCGTTGTTCATGATCTGCGCCGTGGTGTACCTCCCGGCGATGACACCGTTTGCATTCTCCGACATGTACAGATTGCAGAAATCCTTGCCCTGCTCCGACTTGAGCGGTCTTGCCTGCCTAGCCCTGGTGTGTGTGGCAAGAAGCTCCGGGTTCGCGATGTACTGCGGGTTTGCGATCAGCACGTTCTGTCCGCCGGACTTGACTGCGAGCCCCAGTTTGGTGTAGAGCCTTGCCCCTGTATAGGGCACTGTGAACGCCGGCGTGAGCGATGCGGGCGCCGATGCCACCGGCACTGCCGTGGGTGCCACTGCGTACTCGTATGGCTGCATCTCGAACAGGTAGAGCACACCGTCGTCACTTGCAGGGATCTCGGGCAGTGTTGCCGTGTAAGCAATGGTCGCCCTGTCTACAAGGACACTGCCTGCCGCGGTCGCAAACGCCTGATTCAGCGCTCTTGCCGCGTTTGCCTGGATGCCCAGCACCATGACAAACAGGACAAACAGGATTCCGTAGACACGTTTTGTCTGTTTTTTACCTCTCATCATATCTCCTCCATCAATTTTATCTGTAATTGATTTGATTCTGTAACTTTTTCAGTATAACATCTTTTTTCCCAAACTGCAACGAGAATATTATGTTTACTTATTTATGATTCCGTACCGGAGCGCAATGAAGGGCATACAGAAAGCCGCCGGAGATCCGCGGCTTTCTGTATGCCCTTATCTGATCAATCCTATATGAGGTTTGCCGCGCCGATCATGCCGGCGTCATTGCCAAGGATCGCGCACCGCACCGGCGGCACAAATGCCCTGTCCCCGCCAAAGCACAGGAAACTCAGATGCTCCTCCACCGGTTTCGTCAGACGGCTCCCCTGGTTGCAGATGCCGCCCGACAGGAGCACGACGTCCGGCCGGAAGATATTGACATAGTTTGCGATGGCTTCCGCAAGATATGTATAGTAGTTCTCCACGACTTCCTTTGCCGCCTCATCGCCCTCGAGCGCCGCATCAAAGGGGATCTTGCCGTTCATATTCTCGATCTTTCCGCCGCACATCTGGTTCATCAGGGATTTCCTGTCCGCGGCGGCTGCCCGTTTCGCATCCCGGATCAGCGCCGTGGCGGACGCATACGCCTCCACGCAGCCCCGCCTGCCGCAGGTGCATGGCTCACCGCCCATGATCATGCTGATATGTCCCAGCTCTGCGCCCCCCGCGTTGCTCCCCTCAAAAACTTTTCCATTCAGAATGATGCCGCCGCCGACACCTGTCCCGAGCGTGAGCAGAATCGCATTTGACACATCCCTCGCAGCTCCCGCCTTGACCTCGCCAAGCGCCGCGCAGTTCGCATCGTTGGAGATGCGGATGCCGCAGGAGAAAAATTTTCCAAGCTCCTGCACGAGCGCCACATTTTCCCAGCTGATATTGTTGGAATAGCGCACGATGCCCGCCTCCGCATCCACGAGACCAGGACATCCGACACCGATACCCGCGAGCGCACTCTCGTCTATCCCCAACTCTTCCATCAACTGTTTTACGAGTCCTGCCATGTCCGCTATGACTTCCTCCGCCGAGCGCTCCGCTCCAGTCGGCGCCGATGCCTGCGCTATGATTTTCTGATCTTCATCGACAATCCCTGCCTTGATATTGGTTCCACCCAGATCGATCCCTGCTCTGTACATCTCTGTATATCCTCCCATTTTCAGTATATATGTAATGTATATCAGCTTTTTGTGTTTTTTGCAAGTGTTTCTGCGCTTTCTTTCTATATTATATAAAATTATATAAAAATATACTATTTTATAGCGGCTTTCCGGCGGCATTTGTGGAATCTGTTTCCAATTTCCCAACATGAACCAGTATATTCTGCTGTCTTTTTCAAAAAATAATTCATGCAGCCTTTTAATTTTGCCGGCAGGCAATTTCAGAAATGGAGGGTTTTATGAACAACTGCACATGCACTCCGGAGTCCCTTGCGATGGGTTCGTTTCCGATCCAGGAATGGTGCGAGCCTTACGAGCTGAACTCCGCTTTATATAACGGCACGATCTTCCCGTGCCTCAACATGAATTTCCACGCCGCGGAGGATATTCCGTGTCCGTTCTGTGACAAGGCAGCCGCGTCAAAGCTGTCAGAGCGCGAGAAGGCGATGAACGAGATCGCCATGATCGGCTTTGCGGTCAACGACCTGACGCTCTATCTCGACACGCACCCCGACTGCCAGCACGGTATCAAGCTGATGCGGGAACTGCTGCAGAAGCGCCTGGACACGCTTGCCGACTACGCTGCCAGGTACAATGCACTGACGCAGCTGTCAGTCGTTACCGGGAAGCCGGAATCCGACAAATATGAGTGGGGCGAGGGACCGATGCCCTGGGAAGGAGGACTGATCTAATGTGGGCTTATGAGAAACGTTTGCAATATCCTGTAAAAATCAAGAAGACCTGCCCGAAGACGGCGCAGCTGATCATCAGCCAGTACGGAGGCCCGGACGGCGAGCTCTCCGCGTCCATGCGCTATCTGGCGCAGCGCTATTCGATGCCGGTGAAAAAGGTGGGCGGCCTGCTGACCGACATCGGCACGGAGGAGATCAACCACATGGAGATCATCTGTGCCATCGTCTACCAGCTGACCAGAAACCTGACGCCGGAACAGGCAAAGACAGCCGGTTTTGACGCATACTATATCGACCACACTGCCGGTCTGTGGCCTCAGGCGGCGGGGGGCGTTCCCTTCACATCGCTGGAGTTCCAGTCAAAGGGCGACGCGTTCGCGGACCTGTACGAGGATCTCGCCGCCGAGCAGAAGGCGCGCACTGTCTATGAGAACCTGCTGCGCGTCATCGATGATCCCGATGTCAGGGCACCGCTGAAATTCCTCCGGGCGCGCGAGATTGTCCACTTCAACCGCTTCGGCGAGGCGATCGAGATGACGAAGGAGAAGCTGGACTCGAAGAATTTTTATTATTTCAATCCGGAATTTGACAAGAAGATGTTTGACAATAAGCTGTAAGATATTGCACTGAAAATGATATTGGTATGTCCTGCTGCCAGTCTGATCTGTTTTCAGGCAGACACAATTGAGATAAATTTGTCAAAAAAGAAGTCGGCTGAAAACCGACTTCTTTTTATGTACACGGACACCCTGAGGAAGAATGTCAGCAAAGGCTGACGGGTGTCCGGCGCGATGATCAATTAGCCAAGCAGACTGAGTACGCCCTGGTTGGACTGGTTGCCCTGTGCGAGCATGGACTGTCCTGCCTGTGAGAGGATATTCGCGTTGGAGTACTTC
>CAJUES010000067.1 GCA_910585765.1 uncultured Lachnospiraceae bacterium | reverse complement strand
TAGTTGCTAATACTGGTTTATCAAAACTATATGCTACCTGTATCACACCACTCTGGGTAGCACTCTCATATGGAAGGACGACCATATCACTTGCAACAAAAAATTTTTCTACTTCCCCAATTGGAATATGTCCATCATATATATCAACATTTTCATTTATCTCATTTTTATTGATTATGGTATCATATGCTGTTCGATCACCAGCAAAATCGCCAGCTATTATGAGCTTTACTTTGATTTTATCTTTTAATAAGCTCATAGCGTTTAGCAGATGTTTCAGTCCTTTATACTCCCTTACTAAACCAAAAAACAAAATTACCTTTTCCTCTATTTTTAAATTTAATATACTTCTTGCCAATTCTTTTGACATATTCTTCTGTTTAAAAAAATTATACGCAGGATGCACAGTTACTCTTAATTCCGGTTCTCGTATAATGCTTTTTAAATCATCAGCATCACTATTTGAATGCGTTATATAATAATTTGCAGGTTTAAGTGTTATTCTAGTCAACCACCTATCCAGCGGAAACCTCTCATGCGGAAATACATTGTGACAAATGAATAATATCTTTGTTTCTTTCCGTATTATTTTTTCTAATGACCAATAACAAGGTGCAAAATACGGGTGTAACCACTGAAAAATCACTATATCTGGCTTGTACTTATTTATATATCTTGCCGTCTTGATCCAATTAATTGGATTTATCGTATGCAAACGATATTCTGCTTCGTCTATTTTGAGTTCATCATCTTCGTAGTCTTTTTGAGATCTCTTGTACAAAAAACTAGGATACTGCATTGTATAAGATATCATTTTAACCATATTATTCTTTTTCAGTTGATTGTATAGTAATGACACATAATATGATAACCCTGTTTTGAATGGATATACTGGACCAATTAACACTATTCTCTTCATTTCTTTCGTCTTCCCCATCAAAAAAACTCCCAACCTAAAGCATCTTCTTGTCCATCGACAATTGCATACTTTACATCAGGAGTTTTCCCAATATTCTTTCTTAACTTATATTTCCTACCCGATCCGGCATTCCTTCCCCCGAAACGCAAACCCGTATTTGCGGATCCGTCCAGGTGCGATTCCTTTTGCCTCCAGTGCGGCGCTGTAGCGCTTTTCTTCGATCTGTTCCAGTGCATTCCGCACCGTCTCTTCCAGCGTCTTTTCCTCTTCGGGATCGTGTACCTTGAATTCCATGATGATCGCATCATCTTTTTCGTTTAAGGGTTCGAGCATCACGTCGTAGCGCCCGAATCCGCTCTCGCGGTTCGAGGTCATGGCGTATCTGCCTGACAGCTCCACCATAAGACCCAGCACAAACCCATGATAAAAGCGTTCCGGCTCTGCGTACTCCGACGGTTTGTTCCCTGTGTCAAAATGGCTGAATGTCGCGAGCGCCACTTTGTTCATGTAGCGGTTCATAAATTTCCTGTCATCCAGGAGCAGTGCTTTGATGAAATCGTTGTATGCAGTCCCAGCACTTGCGCCGAACCAGCCCCGCACCATTTTTCGGAACATTCTGCGGACTTCATAATTCGTGACTGCAAGGGTGTACCAGACTTCCTTCTCCTCGTCACAGCCTTCCACATCCGGGATCCGCAGTCCCAGCACTTTCAGATAGCCGGTTGCCACCAGCAGGCTCCAGACTGCCTGCGCGTCGTCACGGAGCTGGCTGAACACGATCTGCTCATCGATCCTCGTCTCAAAGCTTTCTCCTCTCAGAAGATCCTCCATCGTCCTCTTGATGCTGGTGTCGCCTTTCTGTATCAGTGCATTGACCAGACCGTTTCCGCTTGTGTTTGACCAGTACGCATCGTATTTCCCGTTGTTTCCCACAAATGACAGCACCGACCACGGATTGTAGATGTCCCTGCGCGTCCCGAAGATAAAACCGTCGTACCACTTCTTCACATCCTGTTTCTCATCTCCAAGCCCCATATCGTCGAGTGCCGCAAAGACCTCCGTCTCCGAAAAACCAAAACACGATGCATATTTGTCGGAGGTCGTCGTCACGACTTCAAGGTTGTTCAGATCTGAAAAGATGCTCTCCCTGGAGATCCGTGTGATCCCTGTTATGATTCCCCGAAATATATGACTGTTTGTCTTGAACGTAGCATTGAACAGTCCTCTGAAAAACGCGGCTGCCGCATCCCAATATCCCGCCAGCCATGCCTCCTGCATCGGTGTATCATACTCATCCAGCAGGATGATGACATCCTTTTTGTAATAGCGGTGCAGAAAATCCGACATGGCATTGACCGCCCCAGATGCAACTTCGTCGCTCATTCTGGGGCAGATCTGTTGATAGTATCTTTTTTCGTTCTCGCTCAGCAGATTTCCTTCCAGCAGATACCTGTGCTGCTCATACAGTCTGGCGATCACCTCAGTCATTTTGTATTCCATTTTCTCATAAGTTGTCGCCTTGATATTTGCAAAACTCAGGAATATCACCGGAAACGTCCCCTGCAGCTTCCTGTATTTCTCATCGTTCCAGATCGCCTTCCCCTCAAACAGGTCTCCCCGACCCGCATATTGGTTGGAGAAGAAGCACTCGACCGTGCTCATGTTGAGCGTCTTGCCGAATCTGCGCGGTCTGGTGATCAGCGTGACCTTATCGCCGCACTCCCACCATTCCCTGATGAAATCCGTCTTGTCGATATAAAAGATGTTCTCCGTGATGACTTCCTCGTAGTTCTGATATCCGAGAGCTGGTCTTCCTAGCATCGCTGACCTCCTTGCCTTTTGAGATCGTCTGATCTCCCTGATTTCATTATAGCCTTTCGGCGTGTACATTACAACATTTTTTCCTAATGTAAAGTATGCAATTGTCAAGGTACTTTTTCAATCTATATCAAGCCTTCCGGCTAGATAGCAGAACTTTCATATTCCTGTTCATACTGCGGTTTCTCGCTCACGACATGGTATGTGCGCACTGGTTCCTGCTCGAGCTTGAGCTGTGCGTATATCGCGTCGTACTCCGCCCTGCGCGTGTGGTACTGTGTGTCCTGCAAAAGCCGCCTGTTCGCGGCAATCACATCGGAGACGAGACCGATCGTAAAAGTCTCAAAGCCCATGATCAGCAAGGTACACGCCAGAATCAGGGACTGCACATGCCCGTTTGCAGTGCCGAGCGCCACATAGACAAAATAACGGATGATAAATGCAAGCCCGACTGCCACAGGCGGCATCATCAAAAAAGTGAAAAATTTCAAAGGCTTGTACATCATATATGCCCGCAGGATCGTCACCATGGACTTCTTCACATAGCCCCAGATGCTCTTGAACAGCCTTGACGGGCGCAGTTCCGAGTTCGTGCGGATCGGGACGCTTGTTATGGCGAGCTTTTCACGCCCTGCCTGCACGATCGTCTCGAGTGTATATGTATAATCGTTGACCACATTGATGCGCATCGCCGCCTCACGGCTCAGCGCGCGGAACCCGCTGGGCGCATCGGGGATATTTGTGTTTGACGCCTTTCGCACTGCCCAGCTGCCCAGATGCTGCAGCTTCTTCTTGAGCAGGGAAAAATGCTCTGTCTCGTCGATCGGTCTTGCCCCTATCACATAGTCGGCCCTGCCGTCGAGTATCGGCTGTATCAGCTTCTGTATATCCTCCGCACAGTACTGATTGTCCGCGTCCGTGTTGACGATGATATCTGCCCCCTGGCGCAGGCATTCGTCCAGCCCTGCCATGAAACCTTTTGCCAGCCCTTTGTTCTGCGTGAAATTTACCACATGATGGACGCCCCAGTTTCTCGCCACCCCGACAGTGTTGTCCCGGCTGCCGTCATTGATGATCAGATACTCGATCTGGTCTATCCCATCCAGCTTTTTGGGCAGATCATTCAGTGCGATCTCCAACGTTTCCGCCTCATTGTAGCATGGGATCTGAATAATCAGCTTCATCTGTATTTTCCCCTTTCTCCTGGTCTGTCTCCACTATATCGATCTGGATCCCGATGCATCTTGTTCCGCCGTTTTCGTGCGTTTGGCACCCGGCATCCGTCCTCTGTATCTGATCCTGTGTCTGCATGAACAGTATGAAAAATACGGTGTATACCGGCAGGGACACCATCGTCTGCGGCAGCAGAGCCGCCTGCAGCAGACAGACCGCCGCGATCAGCCGGTACAGCTTATGCGCCCGCACACGCCACCGCTTTGTCCTGCCGATCCACATGATACCTGTATAAAAAAATGCACATGCCGCCACGACACCCCAGATTCCGAAGCGCTGTCCCATCTGCCCAAACAGACCTGACTGCCACCCGGAAGTCCCGCCGATATCATTCACAATGATCTGCGCCACCCGATTCCACGCCGAAGCCTCCTCAGTCACAAAAAGTTCTGCTGCCGCGAGGATCCCCGCACCGCCGACCAGACAGGCTGCGACCGCTTTTTGGCACCAGGCTCTCATCTCCGGCACCGTGGCATCCTGCTCCACATCCCGTGTATGTCTGTCCCAGTGCTCAAAAAACCAGACACCCATGACCGCCATGAGCAGTTCCATGTACACGCTGATCTCCAGATCATATGAAGGAATCTTCCCCGCAAGCGGTGTGTACCCCGTGATCAGTGACATGTTGCAGACCAGAAATGCATACATCAGTTCTGCCTGTGCCGCCCGTCCCACAACCGCCTTTGACGGCCTGCAGAATATCGGTATCATCAGCGGCACCAGTGCCGCGACTGCCAGCCCGGACACATTCTTCTGAACCGCCAGCAGAAATGCATTCAGCAGGATATGACACCCGTACCACAACTGCCCGTTCTCCTGGTAGCAATACGCTATGAAGTTCATCGTGATGCCAAGCACCAGCCACGATACAGCCGCATCGTCCTTGAGCAGCAGCGCCACGAGCGGCTCGCCGACTCCGCCGGACAGGTGACAGGCTATGAGCAGGATGCAGATCACACTGCTGCATGCGCTGTATACGCCAAATAGATCCTGAGGGAATCTCTTCCTGCCGCAAATACACGGATACGCCAGCAGCAATGCGATGATGTCCACGCCCGCCCAGAAATGATCCGATTCAGAAACCGCAAGAAACGCCACCGCAGCCGCCGCCGTGACAAGCAAAACCGCCATCGTTTTTTCAAAGGCACTGCACTTTCCCCAGCGCGGCAGCGCTATCTCCCTCTTGTATATGTACACTGTGATGCAGAGGAAATCTGCCAGCAGCAGGATCAGTGTCCTCAGCGGCATCCCGTCAAGCGAGATATCTACGAATACCAGATTGTAGATTCCTGCCAGAAATAAGATATACCAGTCCGACCGTTCACGATATTGTTTCTGTTCATATCCTGTTCTTTTCATCTTCCCTGTTCTTCTTGATCACGGGTATTATGCCTGCCGCAAATACGCCGACTGTCAGCGCAGCGATGATAGTCCCCCACATTTTCGTCTGCGACCGCTGCTTCTCCACCTGCTGTACCTCGTTAAAGACCATATGGTAATTGTTTCCGATCTGCTCAAACTCCAGATCCATCTCCTCACTGCTGACAAGCGGCACCAGATGCGCTGACTTGATGTAGCCGGTAGTCTCCCTGACCAGTATCCTGCACCAGCCTTCCCCGGCATCATCGTCTGTCACAAGGACTGCCGTCCCTGCATCCAGCGCCGCCGTCACCGCCGATGTCTCGGACGCTTCCTGATATACATCCACATCGCCGTCCGTCTTGAGCACAGTCCCTGCCACTGTCGTTGTCTCCGCCGCATTTACCGGCACGGACACTGCCGCGAGCAGCGCCCATATCACAGCTGCAGTTGTTATCAATACCTTTTTCATATATCTGCCTCACCCGTTCTATTTCTATAAACTTCCATAAACTATTGCTTTGTATTGCACAAATATCTTTAAACTACGATGCCCAAAATTGTACTGCATTATCACATTTCAGTTTCATAGTAACTTCCCGCATATCTCTATTTTTCAATTCAAATTTCTATTGTAATAGAGAATGAAATGTCCGCTCGACAGGGCATAGTCATACCGCCTGCTCAACTCTCTGCCGTAATCATCCTTATAATCCGTCAGCACCAGATCCTGCACGCCCATCTCATCCTCGCTGTAGTCGTCCACATTTTCCCGCCTGTCCAGGACCGTGATCTGTGTGTCCCGCAGCAAAAACTGTATCCTGCCGATATCACTGTCGCCGCTGCTGTTCAGATACAGCACCTTTCTCGGCGTCTGTGCGCACGTAAGTTCTTCGATCCTTTCCGCTACGACAAAATCCCGGTATGCACCGATACTGCCCGCGTCCGTAACCGCTGCGGAAGCCCGCATCGCCAGCAGGATTTCCACCACTGCGACCACAAACAGCACGGTTATGTGGCTGTCCTTCTTCCGGCTGACCGCAGCCAGCGCTGTGACGAGCACCATCAGCAAAACGCCGAATCCGTATGCCATCCCGTAAAATCGAACAGGATCGGGATCCCCCGCCTCCCACAGATAACTCATCCCAAATACCATGCAGGCGTGAAAACTCGTCTGATGATACCTGCCAAGACTGGCAAATACCAGAAGGAGCATGCCAAGCTCCAGCCCGGCATACAGGAGCATCCCCTGCCACAGCCTGCGCGCGTACCGCATCTCATACAGCCCTGCAAGCATCAGCACGGGAAATACATACTCATGGTATCTGCCATACGCCAGGGCATCCACCCGCCCGGGATATACCGTATAGACCGCATTGATCATCAGTGCCCCCGCCGCCGACAGAAGGACAAAGCACCAGAACACTCGCTTTTTCCGCTCCTGTCCGTATCTGACGCCTTTCCATGCATGCCACAGTCCCCAGTAAGCAGTCCCGTAAGTTGCCGTTCCAAGGTACAATATTTTCCCGGCTATGCTGGTGAGCAGATTGCCAAATCCTTCCGGCGTCATGATGTATTGAAATTTTCCAGCCTGTCCCTGATAATCATTGACCTGATAGATCTCCGAGTGCCCTCCATAGACATGTTCAATGATCATGTCCCTGGCAGCCAGCCCCAGCGCAAACAGTGCAAGCGTTGCGGCGGCGGCAGCGAAATACAGCACCCAGCTGCCGCGTCTGCCGTCCTCTTTGCCCTTTTGCAGAAACAGTCTGTCAAACAATACGGACAACCCGCCTGCCACAAGCAGCGAAACAGTCCGCATATGTACGAAATGTATGTATACAAGTACCGCAAGCAGCAGGAACAGACAAGATACGTTCCTGCGCTCCAAGTACTGATACAGCAGCGCGGCGGCAAGCACGTACAGAAACACCAACATCGTCTCTGCCATAGTGGTCCTGGCATATAGAAGGAGGGGGGGATATAATGCGGACACTGCTGCAATGACAGAGAGGAACTTCCGGTCTTCGCCCGAAAAGATCTTCCCAGCCAGATACTGCAGCATGAGCCCTATCCCTACCAGCATCACGAAATTGACTGCGACCGCCGCGCGGTATGCTATTAAGCCATCCTGAAACAGCATGAAAACAGGTAACAGGATGGCACTGTATCCATAGGAATAGTAGGAGTTCAACGATACGATCCCCGACCAGTCATATCCCGCAGCCGCAGCCGCGTACGACCAGTATCCAAACTCATCCGGAAGGATCGTAAATCCATAGATCTTCCCTATGCTGTAACCAAAAAAACAGCACAGTATCAAAAGGAAAGCTATGGCGTATGCATGACGCATGCACCACAGCTTTATCCCACGTTTGTGATTATTTTGCAGTGAGCGCATAGGTTCCAAGACCAGCCTGCACCTCAAATGTAACTGTAGCAGGGTTCGTATCCTGATCCTCAAGGACTGTCACGACTCCGCCCGGCTGTACACAGATTGCACAGTACTCTTTGCTTGTGTCAGCGCCCTTCGGCAGACCTGTGACAAGCCCTACCGATCCGCTTGACAGTGTAACCCACTTTCCGTTTTCCTTTGCACCCAGATCGATATTCAGGGATGCAACTACAGTGCCGCCGATCGCCGACGCTGCCGCATTGATGCTCTCCATCGCGCGGTAGCTCTTCTTCGCATCCGTGTCATAGATGATGATCGCCGCTTTCTGGTTTCCGGACAGACCAAGTGACGCGCCGAGCGAAGCTGCAGGTGTCGTTACTGCCACGCCCTGCACCTTGTTAGCCGCATACACGCCGCCCACAGAAGTCCTCACGCTCAAACCTGCCACACGAACAGGCGCGTCTGCCTTCTTGGACATTGTCTCCGCGTAGGTTGTCACACTCGGAGATGCCTCACTCGGAGTTTCCTCACTCGAACTGCTGGAAGACTCGCTCGAGCTCACACCCGGGTCTGAAGTGTCTGAGCCGGATGCGCTGACTGTCACTGCCGATGCCATAACCATTGACGCCGCCAGGACTGCCGCAAGAATCTTCTTGACTTTGATAGATTTCATTGTTATTCCTCCTTTTTGTTTTGGGTAGTTTACCCTATCTATATGAAACGTTTCTGTCGCCAGAAACGTTTCAAACATTATTAAATTTCCACACACCTCATGCGCTCATGACGTCATCTGCAAATTTTGTCAATGGAACCTTCAACGCATCGCAGATCGCCAGATACTCTGCCGCCTCGACCTTTCGCTTCCCGCTCAGCAGCAAACTCAGAATATCCATCGGAATCCCTGTTTTTTCTGACACATGTGTGTATCTGATGCCGTTGTCGTCAAGGTATGTTTTGATCTTTATCCCAAACAACAAGCTCACCACCTCTCGTACTTCTGTATTTTCTGCTTAATCCTACAGAATTTCTGTACATTTCCATATGTTAACAGTTTTTCTGTTTATTGTCAATAGTTTTGACGGCGTTTCTGTATTTTTTTGTTGATTTTACAGAACTACTATGATACATTCATTTTATGTAAAAATTCTGATAATCAAAAAAATGGATCAAAAAATGGAATAGGAGAAAGAATGATTTCCAGTGATAACATCAAGAAAAATATATCAAAAAACATAACAAAATACCGTGAAAATGCCGGTTTCTCCCAGCGGGAGCTGGCACAGCAGTTGGGGATCACCCCCTCCCGCATATCAAATTGGGAGCAGGGTGCCAACTGTCCGACGATCGATATCCTCTTCGAAGTCTGCCGGGTCCTCCACGTCTCGATCAACGACATCTACGGTGTATATCCCGATTCAGAGATGCTGCTCTCCTACAATGAGCAGCAGCACATCCACAAATACCGCAGCCTTGACGAGTACGGGCAGGAGACCATCGATCTCGTTCTGGAGAGGGAAGTGATCCGTTCCAGGGAACAACAAAAAAAAGAAGCCCGCATACGCGAGCTGGAAAAAGGGAAAGTATGATTTTATTTTGAATCGTCTAGCTTCAGCACAGACATAAACGCCTTCTGCGGTATCTCCACACTGCCTACCTGCCGCATGCGCTTCTTGCCCTCCTTCTGCTTCTCAAGCAGCTTCTTCTTCCGCGTGATATCTCCGCCGTAACACTTGGCAAGGACATCCTTGCGCATCGCCTTCACAGTCTCCCTGGCAATGATCTTACCGCCAACAGCAGCCTGGATCGGTATCTCAAAGAGATGTCTTGGTATCTCATCCTTGAGCTTCTCGCACATCCTCCTGCCCCGGTCATATGCGGACTCTTTGTGCACGATAAAGGACAGTGCATCGACCTCCTCCCTGTTGATGAGAATATCAAGCTTGACAAGTTCAGACTGTTCGTAGCCCTTGATGTCATAGTCAAACGATGCATATCCCCGAGAGCGGGACTTGAGCGCGTCAAAGAAATCATAAATGATCTCATTCAACGGAAGCTCATATCGCAGCAGCGCCCGCGTCTCCTCCACATACTCCATGCCGAGATAGCGCCCGCGGCGCTCCTGGCAGAGCTCCATGATGGAACCGATGAACTCCGTCGTCACCATGATCTCCGCGTTGACGATCGGCTCTTCCATATAGTCGATCTCCGACGGATCCGGCAGATTGGAAGGATTCGTCAGTTCGATCATGTCGCCGTTTGTCCTGTGAACCTTGTACACCACGCCCGGCGCTGTCGTCACAAGGTCGAGATTGTACTCGCGCTCGAGGCGCTCCTGGATGATCTCAAGGTGCAGCAGCCCCAGAAATCCGCACCGGAAGCCAAATCCCAGCGCGACAGACGTCTCCGGCTCGTAGAAAAGTGACGCGTCATTGAGCTGCAGTTTTTCCAGCGCATCCCGCAGATCAGGGTATTTTGCGCCGTCGGCAGGGTACAGCCCGCAGTAGACCATGGACTGCACTTTTTTGTAGCCCGGAAGCGGCTCCGCACAGGGATCCGCCGCATCTGTCACCGTATCGCCGACTGCAGTGTCCTTCACATTCTTGATCGATGCCGTCAGATAGCCGACCATGCCAGCCGACAGCTCCTCGCACGGAATAAACTGCCCCGCGCCAAAATATCCCACTTCCACCACGTCAAACGACGCGCCTGTCGCCATCATCCGGATCCTGGTCCCCTTAGAAACCTTTCCCTCCACGATACGGCAGAACACGATGACCCCCTTGTAGGGATCATAGACGGAATCGAAGATCAGCGCCTGCAGGGGATTGTCCACACTGCCCTTCGGCGCAGGGATTTTGGCGATGACCGCCTCGAGCACCTCCTCGATCCCGATACCGTTTTTCGCCGATATCAGCGGCGCATCCTGCGCCTCGATGCCGATGATGTCCTCAATCTCGTTCTTCACCCAGTCAGGGCGCGCGCTCGGCAGGTCGATCTTGTTGATGACGGGAAATACATCCAGGTCATGATCCAGCGCCAGATACACATTTGCCAGTGTCTGTGCCTCGATCCCCTGCGCCGCATCCACCACGAGGATCGCCCCGTCGCAGGCTGCCAGCGCACGGCTGACTTCATAATTAAAGTCAACGTGTCCCGGCGTGTCGATCAGATTGAAGATATATTCCTCCCCGTCCTGTGCCTTGTACACAGTGCGGACGGTCTGCGCCTTGATCGTGATCCCCCGCTCCCGCTCCAGTTCCATGTTGTCAAGGATCTGATCCTGCATCTCACGGCTCGTCAGGAGTCCTGTCTTCTCTATGATCCTGTCTGCAAGTGTGGATTTGCCGTGATCGATATGCGCCACAATGCAGAAATTCCTGATTTTACTTTTATCAAAATTCGACATGATATCCTATCTCCTTTTACTATTCCTGTAACCTGTGCCGACCAGCACGAGAAGTCCGGCAAGCAGCGCCATCCAGACACCGGTCGGAACGTCATCGATGTCAAAGCACCGGACATTGATCCACATCCGGTTGATCGCCCTGTTCGCCTCGGCGTCAAAATACCGCATGATCGCAGTCCTGCTCATGACATCCTCCGGCGGATACTGGCTGTAGAGCTGTCTTCCCATCTGGCTGCGCGTCGTCTTCACCAGATAATCCGCATCGCTGTTGTCCCCGCTGAAAAAATAACCCACGGGATAATCCATGAGATCCTCGTCCTCCTCACCGGCGCCATAGCACCAGTTGAGGTATTCGTACATCGTGTCATCCCGGGCATTTCCTGCGATAGCCGAAGTATAGCCAATATAGTACATGTTTCTGACGGCATTGTCCGTTCTTGACAAAAAATTGACAAACGCTTCCGCCGCATGCTGTCTCTCCGCGCTGCCGTCGATGCCGCTCTTTAGCATTACCCAGCCGTCAAACCAGAGATTCGTGCTCTCCCTTGGCACCGCGAACTTCAACACAAAATCCTCCTCGTCCGCCTGGTCCATCGCATACACCGCATCGCCCGACCACTGATAATTCGCCACGATCTTCCCCGTTATCATATCGGCCTTTCCGCTGTCTGTCTCGAGGGAATACACATTGTCCATCAATCCGTTCAGCAGATCCTGCGCCTGCCCGATCGTCTCCGGGCTCACATCGTTCATCACATCCGCGAGCCTCTCCCGATAATCCGCCGAGTGCACAAACGCATCATCCATCAGCTCGTCAGCCTTCAGGATGCCCAGTGCCGCGAAATACGAATCGCGCACATTGTCCTTCAATGTGACCTGTCTGTAAAACTTCGGATTGCCAAAGATCGCCCAGGTGGATGCCTCCTCCTCGGTGACAAGCTCCGGATTGTACAGCACACCCGTGATCCCCCACATATATCCCGCGGCGTACTTGCTCCAGCTCTCACCGCCGATCTCGTTGGATTCCAGCGTGCTCTGTATAAACGGGGACACATTGCTGATATAGTAATTGTATGGGTTGTCCTCATCGTAGAAACTGTCCGAATACGGAAGGAGCCTGTCTTCCGCCATCAGCTTCATGATCATATACTCCGAGGGGCATACCAGGTCATACGTGTCGCCCAGATTTAACTGGTTGTAAAGATCCTCATTCGTACCAAAACAGGAGTACTCCACCCGCACCTCCCTGCCGTAGGTTTCCCGGTACCAGTCCTCAAACTCCTCGTAGAGCGGCCGCTCCCCAAAGATCACATTGCCGTTCTCAAGCTCGATCGTGTCCTCCT
Organism: uncultured Lachnospiraceae bacterium; assembly: GCA_910585765.1. Taxonomy (GTDB): domain Bacteria; phylum Bacillota; class Clostridia; order Lachnospirales; family Lachnospiraceae; genus COE1. Next base: position 4,980 of record CAJUES010000067.1, on the reverse strand, counting down.
CGTCCCACTCCCCAAGGTCGATATACTCTTCCCAGCTGCACACGCGCAGCGTGACAGGCGCCTCCCTCGCACAGACCACCCCGCCGCAAAAGCAGCATGCCGCAGCCGCGCCGGAAGCGGCTGCCCCCAGTGCCATACTACCTATTTTTTTCACTGCCTGCACCCGCCCCCTTCTGATTCTTGTCATTTTTGCTGCCGTTCATGTTCATCATCATGACCATCAGTACGACCACCACGAAAATGATCGTGGAGAGCGCCCACAATGCCGTCTTGATCTCTGTCTGGGAACCTCTGGTCGCATTGACCACATACGTACTGATCGTGTCAAAAGTCGCCGGTTTCGTGTAGCTTGTGATAAAATAATCATCGAGCGACAGCGTGACTGCCAGGGCAAACCCTGAGACAACACCCGGAAAGATCTGCGGGAACACCACACGCCGCAGCGCCATCGCAGGGGACGCCCCCAGATCAAGCGCCGCCTCGTAGAGACTGTTGTCCATCTGCTTTAACCTGGGCACCACGGACAGATACACAAACGGCGCTTCCAGCACGACATGCCCGATCAGCAGCGAGACAAAACTGCTCTTGTCCACGTCGCACACACCGATCAGCAGGATGCAGAGCGAGAACGCAGTCACCACCTCGGCATTCACGACAGGCACCTGATTCAGGGAACCCACTGTCACATTGCCGAACCGTCCCGAGTAAAAGACACCCACGGCACCGAGTGTGCCGAGAACCGTCGACACCAGAGCGGATCCGATCGCAAGTACCAGCGTCCCCAGTATCATCGCCCTCAGATCAGGCTTGGTAAAGAGTGTCTCATAATTTTTGAGCGAAAAACCGTGTATTGCTCCAATATTTGCAGAATCCGTAAAACTGTACACTGCCAGCACAAAGATCGGCAGATACAGCAGTATGACCATCACCGCCAGAAATGCCCTGGCAAATAATTTTTTCATCCTCCGAGTACACCTCCCCTGCTGCTGCCCGCATCCTCGTCCGCATAGCGGTTGGTAAACAGCGTAAACACCAGTATGATCGCCAGCAGGATCAGCGCGATCATCGAGCCGTTGTGCCAGTCATAGGCGCTGAAATACGCCCCGATCAGGCTTCCCATGATATAGGTACTGTTGTAGAGCATGTCGAGCACGACATAGTTCGTCATGGACGGCAGAAACACCATCACGATGCCGCTTATGATCCCCGGGACAGACAGCGGAAGCGTCACCTTCATAAACGTCTGGACCGTATCTGCGCCGAGATCCGCCGCCGCCTCCAGCAGGCTTCCGTCAAGCTTCAACAGCGTCGTGTAAATTGGGAGTATCATAAACGGCAGGAAATCGTACGTCATGCCGATCAGCGTGTTCATAAACGGATGATACGCCAGATTGCCCTCGATCATGGTGAGGATCTCCTTGAGCGCGGTGATCCTGAGCGTGAAGTTGATCCACATGGGCATGATAAAGATCATCAGGATCACGGATCTGTGCCTGATCCTGCTCCTCGCCAGTATATACGCGATCGGATACGCCAGCATCAGGCAGATGCAGGTAGTCGCTGCCGCGATACCGAAACTGTAGGCAAGCGTCCCGATCGTGTTCGGGCTTGAGAAAAATCCCAACAGGTTTTCGAGCGTAAACTGCCCTTCCCCGTCTGTAAATGCATAGTATATGATAACGATCAAGGGCGCTAGCACAAAGCATACCAGAAACAGACCATAAGGTATGCACAGCTGCGACCTCTGAAATCGAAATTTGTTCATCAGCAACCTCCATCCAGTTATGCCGGATCCTTATTTCTTGATGGCATAGTGAAACTTATCTGTCGGGATCAGCAGGCTCACGTAGTCGTCCATGTTCCACAGGTACTCATCGGACACGATAAAGTCCTCGTCCTCCTCCGTTCGGACAACATAGCTGTAGTGATCGCCCTTGTAGATCAGATTGATGATATGTCCCCGGAGGATTCCGGCCTCCTTGTCATCACTCATCGTGATGTCCTCCGGCTTCACGGACACGATCACCCGGATGCGGTCAGGCTCGATCACGTCGCCGTGCGCGTCGATCAGCGCACCATCCGTACTGTAGGAAGCGCCCTGTATCAATGCGGTCATGTCGCAGTCCAGCCGTCCCCCGAGAAATTGGAGCCGGTACTCCTTGTCCACACCGGACTCGATGCGGTTGATCGTATTCTCCGCCAGCATGATGTGGATCCCCTCAGGCTCGATGCGCAGTCCGACCACAGCGTTTGGCTCCGCCTTTCGGGTGGACTGCACCACGATCTCATTTTTGCCGGACTGCACTGCGATCTCATAGTGCACACCCTTGAAGATCACCGAAGTCACAGTCCCTCTGATGATCCCCTGATCCGGCGTCGTGATCGTCACATCCTCCGGCCTCACCACTGCGTCGATCATAGTGCCGTGCTCAACATCGTCCACACATTCAAACTCTGCCCCGCAGAACCGCACCCTGCACTTGCCCGTCATGATCCCGCTGAATATGTTGCTGTCGCCGATAAAATCGGCGACAAAAGCGTTCTTCGGCTCGTTGTAGATATCCTCCGGCGTGCCGATCTGCTGGATTTTTCCCTCCGACATCACGACGATCTTGTCGGACATGGTGAGCGCTTCCTCCTGGTCATGCGTCACATAGATAAACGTGATCCCCAGTTTCTCATGCATGCCCTTCAACTCGAGCTGCATCTCCTTGCGCATCTTTAGATCCAGCGCCCCCAGCGGTTCGTCCAACAGCAGGATCTCCGGCTCATTGACGATCGCGCGCGCTATGGCGATGCGCTGCTGCTGCCCGCCCGACAGCGTCTGGATCCCCCTGTCCTCAAAATCCTCGAGGTCCACCATCTCCAGCGCTTTCTTGACTTTCTTTACGATATCTGTCTTGGGAAGCTTCTTTAGTTTCAGCCCGAAGGCAACATTCTCAAACACATTCAGATGCGGAAACAGCGCATATCGCTGAAACACGGTGTTGATGGGGCGCTCATTGGGCGGCAGATCCCGGATATCCTTGCCGTTCAGCAGCAGCTCACCCTCCGTCGGTTTGTCAAATCCCGCTATCATACGCAGTGTCGTTGTCTTTCCGCAGCCTGATGGTCCCAGAAACGTGACAAACTCACCCCTCTGTATCGTGAGGTTGAAATCATCAACCACACAGAAGCCGTCATCAAATGTACGGCTTATATTTTTCAACTCGATAATATTTTCCTTCGCGGTATTTTTATCCAATGCGTCTCCTCCTCATCCAGGGTATGGATATGTCCAAAATGCTCTAATGCATCATTTTGTAGTGTACCATATACTTGAGAGAATTGCTACTAAAAATTTTTATTATCCCCAAAACCTTTAACTTTGGCACAAATCTGCCGATAATATCTATATATCGTTACAGATGGACCAGGAGGAATTTGATATGAACATTCAATATAAACCGTTTGACCTGATCGACACGATCAGGGACAATAATCTTTCCTACACACACTCCTTCACGAAGAAGGTCACGACGGCTGACGCCAACGTGGAAAAGCTCCAGGATAAAGCCGAATCCTTCCGCAAAAGCGTCAAAAAGTTAAAGCGCTACTCGCCGGGCGGCATCTCGAGGGAAATGCTCACCGACCAGGCGGAAGATCTGGTCAAATCATACAACGCCATGAAAAACAGCTCCGACCTGGTGACGGACAAAGATGTCCAAAAGCAGCTTTCCAAGCTCGACAAGCTGTTCTCCGACAACGAGCGGACACTCCGAAAAGCCGGCATTGAGAAGCTCAATGGCAAATATACGTTTGACAGGGCAGCCTTTGCCGAGGCTTCCGAAAAGACGATCAACACGCTTTTTACCGGTCACGACTCCCTCGTCGGAAAAGCGGATAAGATCCTGCGCAATGTCGAGGAGACTACTGACGACATACAGTACGTTACTTCCGAGTACAATGTCAGCAGCACTTTGAAATATGAAGAGAAGGATATGCTGACGGCTGAATATTCGACAATTGCCGGACAGGCAACATCGACCTTGAAACTGATCCCGTCCGGCGCGCTCTCCGACAGCAGCATGCGGGACTCCGTGAGAGATCTGCTGCAGTTATTCTCAAAGTCGGCGTACCGCACGAACAGCGCGGGCAAAAACGAAAATATAGACAAGCTCAACCAGCTGTGCCTTGATCAGAAGGATCGGCTCGCCAAGCTCGGTCTGACCTTTGACAGCGGGCAGAAAAATATGATCTTTGACGCGAACGTCGACATGACGACCGCCGATTTCCAGAATACATACAATGAATTGTTTGGCAAGAACGCCGCATTTGGAAACACCGTCATCCAATACAGCAAAAATGTCTTTAACGATATCATCAAACCCGATCAGATCGGTGTATCGATCATTGACGCACAGGCATAGAGACTGAGCAGGGAAGTTTCCTTCCCTGCTCAAATTTTTGTTCAATGCCCGAGCATATCCTCGATAAAGATCCCGTACCCTTTCGTGCTGTCCTGCACGAGCACATGGGTGACTGCTCCCACAAACCTGCCGTTTTGGACGATCGGGGCACCCGACATCCCCTGAACGATCCCCCCTGTCGTGGAGAGCAGCTCCTCGTCCGTCACCTCGAGTGAGATCTGACGGTTCACCGCTTCCTTGCCCGGGGTGAGCTTTGTGATCTCCACGTCATAGTATTTTGCCCCGCCGTCTATGGTGCACAAAATCTGTGCCGGTCCTGTCGACACCTCCTGTTTCAATGCGATGGGCAGCGCCTCCATCCCGGCAGTGTATTCACTTAGGAGCTCCGCGTTCGCCACACCGTAGATCCCCTGCACCGTGTTGTCCACGATCACACCCGACACCTGATCCGGCTTGTACTCGATCACACCCGTCAGCTCGCCCGGATTTCCCTTCTCGCCGCGCTTGACAGCCACGATCTCTGTGTGGTACAGCAGTCCGGTTCCAAGTTTCAAAAGTTCTCCCGTGTCCA
>CAJUES010000066.1 GCA_910585765.1 uncultured Lachnospiraceae bacterium | reverse complement strand
GCAGCTACCCTATTTCAATTTGTTGGTTGATACTGTTTTATGAGTAACTACCATTACGGGCATTTTTTATGTACTACAATGTAAATTTATTCACTTCCTCGATCAATGTCTTGACCTTACCTTCCAGGTCTTCCACGATATGGTTGGACTCATCGACCTCCCTGGAAAGCTCTGTCGACATCGCCGCAGTCTGCTCCGCGACAGATGCATTGTCCTGCGCCAGATCGTTCAGCACAGAGATCGAACCTGTGACATTCTCCCGCTGGCTGTCGATCTGCTGCGTCATTGTGTCGATAGAATTCACCGAGGATACACAGTCTGCCAGCGCCTGATGGAGCTGCTCCATGATATGCTGTGTCTCTGTCAGGGAATTTACCTGCATCTCGACCGACTTATTGATCTCCTGCATCACCGTGACCGATTTCTCCGCATTGCCCTGCAGTTCCACCACAGTCTTGCCGATCTCATCCACAGAATTGGAGGACTGGCTCGCCAGTTTTGCAATCTCGTCCGCAACGACAGAGAAACCTCTTCCGGCTTCCCCCGCGCGCGCCGCCTCGATACTCGCATTCAGCGCCAGCAGACTTGTCTGGTCGGAGATCTCATTGATCAGGTTCGCCGCCATGTGGATCTGCTCAACGGATTTATTGGTGTTCGCAGTCTGCTGCGCCATCGCAGAAATGCTGTCGCGCGTCTTGCTGCTCACCTCGATCAGCTGCCTTAATGTCTCCATCGACTGCTCACTGATCCTGTTCATCTCGACAGAATTCCGGTTCAGCCCTGCTACCTCCGTCCCCGTCTGGTTGATCTGGTCTGCCATCATCACGACGTTTCCGCTCGCCTCATCCGTGGAAGCCGCCTGCTTTGTGACGTTCTCCGCGATGGAGTCCACCGCCAGCGATACCTGTGAGATGGATTCCTTCATATTATTAAAGGATTTGTCAAAATTGTTGAGCGCGCCGCCCACGCCGTTTGCCACCGCTGTGATCCCCTGCAGGAGTCCGCGCATATTTGCCTGTGCCATGCGCAGGGCATCCGCCGTCTGACCGATCTCATTTCTCGTCTTCACATCCACATCGGTGGTCAGATTTCCCTCGGATATCTTCTGCGCAAAGCCCTGGATGCGCTTTAACGGATTCACCAACCGCTTACCAACCACGAACGCCACCGTCAGCGAGATCACGATCGCACCTATAAACACCGCATTGGTTCGGATCAGCACACCCTTGTATTCCTTGTCCAGTTCCTCCCTGACAACCGCTTTGGCCGCATTCATATCATCGACATAATTGCCGGTACAGACACACCAGCCCCACGGCTCAAACAGCTCCGAGTAGGCGATCTTCGGCGCGACGGTGACGCCGTCCGACTTCGTGAAATAAAACTCGTTAAAGCCGCTCTTGTCCGCGCTCTTGCAGACATTGACCACCGACTGTGTGATCATGACACCGTTCTGATCCTTGAGATCCTTTCGGTTATCGCCCTCCTGGTCTGTCAGGACTCCATGCACTACCAATGTATAGTCCAGTGCATCGATCCAGAAATATCCGCTCTGGTCATCCCGATAGCGCATGGCACGCACAAATTCCTTCGCGTGCTCCATCGCCTCCTCCTCGGTCTTCTCACCCGCCAGATATTCGTCGTACTCGCTCTGTATCACTGAGATCGCACTCTGCACCTGCGACTTTATTTCCGTCTTGTAACCCTCGTCCACAGCTTCCTCATACGTCTCATACGAAGTGACGGACATCGACTGAATCGAGAAGATCGAATTCGCACCGATCCCAATGGCGGTAACTGCTGCCACCGCGCCGCACAGACACATGATCGAACTGATCAAACTTTTTTTCTTACCTTCCATTCCTGTTCCTCCTGCTCCGCAACCGTCGGCTAACCCTACTGTCAGACCGTGTCACATACCCTTATTCTATAACTATTGACAAAATAAAGCAAGAAAATTGTGAAAAATATTTAGAAAACGATAAGAAACAAAAAGCTTTTCATGCAATTTAACCAGTCCGGCGCACTTCGCCGTTCAAACTGTCACATATGCTGTGCCACAAAAGTCTTGATAGCGTCATAACTCTCCTTGCTGAGGATATGCTCGATCCGGCATGCGTCCTCGACCGCGGTGTCCTCCGGCACCCCCAGCTTCATCAGCCACCCTGACAGGAACTGATGCCGCTCATAGATCAGCTCCGCGATGCGTTTCCCGGTATCCGTGAGATATATGAATCCCGCATCCGTGACCGTGATATGGTTTTTCTCGCGCAGATGCTTCATCGCGATACTGACGCTCGGCTTCTTGAAACCGAGCTCGTTGGCAATGTCCACAGAGCGGACAACCGGGAGCTCTCTACTCAGTATCAATATTGTTTCCAGATAATTTTCAGCAGATTCGTTCTCTATCATTTCTCTCTCCTATATCGAATGACCGCCATCTATTCACCCTCAATGGCACCTGCAGTCCTTAATGGCATTATAGCATGCTTTCCCGGCGATTTCAACAAAGGAAGACAAACAAAACCGATACCCTCACGTGCCCCTGTACTCACCGTATATGCCCTTGATATCGCGCTTCACTTCGTAAAGCGCCTCATCCGCACGGCTCAAGAGATCTGCGATCCGAGCTCCGGCATCATCCGTCCACGCATAGCCCGCGGAGGCGCTGACTGTCCTTGCCTCGGTCTCCGACAGCACGATCCTGTCCTGTGCCAGTCTCTCGTAAAAAGCGTCCAGATACCCCGTGATCTCCTCCTTGCTCCCGCAGCCGAAAACCATCATGCAGAACTCATCGCCGGAGCGCCTTGCCGCCAGACAGTGTCCGGCGGGCATAGCACCCATGACCGCCGAGAAGCCTTGCAGATACCGGTCCCCCACATCGTGGCCGAACGTGTCATTGATGCTCTTGAAATAGTCCAGATCGATCATGACGAGCGCACACACATCCCCTTTTGGCATGCGCTGCAGCTGCGCCGCCGCCAGCTGCTTGAAATACTCGAATTTGTACAGTCCCGTGAGCGGATCGTGTGTATTCTCATAGCGCATCTGTCTTTTTTCCATCGCATCCCCTGTGACGTCCGTGATGACGCCGAGTTTTCTGTTCGCCGACTCCGTCATATGGATCCTGACGTACTTCTCGTCGTGGATCTGGTAGATGTCCGACTCCCCCTCGACGGGTGTCTCTGTGATCCGGCGGATATAGCGGTCAAACACCTGCGCATTTTTGCAAAAATCCGCAACAGCCTGGTCCGAGATATCCAGCAGCGCTCCCAGCCCCGATGTGACAAACACATGGTTCGTTCCGCTCTCATACTCGAAGGCTGCCAGCGGAACCCCGCTGATCTCAATGATCGCCGATATTCTGTCAGAGATGTTGATGATGCTCGTCACCATCGTGTTGATCCCCCTGCTCAGCTCCTCAAACTCGCGGTTGCCGCCCACGGACACCCTCGTGTCGAGATTGCCGTTCGTGATCGCGGACAGGCTCTCGATGATGCGGTGGATCCCGTCGATCACCTTGCGCCTGACCAGATAATTCAGGAGAAAAATGACAGCCAGCTCGATCAGGACCAGATAGAGACATGTGTTCAGACTGTCCGACAAAAGCTTCCGAAACAGGATCTCCCCGGGCAGTACCGCACAGATCAGCGCATCCTCATACTGCTGGCTCACGACATACATACTCCTGCCGTCCGCCCCTTTCTGATATGCGCCGCCTCCGCACTGATACAGCACCTCGAGCTGATAATACTTCTCGCCGAAATCCTGCGCCGTGGCTTTGGAATGTCCCAGGACTTTCCCTGTCCCGCAGTCCACCACAAAAAATTCCTCCCCGACATCGGTCGGGAACTTTGTGAAAATATAATCGTATGTATTTCTCGACTGCGCCTCCATCAGTCTGTCCGGCTCAAAGCCGACCTGCACGAATCCGCCCTTGTCCCGCCTCGCGACGCCGATGTACTGCATGATCTTGCCCGCCGCCGCGTTCGGCTGGGCATCCTGGATCAGATATGCCTCCTCATCATCACTCTCCAGGATCGCCAGAAAAGGGCGCGTCTGTTCATAGTCAGCCATATTCATGCCGATGTACTCCCGGACGGATGCGGACGCGATCATGCCGTTCTCGTCGATGAAATGAAGCTCATCCACGTTCAGCAGCTTTGCCAGGTACTGCATCTGCGACACATCCATGACGACCTCCTCCTGTCGGTCGAGCACGTAGGCTGCCGCCTTCGCCCTGGTGAGATAGTCGACGTTCAGATTTTCGTTCATCAGTTCGAGCTCCATCTGATTGTTCTCCAGCATATGTATGATCTGTTCTATCTTTATGTGAAATGTACTGAACTGCTGGTCCTCAAGCATGTGCCAGCGAAACAGAAAATTGATGAAAAGAATCAGAAAAATAGCAGCTGTCAGAATGATCACCATATATTTCGTAAAAATCTTCTGCATAAATACGCCCCCCTGTACATTTTCCCGTTTCATGAGGAATGCCCGCCACAGACATTCCTCCGAGGATAGTTAGGGGGGATTTCCTGTGTGCCTTTCCACAGCCCCGTTTCTATTATAACATGGCGTCTCCCGACATGAACGCCCTTTTTTTCGCATAAATCACCGTTTATTTCGCACGCTCCGGCACAGTGTTTCCCCTATCTGTAATATTCCGATACATACAGGAGATATGCCTTCTTCACATCGGAAGCCCTCGTCTTGCTGACGGGTATCCGCCTGCCGCTCTCCATCACGATGTCCGCCTGCCCGAGCTTCCTGACATGCTCCATGTTGATCAGAAAGGATTTGTGGACCTGCAGGAAGCTTCTGTCCGCGGCGATCTCCCGGATCTCCTCGTCAAAGGATTTCCTGATGAATATACTCCTGATGCTCCCCCCGTCCGCCAGACATACGTTCAGCGTGCGGGAATAATTTTCGATATACTCGATCCCGGAGTACGGTACGGATACCGTTCCCTCCTTCGTTCTGACCCGGAACAGAAGCCGCTTCCTGACCTTTGTGTGCGCCCACGCCGCATCCATCGCCTCAAAGAAGCTCTCCTCGCTCACCGGCTTGATCAGATACCGCGCCGCATGTACCCCGTATGCCGCCAGCGCAAAATCGTCGGAGGACGTGATGTAGACGATCACGCTGTCACTGCCGACACTGCGGAGCAGGCTGCCGATGTCAATCCCCGACTTCTCGGACATGATCATATCCAGTATGTAGATGTCCGCCCGCTCCCCCTCCGAAATCCTGTCATACAGCTCTGCGGCATCCTGGAACTTCCCGACTTCAATGCCGGGATCCTGAACTGATGCCACATACTTTTCCAACAGACACTCTATGTTGTGCAGATCGCGGACACAATCGTCACAGATCACTACCTTCATAACTATACGCCTTACTTTCCTCGTCAAAATTTGTATCAGCAATAAAGACTTCTGACATTATATCATCAAGAGGAAAATATGGCAACCTGCAATCGGCTGTACTGTTACCTGCGGCGTCACCGACCTGACACCTGATAATTTCTGTAGATGATCTTTCCGGCAAACGCCGCTGCCACCGCTGCCAGTACATAGAGAACCGGCACGATCTGCCATGAGGCAAAACAGCTGCCAAACACGGAGAGCATCCTGATGTCAAAGATATTCTCCGCATTCAGATACCGCCAAGGCGCCCAGTCCCACAACTGTGCGGCCGCCCTGTACTGATAGGGGATCTGGACAACGCCCCCCGCCATGACCAGCCCCACTCCGACCGACAGTGACGCGATGCTGCTGTGCAGCCTCTCCGACAATACCAGCATCAGCACGCTGACGACTACAGCCGTGACGATCAGGATGCCGTACGCTGCCAGACACGCCTGACCGATCGACAGGGTACACGATGACGTCCACAGATAGGAGCACAACCGCAGTGACGCATGAAAGCCATCCGCACCGTAGATCAAAAATACCACGCCAAACGTGACGGCGGACAGCGCCACGGCACAGATGCCCGACACGCTGACGCCCGCCGCAAGCTTTGCCCAGTACGCGACACTCTTCCCCTTTGCGCTCGAGAGGATCAGCTGGTCTGTCCTGCGCGCATGCTCCTCGGCAAAGACACTCGACATGCAGATGCAGACAAACAGGAGCACCAGCAATCCGATCGTGTTGATGCCATGACTGATGATCTTCCGATATCCTTCATGGTAATAGTAGACAAGCGGTGTCTGTGTCTTTGCCTCCTGCTCCCGCCAGAACGCCTTCTCCGCGTCGGACAGATGCTGCGCCTGCCACTCCTTCTCAAGATTCTCCATCCGCGCGCCGTACAGGGCTCCCTCGTCCGGCTCCCACGCCTGCAGCCTGTCGAGATCCCACTGCTGTGTCCACAGCCTGACCAGGTTAAAGATCTCACTGTACGGCCGCGCGTAGGTCTGGTACTCGTCGGTCAGGTTGTAGCGCTCTGCCATGGCGGGTATCTTTTGGTAGGCAGCCGCCATCTCCTCGAGCAGCTGCTGGTCAAGCGCCCTGCCGGACAGCGCCCTCCTGTAGCCTTGGTCGACCTGGAACATGTGGTAGTGCGTGTCGACGACCTCGCCATCGACATAATAGTTTCCCGACAGGTCGGCGAGCGTGAACAGCAGGACACAGCACACGCAGATCAGAAACACGATCCCGGTCAGCTTGCGGCTGAGTATCTTCTTCACCTCATAGCAATATACTGTACCAAAATTATTCATGTGCGCACTCCTCCCCAAACTGCTCCAGATAAAACGTCTCCAGATCCCCCTTCTCCTCGTCCCATTTCCCCTGATAGATGAGCTGACCTTCCTTCATCATCAGCACTTCGTCCGCGATATGTTCGATATCCGAGACAATGTGGGTCGACAGCAGCACGATGCTGTCCCTGCCCAGCTTCTCGATCAGATTGCGGAACCGCACCCGCTCCTTGGGATCAAGCCCCGCCGTCGGTTCGTCCAGGACCAGCAGCTTTGGATCGTTTAGCAGCGCCTGTGCGATGCCGAGTCTCTGCTTCATGCCGCCCGAGAAAGTCCTGATCTTCTTCCGGCTCACTTCCTGCAGGGACACCAGCTCGAGCAGTTCGTTTGCCCTGCGCTTTGCCTGCGCCTTTGGCATGCCTTTCAGCGCGGCAAGGTACAGCAGAAAATCCGTCGCGCCAAACTCCGGGTAATACCCGAAATCCTGCGGCAGATAGCCGAGAATGGCGCGGTACGCCTCCTCGCCCACATCGATGCCATCGTAGGCGATCGTGCCGCCCGTCGGCTTCAAGATCCCGCAGATCATGCGCATCAGCGTGGTCTTTCCCGCGCCGTTTGCCCCGAGCAGACCGTAGACGCCCTTGTGCAGCTTCACCGAAACGCGGTCCACCGCGATCCGGTTCTGATATTGTTTTGATACTCGATCGATCACAAGTTCCATAATGAACCTCCCTGATTCAGCCTCACGCTGACTTTTTATACCGCCGCGGTTTTATTGACGATGCCCGCACACTGCCTCATCGTTCCGGTCAACAGCAGGAGCACAGCGGCGATCCCCCACATGCCGCTGCCCGCCTGGCAGTATCGCGCGATGCTGCCCTGCAGCGCCATCGTCAGAAAGCTGATGCAGACCGCGGTGCCGGCACAGATATAGACCGCCTCGCGCCCATGGATCCTGCGGACGATCCACAGACCGGAAAACGTCGTCATCAGATAGGGCACCAGGACATAGACGCCTGCCTGTACCACAGTGCCTCCCTGCCGCGCGGTTTCGACCGGCAGCAGCAGACTGAGTACGATCAGATTCTCCATGCCCAGGATCCCCAGTCTTGCCAGGACGACACTCCGCAGCGAAAAGCGTGTCGCCATCTCCAGCTCCGCCATCTCATAGTTCTGTGAACGTCCGCTCTCCGACACGACTGTCAGCGCCAGCAGCGGCATCAGCGCGGAAGCCACCCAGACCGTATCCTGCGACAGCCCTGCCGCCCCTGTCGCTGACAGCACAAAGACCAGCGCGGAGACGATCCACACCCATCTGCGGATGTAGCCAAACTGCGTGAGGATAAACGCAGGAATACTGATCTTTGGCTGTTCCAGCGTCCGCAGAAACGCCCTTTTGTGCAGTGGCTGCGGCGCGTCGAACACATTTTTTAACTCCTGTCTTAAATGCTGTTTCATTCGATCCCCTCCTGTTTTAACTGCTCCTTGAATTTCTTAGTCACCGCATTCAGCCTGCGGTACACTGCAAACCTCGAGACCTGCATCAACTGCGCGAGTGTCAGGATCGGCACCTCATTCACATAGCGGAGCAGCAAAAGCTCCTGCTCATCCGGCGCAAGCGCCGCCACTGCCGCCCGCACTGCAAGGCTGGTGAGGAGATGCTCGTCCGGACTATCCCGCGCCGGATCCCTTCGTCCTGCGGCTTCCGTCGGACTGCCGCCCGCACCGTCATCCGATGCACACAGCGTCTCCCAGGACTGTTCTCTGGAACACCTGCGGTATTCGTCCACACACAGATTCCTCGCGATCGTGTAGAGACATCTCAGCGCCTGGTCCGCCGTGCCTGCCTCGTAATTTTCGAGGTATCGGAGAAATGTTCCCTGCGTGACATCCTCCGCCGTCTGCCTGTCGCGCAGGCGAAAATAGCAGTAGCGGTAAATCTTGTCGTACTGATCCTCCACATCCGTAAATATATCCCTGGGCATTCCGAAAACACCTCCCCCTCTCACTGTGTATAACGTGGCAGACCGCCGTCATGTGCGGCTGTATAAAAATTTTTTTTATCGAGTAGGGGAATGACCTTCTCCCCTACTCGCGCGCGCGCCGTGCGCCGCCTTGCGGCTTAGTTCCTCTGCACGGGGCTGCGCACTAAAAGGGCGGGGGACAAGTCCCCCGCCGCTATCAGGTATTTATCAGCAGATCGATTCCGTTCTCACTCAAGCTTTCGACAGCGCAGCACCATCCGTTCTCAGCACCTTGCGCGCAGCGAGCGCGAACGTGACCGCGTGGACGGTCAGCGTGATCGTCCACGTGATCGGATAGGAGAGATAGACGGTGAACAGGCTGTGGTACTCCGGGATCCGGAACACCGTGGCGATCCACAGAAGCCGCAGGCCGCAGGCGCCGACCAGCGAGACGACCATCGGAATGATAGAATATCCGATCCCGCGCAGCGCGCCGACCAGCACGTCCATGACGCCGCACAGCGCATACAGTGTACAGATCACTTTCAGGCGCACCATTCCCGCCGCGATGACATCCGCGCTCGGCGAGTAGATCCCGAGCAGGGCGTTCCCGAAAAACACAGCCAGATTTCCAAGCAGCAGCCCCGTTGCGATCACGCACAGCTCCCCTGCAAACAGGATTCTGTATATGCGCCTGTACTCCCGCGCGCCGTAGTTCTGGCTCGTGAAGGATATCGTCGCCTGATGGAACGCGTTCATCGCCATGTAGACAAAACCCTCGATGTTTGCCGCCGCTGAGTTGCCCGCCACCGCTATATTTCCAAACGAGTTCACCGCCGATTGGATCACGACATTGGACAGGGAGAACACCGTTCCCTGAAAGCCCGCCGGGAGACCGATCTGCATGATCTTCCCCAGCTTTTCCCGCGAGATGGCAAGCTCCTTCAATTCAAGATGGATGCCGCCCTGCTCCTTTATGAGACAGCGCACGACAAGAAATGCCGAGATCGTCTGCGAGAGGACTGTCGCCATGGCAACACCCGCCACCCCCAGATGGCAGACTATGACAAAGAACAGGTTCAGCAAGACATTCACGATGCCAGCCCCCAGCAGGTAATACAGCGGCCTCTTCGTGTCCCCGACCGCCCTCAGGATCGCACTCCCAAAGTTGTAGACCATCATGGACGCCATCCCGAGAAAGTAGATCCTCAGATATAAAACTGCCAGATCCAGCACTTCCGGCGGCGCTTTCATCAGCTCCAGAAGCCTCGGCGCGCCGACCAGCCCGATCACGGTGAGCAACAGTCCGCAGAAAAGGCTTAAAAGCATCGAGGTATGTACGGTTTCTTTCAGATCGTCATACTTTTTGGCGCCGTAATACTGCGCCGTCAGCACATTGCTGCCCACGGAGAGCCCCACGAAAATGTTTGTGAGCAGATTGATCAGCGCGGTGTTCGATCCCACTGCCGCCAGCGCATTGTCCCCCGCAAACCGTCCCACCACGACGATATCCGCAGCGTTGAACAGCAGCTGCAGGATGCTCGAGCACATCAGCGGCAACGCAAAGAGGAGCATTTTGCCAAACACGGAACCGCTGCACATGTCAATTTCATATTTCTTGTTCACCTACAGATCCTCCCTTTTTTTCATGACCGGATTCCTGAGCGTCATAACGACCAGCGGTATCACCATCACAAACCAGATCACCGGCTCCGTCCATATGATCCCCCAGTATCCGAACATGCCCACAAACACAAACGTAAACACCAGTTTTCCCACAAGTTCGATAAAGCTTGACACGATCGGTGTCCTGTAATCCCCAAAGCCCTGCATGCAGTTTCTGAGTATCACGATAAACAGGCACACGAGCAGAAAGGACATATCCACCCTGAGGTACGTCGTCCCCCAGTAGATGATCTCCTCGTTGTCCGAGCTGGTGATGAAACGGATCAGATACGGGGAGACGGTGTGCGCAAGGACAAAGACGATCCCGTCCCAGGCAGCGCCGATCAGGAGCACGCTCTTCATCCCCTGCCGGATCCTGTCATATCTGCCCGCACCGTAATTCTGTCCGCAGTAAGTCGCCATCGAGGAGCCGAGCACGCTCACCGGCAGTCCCCAGATCTCAAACATCTTGCGCGCCGCAGTGTGCGCCACGATAATGTTCGTCCCCAGCTGGTTGATGCCGCTCTGCAGCACCAGCGAGCCAAAGTTCACAAGGCTTGACATCAGCCCCATCGACAGCCCGCTCTGGTACAGCGAGACCACCCTGTCCCTCGAGAACACAAAGTGCTCCCTCGCGATGTGCAGTATCGGAAAACCGTGGCGGATCCGGATCAGACAGAGCGCCACCGACAGCAGCTGCGAGACGAGCGTTGCCACCGCCGCGCCGCGCACGCCCATGCCAAAGACCAGGATAAACAGATAATCCAGCGCGACATTTGTCAGCGCCGCGATCACCAGAAAGACCAGCGGCGTGAGCGAGTCGCCGATCGCGCGCAGCGTGTTCGCACAAAGGTTGTACGCCAGCGTCACGAACATGCCCCACACCAGCAGCGTGATGTAGGACAGTGCCATGTCCATCTGCTGCTGCGGCACATTCAGCAAGGACAGGATCGGGCGGATAAAGACGGCGACCGCCGTGATGACCACGGCAGCAGTGAGAAACCCCAGCGCGACCGCGACCGCCACATTCTCCTTTAGTTTCTTTTCCTCACCGCTTCCGTAAAAGCGCGCCGTCAGCACGCTGAAACCAAGGCTCAGCCCGTTAAAGAATCCAGTGAGCAGTGTATATAAGATGGACACCGAGCCCACAGCCGCCAGCGCCGTCTCCCCCAGGATCCTTCCCACGATCTTGGTGTCGACAAGGCTGTAGCAGATCTGGAACAGATTGCCCAGAAACACCGGGATCGCAAACAGCAGGATCAGTTTCACCGGTCTGCCCTCGGTGAGATTTAGAGCAGTTTTTGATGTTTTCATTTATTCCACGCTTTCCAATACAAAGTTTTCACACTTTCCGCAATCCTCTGGGGTAATGGTTCTTCATGATCTGCCCCGCCAGCTTTCCCCAGCCGATACTGTACCCCTGGTACGTCATCAGATACCATCCTTTTTCCCCGTCACAATCCAGAGTCATTCCGCCCAGATACGCTTTTGCCTGCGCGTCTGTCAGCTCCACAGACCGTTTTGCCGCCTCCTTTTTCAGGGTCAGCGCCAGCGCGTGAGACGGCTCAAAGCGGTTTTTCCGGAGCGTTCCGAGGTGCAGTCCCGCCCGCAGCACTCTCAGCCCCTTGATCGACGGCATGTCCTTCGGCATCCGGTACAGCTGCTCGCCGAATCTCAGCAGGCAGTCCTGCGCGTCCGCCGTCAGGTCTATGTTCAATGTCTCCTGCTGGAACTGCAGGTACTCCTTCACCTCTTTTGCACAGATCCCCCTCTGCAGCCCGTTTGCCGCAAATCCCCGAAATCCGTCCGGCACTTCGCCCTGCTTCTGCAGCACGGCAAGGTAATGCCCCTCCCCGCGCACCAGATGCGGAAAAAGCCTGATCGTGCGCTTCAACGCTTCCGTATCGTCGCTGTCACAGCGTTCCCTCACCGCCGTATCAACGTCACCTGGCGTTTTATCCTCATAACACGCCCACGCCGGAACGCCGTCCGACATTCCGTCATGCTTGTGGACTTCCAGGATCCGATAATCCCGATGGCGCGCCAGAAAGCGCGCGATGCTCCCCTCGTTCTCAGCGGGCGCAAAAGTGCAGGTCGAGTACACAAGCCGCCCGCCTGGGCGGAGCATCTCATCTGCACGGTCCAGGATCTCGTCCTGCCTGTCCGCACAGAGCCGGACATTTTCCGAACTCCACTCGCCGCACGCCTCCTCGTTCTTGCGGAACATCCCCTCGCCGGAACAGGGCGCATCCACCAGAATGCGGTCAAAATACCCGCCGAACACCTCCGACAGGCGCTGCGGCGTCTCGTTGGTGACAAGAGCATTCCGGATCCCCATGCGCTCCACATTCTCGGAGAGGATCTTCGCCCGCGCCGCATGGATCTCATTGCACACGAGGAGCCCCTCATGCTGCATGCAGGAAGCGATCTGCGTCGATTTCCCTCCGGGCGCCGCACACAAATCAAGCACCCGCTCCCCCGGCTCCGCCTCCAGGTATGCTGCCGGCGCCATCGCGCTCGGCTCCTGTATATAGTAAGCGCCCGCCTCGTGGAGCGGATGCTTTCCCGGCGCAAGGTCACTGTCCTCACTGTTGTAATAAAATCCGTTTTTCTCCCACGCGACGGCGCTCAGACCGGCATCGGGCATCTTGCGCAGCAATTCCTCTGCCGTGCCCTTCAGCGCGTTCACCCGCAGCGCCTGAACCTTTTTCTCCTCATAACTACGCAGGAAAGCAGGATATGCCTCCCCGAGCATATCCTGCATCCGAATCCTGAAATCCTGTGGTAATTCAATCATAATACTAATCCCTTGCTCTCCTCGCACCCAAGAATGATATTGAGGCACTGCACCGCTGCCCCCGACGCGCCCTTTCCGAGATTGTCAAAGCGCGTGCTGACAAGCAGCCTGTCCTCATTTCCTGTCACATAGACTTCGATGCCGTCCCAGCCGGCGCACGTATTTCCCGCCAGGAATCCGTTGTACTCGGTCTCCTTTCCAAAAGGCATCACCCTGACAAACTGCTCGCCGTCAAAGTATTTGGCAAACATCGCGTGCACCTGTTCCGGCGCCGGCTTGTCCCTCAGCAGATCCGTGTAGAACTGCAGCGTCACCACCATGCCGCTGTAATAGTCGCAGATCAGCGGCGAGAACAGCGGTGCCTTTTCAAGCCCTGTGATCCTCTGCATCTCCTTTAGATGTTTATGATTCTGACCGAGCGCGTACGCCCTCGGCGCGTCGAGCTCCCTGTCCCTCCCGTCCGCCTCGTACACCGCGATCGTCTTCTTGCCCGCCCCGCTGTAGCCGGACATCGCAAACGCCGCCACCGGATAATCTTTTGGCAGGATGCCCTCCGCGATCATCGGATACGCGATCGTGACAAAGCCTGTCGCATAGCAGCCGGGCACCGCGATCCGCTTTCCGTTCCTGACCGCCTCGCGATGCGCCGCGGAAAGCTCCGGGTAGCCGTACGCCCAGCCCGGTTCCGTGCGGTGTGCCGTCGACGTATCGATGATGATCGTGCTGTCGTTCTCGACCATCGCCACCGCCTCCCTCGCCGCCGCATCCGGCAGGCAGAGAAATGTGATATCCGACGCGTTGATGTATTTTCTGATCTCCGCCGGATCCTTCCTCAACCCGGACGGGATCTTTAGGATCTCGATATCGTCCCTTCCCTCAAAGCGCTCAAAGATGCGCAGACCTGTTGTCCCTTCACTTCCATCGATAAAAACCTTTTTCATATGGATTCTCCTCTGTCATCATATTCAATATAACTAATCATAAGTCGATTATATCGAAAAGTCAAATAGAAGTCTATTTTTCTACTTCCTTATTCCAGGCAGCCGTGAACACCGCCAGCCCGACCCCGATCCCCACAAGGACTGTCGTGAGTCCGCACACGTCAGCCAGCGCGCCCGCAAGCGGAAACACCAGGATCATAGCGATCGAAAAGAACATACTGTTCACAGAGATCAGCGTCGCGCGCTGTCCCGACGGGATCAGGCAGTTGAGCTGCTCCGACTGCACGGGATAGAGCACCGAGTTAAAGAAGTTCGCGGCAGCCAGGGCTGCGACCGACACAATCGTATTGTGAAAGCCGTATGCCAGAAAGGAAGCGGCGATGACAAGGGCACCGATCCCGCCGATCTCTGTGCCGAATCTCGCAAAAAACCGCTCGCTCGTGACTGCCCCGGCACAGGAGACACCGCCCACGACCAGCATGATCAGGCTGATCCCGACCTTGTTGTACCCCAGCTCATAAAAATATTGCTGGCTGTAAAAAAACAGCACGGTCTGCGCCGCAAACACTGTGGAATAATAGACAATGATATTCAAAATGCGGCGCTCTGACCGGAGGATCTCAAAGCATGTCTCAAAATGCACGCTCACCACTTCCCTGACTGACTTAGAACCGCTTTTTGCATCGGTGCAGGGCGCCTCTGTCATCCAAAGGACCGGGACCAGTGCAAGCGCCGCGATCACCACGCACGCGCTGTAGCACCAGAAATAAGAGAACTCTGCGAGAATGCCGCCCGCGACCGTCGCGATGCCCTGTGACAACTCGACGATCATGTTCAGCCTGCCGCACACGCGCATATACTGCCCCTCCTGCCCGGCGTACTTCATGCTGTCAAATACCAGCGCCTCCTCCGACCCGGAATTGAGGTTATTCCCCAGCGACTGGATCGCAAACCCCAGCGCGAACAGCCAGAAACTCCTCGAAAAGAGCATGATGACGCACGATACCGCGATGCAGATCTTGCTCAGGATCATGCTCTTTTTCCTGCCGATCAGATCCGCCACCGCCCCGGAAGGAATCTCGAACACGATGCTGGTCGCGTGATAGATCCCTTCCACAAGGCCGATCTGCGCCAGATTCAGCCCGCAGTACGCCAGATACAGCACCCATATGGAACTCTGCATATTCAGGTTCGTCACAAATGTGGTGATGTAGTCCAACACGATATTTTTCCGCAACCTGTCTGTCAACTTATTCTCTGTCTGATATTTTTTCTGATTTTTTGTATAACCTGCCATCTGTAATCCCTCTTTATCCTAATCATTTTCTTTATCATAAAGCATAAAAAATGCTCCAATCCATGCACGGACTGCGGATCTCTTCCGCTCGCTCGCACATAATAAAAACAGCCCGGCCTGTATCTCACATACTGGTCAAACTGTTCTGGGATCACTGCGGTATCTCGCACTTCCTTTTTTGTACGTTTTGCATTTTTGTATTTTTTTATTTCATATGGATCAGCAAAAAACAGCTCACAACTCAACTTTCTGTCTGAGTGAAAAGTGTTCGTGCGACCCAAGCCGTTTCGTCTTAGCTGATCGGCAAAATACAATCGCAATACCGAAAAAAGGGCGCAGTAATCCCGTAAACGTGATCTTTGCACGTTTTTGACATGGAACTGCTGCTGCAAACAGGTACGTAGCCCAATCCGTCCATACTGCACCCTCCCTTCAAAATTTATTTTAATTCATTTTAATTCATTTTAATTTATCATTATTTTACCACAATCTCGTCATCTGTCAATCCCCCTCCACGCGGAATGTGACATGCCATGGTCCCTCCACAAAGTCACCCGAGTAGTGGAAAATACCGTACATAGAATAGTCTGCGATGTCTGTGATATCCTCCAGAAACCAGTACTCATACATCTGGTATCTGGTATCGCCGACCATCTCATCCCAGCTCACGCTGCGATCCTCGTACCGCTCGTTTCCGTCCCGATCCCGCAGAAACAACTCCACATGCCGGTCCGACTCCAGGTTGTCCCCCATGCACACCTGCACGCGCAGCGCGCCATCCATGTACGCGATGCCCGTCACGGTAAAATCGTCAGCCGCACAGTCCGAAACGCTCATCAGATCCAGCACGTTCGCTCCTGATCTGGGATCCTCCTGCGTCCCCGGAATCTCCTTCAGGGAATCCGGCAGCTTCTCCTCCTCCAGGAGAAGGAGACCACCGCCACCGCTCAGCATCACTGCTTTTGTCTTTGCCTCGCGAACGATCCCTGACAGGTCAACGTCCTTCGTCTCCTCGTATTTATTGCACAGGACAGAGTTCACCCAGAACTGGAGCTTATCCGACTGAAACGCGCTGTCCGCCTGGACCATCACCTGAAAATACGCCTTGTCCTCCGCCTCCTCGTATGTCAGGAAACGGCAGCCCCCGATCACGCTGTCATTTGTGTAATCGGACAGCCCATAACTGTCATTCAGATCCATCACGCCGTGCACCAGATCCTGCCCGCTTCCCTCCGCGTCCTGCAGTGACAGGATGATGTCCGCCTCATTCCCCTCTATATCGATGGCTTCCACCTGCATCGTGATCCCCTTGCTGGTGCAGCTCTTCTCGATCGGCACAAGGCGGTCCGCGATCGCAGGAGAAATGAACTCCACGATCTGATAAAAAGCCGGAATGTGTGCCGCACAGACCGGCACTGCCATCACGAGACACAGCACCGCAGCAGCCGCAGCAAGTGACGACCGGACGGCAAATCGGTGCCTGACAGATACCCTGCCTCCCGCCCCTGCCTTACTGATCGTATCAGCCACAAGCTCCGGTGGCGGTGTGATCTTGTCGTACGCATTTTTATATATCTCTCTAAACATGAAAATCCCCTCCTTCTTCCTTCAACAGACTCTTCAACGCCCTCCTCGCCCTCGTCAGACGCGTCCTCACGGTAGACTCCTTTGAATCCGTGATCCTCCCGATCTCCTCGACAGACAGCTCCTCGTAATAAAACAGATGAATGACTGCACGGTACTTCTCCGGCAGCCGCCTGACTGTCTCGATCAAGAGCTGGTCCCCGTCCGATGTCTCACGGAATGTGTCCGCCTCCGATGCCTCCCTCTCCAGCGCGCCGCTCTCCAACGCACGCCTTCTCTGCATCCACGGCGACCGCCAGAAATTCTTGCAGCAGTTGATCGTCACCCGCATGAACCACGCCTTCTCATGTTCCGCACTGTCAAACGCAGGCGTTTTGCGCACATAGCGCAGAAATACCTCCTGGTAAATGTCATCCGCGTCAGCCCGCGTCCTGACAAGAGCGTAAGCCAGCCTGTACACGGTCTCCGAGTTCCTCCTGATGACCTCCTCATAAAGGGACGCCGTATTTTTATCTCTATGCATAGATTTCATTTCCCCCTTTCACTATAAATACAATATATTCCCGCAAAAAGCTACACGGATCCCTT
>CAJUES010000065.1 GCA_910585765.1 uncultured Lachnospiraceae bacterium | reverse complement strand
GTTGTGATCTGCAAGCTCTCCGCACTGCTCCCCGTTCTCCCTGATGTTATAGATGGCTTCCCCTGTGCTTTCATCAGCCCTGCCAAAATACAGCGCCGCCTTTGTGCCTGTCTCCGGCATGCAGTACAGCATATTTCCCGTGGCCGGTTTCCATGGAAACCAGTATGCCCCCTGCGGGTCCTGTTCCCTGTCGATGTCCAGATGCATCTTTACAAGTTCCTGACGCGTCTCCAGAACCCTTCCAGTGAGTACTGCGCCCTCCAGCGTCCCTGCCGGTATCCGAGACACGCGGAAACACTGCGCCGGAAATACATGGCAGCTGCACCGCAGGCTTCCCTTTTCAAATACGGTATCCGCATCCATCACGTAAAACGGCATGCCCTGTATCCGCACCCTGTCGCCCACCCTGACATGGTCTGTCCCGTCGATGCGGTACCCCACTGTGTTCGTGCGCATCCTGCTGTCCGGCATGGCGCCGCGGAACGGCTGTGCGCTGTATATGTACTGTTCCAGCGCGATATCTCCATGATCCTCCCCGCTGTACAGCCCGGCGTGGAGGCTGATGCCCGCCCCGGCATCCCCCGCCGTGATCCCCTCCTGCAGGTGGCTCAGCAGTCTCGTCAGGAACTGGTAATCCGTTTCCCTGTGCTGGACCAGCGGGCATTCCAGATGCCTGTCCGGTGCATCCCAGGTCAGGGACGCGCCATATTCACGCGTGACTGTCTCCGCCACTTCCCGGTATGTCATGGAGATATCCTGGAACGACCTTGACCGTTTCTGTATGTCCATCTTCCATGTGTGGGAGACTGCCTTCAGATAAAGGACCGCATACCTGCCCTCCCTGGTCAGCTCCAACGATTCCACGACACCAGAAAACAGGATCCTCTCCGCGGCGTCGGTGTCCCTGCCTGTGATCATGACCGTCTCATCCGCAGTGTCCATGAGGGCGGCTCCCGCACTGTCCCACTCCACGACTGCCGTGGCTTCCGCACGGGTATGCTGCCCGTACCCGGCATGGATCACGCAGCCCTGTACGCTTATGATCCGGAACCTGCATCTGATATATATCTGCCTGTCTGCTATTTTTTCTGTCATGTGTTCTCCTTTCCTTCTGACACGTCCTGCATCACGTTTTTATCATTTAACCGCTGATTCCTCAGGCTCCTGAAATAATACATGTATGTCCTTCCGTTCACTTTCAATATAATAAGCATCTTCGTCTTCGAAATAACAAATATAAACCTCTTGGCCAAACCAGCCATCTTCCTGCTGAAAGAAATACCATTCACATTGCTGGTCCAGATCATCCCGGAAAGTATATGATTCACAAGTAAAAACCGCTATATCCTCCAGTCCGTCCCCATCCATATCCTCAATTGCCATGCCGGTGATCTCGCAGTCTATGTTATCGCCATAGCCTGAAAAATCCGCCGAAAACTGGTATATGATATCTCCCTGTCCGTCCAGTAATACCACCCATGGCTCGAGCGTGTCTGAATTTTCTTTATAGACACAGCATAACGTTACCTTCCCCCACGAACCCATCTCTCCATCATTTGTTACAGGCGTATCACGGTACCGAATATCTGATATGTTACAGGTCTGATAGTTTTTTGTCTCTCCCTCATCAATCCTTACATCGAGTCCGTCATCCCCGGCAAAAATGATATCCATTTCTCCATACTTATCCTTCTGCCTGTTATGGTATATACACTCCGCCCTGCCGTCAGTTATCGTCCCCTGAAAGTTTGTGGCGTGCTCCGCCAAGTCTATGTCAAAATACATATCGGAATATATATGATCCTCACCCAGAAATCCCTCTATACATCCATCTTCTATCCGTGTGATGACCAGACTGTGCAGAAGGTAATCATGACCTTCCATCCATATTTTTCTCAGATACATACTGTAGTCTGTCTGATCTGGCAGGATGTCATCTGTTATCCCTTTTCCTTCCTGCTTTTTATCCTGGCATCCTGATGCAAATGTCAGAATAAACGCCAGCCCCATAACTATAATTATCCTTCTGTGATCATTCCTTTTTCTCATATGACCGCCTCCACATATAACTGCCCTCCCCAAAGCTGATCCACAGATCTTTTTGGAAACTTTTCATGGTATACCCACGCTGATCATCTATATCGATCACGACCGATTTATCAAACAGCCCATCCTCACGTTGAAAAAAATACAGCTCTATCCTGCTGGAATCGCAGACGTCGAAAGAAATGGCAGCAACCTTTACATCCTTTAGCCCATCTCCATCCAAATCCCCGGTCCACACTTTTAATACTTCATATTCCTTTGGCAGGAAAGTCGTAAAGAATTTATATAATATATCTTTCTGCTCATCCACCAGCAAAACGCATGGTTCCAGACGGTAATCTTCCCCTCCAAAAAATTCTTTCCTGTATGCATAAATCAATGTTACAATTCCCCACGAATCCAGATCAATCTCGAATGTTTCCGGCTCGGCGGTAAACTCCATGTCGGAAACATTGTAAGCCCTGAGCAGATAGCTTTCTCCCCCGTCGTCGCTGAAATCCATGCTGATTCTGTCTCCCCCATGGAATACAATGTCAAACGAATGGATTTTCTCATCACCATACAGACATTCTGCTCTTTCCATAAAAACGTTTCCGTGAAATTCAATCAGATCCCGCATAAAAAAGCTGCAATAATCATCCAGGATCATTCCTTTCTTGAAATACCCCTCGATATGTCCGTCCTCTATCCGGGTTATGATCATGCTGACTGCCAGATCCCATTCCGAATCGGTTAATTCGTTCCAGCCATCGACAATCCATGTCTTATTTACGTACTGACTGTAATCCATGCTGTCCGCTGCACTTTCCCCTGTACCTCCGACAGACATGATCCTACCATGCTGTTCCCACCTTTTGCCGCATCCTGTGACTGCTGACATGAGAATAACCACAAAACATAATAAATATTTCCAAAATGTGTTTCCTGCCATTTTCACTTCTCCTAAGCTACTGTTTTAATTAATTATTGGGGAAAATCATCTAAATCAATTGTCAGGTCTTGCATTGTAAAGTATTCATACCACTTGTTTGCTGCATTTATCCTATTCTCCAAGTGCTGTCCTGATCTTTCATAATGAGATTGAAAAATCAATGCCAAATCTCCTGGATTACAATTAGATGTTATATATTCTTCTGCTGTCATTTCTCTAGGCGTAGAATCCTCGGCAAAAAATTTTTCGTCTACATATTTCCATGCCATTTGGGGATACCATTGAATTTCTTCTGCCTTTTGTCCCTTCAACTGCATCGTTTCCATTATATACTTTAATTGACTATTCATCAGCGCCTTAGGATCGGCTTTTGCCCAATTATTGACTTCACCAGCTCCTTTGTTTATATAACTGAGGTATTTTTCTCCAGCCGCTGACCACTGTACTAATCCATACCCCAGTCCTGTATTTGTCCATTTCTGCCATATTCCCGGATTCATCTTGCTCTCTTCATACATATTCCCCAATACCCCGCATATAGCTTCTGTCGACCATCCTCTATCAAACAGATAATTATAGATATATTCCGCATTCGATTTCATCTGTTCCCACTGCAGACTTCCTTTATGCTCACCTTCAATTGTACAAGCCAATGCAAATACCGTATCTGAATATGTAATTATTCTGAACTGCCCTGAATCAACCGGGCATATTAAACCGCCATGCTTACAGAACAAGATAGAGGTCAGCGTAATGCCCTCTATATCTTCGCTCTCAAGGTACTCTTCAGGCATATCATTTATGTTTATATCTGGCGCTCCATCTTTTATGAATACATTTCTTTTTGTCTGATATTTCCCGTTTCCTTTCAACAACATATTATCCCATTGATCATTCAAACTCATAAGGTGTCTGCATACTCCATGTTTACAGCGTTCATTATCACTATTTATTCGTTCTTCTTCTGCCTTTCTGTCGACAGGTACCAAACAGTTACATCTTGGTGGAATGATGTTGACATCTTTCACACAATCCTTTACCGTTGCATAACACTGACCATTATTAATATCTATACCATTCTCGCTAACATGCAGGACCATATCAAGACGCGGATCTTCAAATTTATATTCTGTCACATTTTTATCTTTTTCTTCTACACCTTCCAAAATAACCTTACTGCCATTTGATAACGGAAAGTCGTCTAATGTTGCCATAGTGCATCGCAGCGTTGCGCCATTAACAAGATATTCACTATACCTGTCTTCCACATTATAACTACGGCATAGCTCAATAAAATCCTCGCTTGTTGCATTATCTATCTCATTAATGATCCCTTCTGTCATACTTTCAAAAATTGAATTTTGTGTGTCCTCTATATCCTGTTTCACTTCACGCGCATGTTGTATATCATCAAGACGTTGTTTCCTATTTTCCAGATCATGACTGTCATACTCTCCATGCAGATAATTCAAATAATTACCCATTTTCCTTCTCCTTTCCCATCAGTCCCACACGATCATCCTGCGCTCCCCGTCTGTCCTGTCCGGCCTGTATGCGCTGGTTCCCCTGCGGATCCCGTCCAGTATGTCCTCCAGCCTGTGGAAGGCGGTCCCGGTATCCATCCGGCCGTCCCCCGCGTCCCCGCCTGTCCTCCTGCGGATGTAGTCCGTCAGTATGCGGTAGTCTGCCGCCTCACGCCCCTGCAGGAGGAAATAGGCGAACTGGACATCGGCATCCGCCGCCTTCCCGCACTCCAGCACCTTATGCGCAAAATAGTCCGTCACTTCCTTGGACAGGGTGTTCTGTCCCACGGATGACCATGTGGCATCCGCCAGGTTCATGGTGTCATACTCCGTCTGTATGTCGTAGAAGTCCTTATACTCCGTGCGCAGTTCCGCTCCCGCTTTCAACCTGAACCGGCACAGCTCGATCTCGTTTTTCCCCCGCTCCAGCTGTCCGTCCAGCACGAACTCCGTCCGGTAGCGGGTGTAGTCCGGCAGTTCTTCCCTCTCCCTCAGGCAGAACCGGAGACTGGAATACTCCCCTGTCGGCGCATACGGCACCCGCTCCTCCCCCGTGACCAGGAAGATGAAGTCCGCACACTTTATCATTCCCGGCGCGATACGCAGCATGCCCCCTTCCGGGCGCACCCTGCACCCCGTGATGATACCGTCCGCGTGATCCCGGTACTTTATCTGCAGGGCGGCATAGGAGTAGTCCCTGAGCGCCCACAGCAGCTCCTTCTTCATGATCCTCCCGCGCTCAAACGCCGGATATATGTGTTCCATCATATGACGCTCCTTTATCGTTATATATTTGTTTATTTCGTGCCGTCATAAAGGTTCTGTGTCCAGCCTTCATGCTCGAACGGGTAGAACTGGCCGTCCCCCAAATACAGGCGCCCGTACTTCCTGTACACCGGCACGACCACAAACCCCCAGTCCGCACAGCGCTTCCACGCGAAGAAGCGTATCTCGCCGTCCGCGATGCTGTCCGTCTCCTTCTGCGCGATATGCGTCCCGTGCGCCTCCCGGATCCCCTCATACGTCACTTCCCGGAAGCGTTTCGGATCGCAGTCCAGACAGAAACGGTATCTCTCCCGTCCTTCCGTATCCTTCAGGTACAGGTACAGCGTCAGGTCCTCCAGATTTCTCGACACATACCGCGTTTCCTCCCCGCGCAGGAACCCGTTCACCAGCTCCACTTCCCTCCCGTTGTGGGTGTGGGCGCTGACGGTGTAGGGAAGCAGCGGCTCGTCCGAATACAGTTCCACCTGCGCATATCCGAGCCGCTTGTCCCGTATATACTTCAACGCGCCGTCCACGCAGCCCATCTTCAGGTCCGTATCCCCTGCCGTTCCCCTGCCGCCGTGCCGGAACTGTATCATGCGCCCCGGTATGAATTCCTTCAGCGCTTCCCTGAAAAGGTCGATCCTGCAGGACTGGCCTGTCAGTCTCAGGAATGAAAAATCCCTGATCCTGTCCTCTTTGTTCAGCGGTTCCATAAGCTTACGGATGATGCCATAGATGTCCCCCTTTATGACCAGACTGGCCTCATACAGGTTCACGATGATCTCCGGGAACTCCTTCACCACCCTGAACACGCCGTTTTCCTGTACAGACAGTTTCCATTTGTCCGCCTGCACCCATGAGATGTCACTGTCCCCGTGCACACCGGACGAGATCCCCACCCGCAGGATCCCTGCCCGCTCATAGAAGCGCTTCTTCACCTCCTCCGCCAGGGAGAAGAGATGGTAAAAGTTATTTTTTACCTTGAAATAATCGCTCCGGCTCCTCGCCTCATACTCCTTGAACCTGGTCGGGAGGTACTGTTCCGCCGTCTCATAGGCCGCCTCGAATCCCCTGTACAATTCCGATGTCCCGCTGGCATCCACATATCGGAACGTGTCCACATCCAGCCCCTGCAGGATCTCCTCCGCGGACACCGGCATCCGGAGTCCCAGCTTTTCCGCCATCCGTATCTTGATGTACTGCATGATCCGGTAGGTCAGGTTGTCCCCGCCGAAATCCGTGTCCCCGTTCTCATAGGCTGTCTCGATGCGGATATGGTATGCCACCCTGTCGTCACGGTACCGGAAACGGCATGCACACAGGTCTGTCGTCCCGCCCCCACAGTCTATGACCAGCGCCTGGTACTCCGTGTCCTCCTCCAGCTTACCCGATCCCAGCATCCCGGAGATGGTGCTGTACAGGACCGCCACGCCCTCGTCAAGCATCTCCCCGTCCTGCGGCATGTACTCCGGCAGGATCCTGTGGAACAGCTTCTGGAACAGGAACTTCTGCCTGACCGGGCAGGACACATGGATCTGGCGCACCCTGCATTTGAAACGGTTTTCCGTTGTCCTGATGATATACAGGATAAATGCCCTGATGATCTCCCTGCGCGGGAGGAACGTCCGCCTGCCCTCCCTGTCCGTGATCTCCTCCTCCCTGTCGGGGTCACTGATCCACCGCTTCATGTCATAGAAGACGCTGAAACCCTCGTCGACATAGCTTGCACCGGACAGCTCTGCCGCCTCCTGACCGAACACGAAACGCGGTTCTCCATGTTCTATCGCGACCACGCCTGCGACGGAAGGCATCAGCCTGCTGCCGCCGCTGAATGTCGTATACTGGACCGCATTCTTCTCAAAATCTTCCGCAAAGGGCACCCCCCTGGTCTCCTCGAAATACCGGGAATCCAGACAGACGCCCGCCGTAGTGCTGGCGGAGCCGAAATCGATGGCAAGCGGCATCCTCAGCTCCACGGGGCTGCGTACTTCCACGTCCATGAGCGGGATCCTGTAAGCCTGGATCCGCTCCGGCATGTCGCCGCCCGTCCCGTAATACAGGGCAAAGATCCTGTCCGAGTCCTGCTGCCGGAAACAGTACAGGTCGTACTCCTTCAGATCCGCTTCCCTGCACGGCATCCCTTCCTCCCGCACCACATACAGCCACCCCTTCTCTCCGGCTACTGCCTGCAGGTGGAAGATGCCGCAAACCTCCTTCCCTCCGCTGACAAGGAGCGCGTTGGTGTCCGCAAGCTCCCTGCGGTACGGTATCCGCACCCTGTCCTCCGCGCCCATGGACAGCCCCTCATACACGATGAGCTTTGACGGGATGTGCAGCGTCCTGTCCTGTACCGGCACGATCCGCCGCCCCGCGAACATCTGCTCCAGCACACGGGTTCCCTCCTCCGACTCCTTCCGTATCAGCAGCCGCTCCCGCATCCCGCGGCAGCGCATGATCACGCTGACCAGTTCCTCCTTGTCCAGGGGGTTTAATATGCCCTGGATGATCCGCTCGCGCCTGCAGATCTCCCGCAGCTGGTGCGTGGTCATCAGCTCCAGCTCGCCCGTCCTGTACAGCTTCCTCTCCGTCTCCCTGCTGATCCCTTCTTTGTTTAAGATATATCCGCCCATAATTCCCTCGTATATTTTTAAATTTCTATATTAATACTACTGCTGGTTCCAAAATCCCTCTAACTTATTCCATGTGAGTCTTTCCACTGATCCTGTATACAGATTTCGTATATCCTGAAATTCTTTCTTTGTTATCTCCTCGTAAATTTGATTGTTTTCCGTGTATTTCACTGAGTAATAACGCACCGGACTCTTACCGTCTCCTTCTTCCTTTACTAAAACTGCCAATAAATCAGTAACTGCTGAATCCCCGTCTAAACGTTCATACATAAAATGCTGCCACACGCCTCCTGATATATACTCAATGATTCCTCCTTCATAAATAGTCATTATATAGTTCTCCCTGATACCTGCCCAGTAAACCGTACTCTCCTCGAAGGAATAAATAATAAATGGCTCGAATTTTATTTCTTGTTTTGTCCCTAATATCAATTCTGTTTTCCCATCTCCTGACAAATCTTTAATGCAATAATATAAATCGGTTTTGCCAATAAATCTCAGCACATAGTCATAAATATTTTTCCATTGATCCCGTGAGTATGTTTTGTCGTTCATTACCCTCTCGTATTCAGATAATATATTCACATATGCATCTGGCATCTCATCATTTATTTGTTTTGATTTTATCGGCAGAAGCACAATTAGTGTCATAAACACACATATGAGAAAGATTTTTAACCGCTTCTTCACTTTACCATCCTTTTCCTTCAAAAACCTTATATATATCCTCTGCCCATTGAATCCTTTCCTCCTGATGTTGTAACTTATCGAATATTATTCTATTCTCACTATCCTTACGCTTGCTGACATAGGCACGCTCAAATCCAGTTCCCCATAGCAGTGCAGCCTCTGTGGCATTTGCCGCATTTTGAAAATTTTCCCTTGAGCTGCATAACATATAATCTCCCATGTCAAGATAACGCACTTGCCATCCTGTATCGCTTCCATTGTATTCGCACAACGCAAATCTGCACTGAAAATCAACATCCTTCCATCCTTCTATTCCTCCCTGTTTAAGCATTTTATCCGCCCCATCACCAATCTGAAAAAGACCATAATATGTTTCATTGCGTACTATTTCAGGATTAAATTTCGATTCTGCATAGACATTTCCCATTATTCCCGCAACCGCATATTCCGAAAACTTTTCATTTCTAAAAAATTGCCAAACATATATTGCCACCTCTGTATTGGTAATTCCTATTTGTTTTAACGATTCACTGATCTCCTCTTCCGAAGCTTTTTCCATAATTTCAATTTCTGGTTCATCATCCGTTTTAATATACCCCGAATTGATTGGTCGGATAAATCCTCCGTGTTTACAGAACAGGATCGCTTCCATGGTAACTGTCTCCACCGAATCCCCATTCAGTTCCGTTACCTCCTGATACCCTGTGTTTGACAGCCAGTTTTCCCATTCATCATTTAAATCCATTAAATACCGACATGTCCCATACTTGCACAGCTCCTCGGATTCCGCCGCAAGCATCAGCGCCTTTCTCTCCGCTTCCCGGTCCGGCGGGTTGTCACAGTTTCCAAACGGCTCAAATTCAATATCCTTAACTGTCGCAAAATACTGTCCTGCGCCATTTACATAGCTTGTGTTGTGTGTTACCTTTAACTTTCTCTCATCACTGCCCTCCGGTGCCGTAAAAGTACTCCCGTAATATGTATCCGGTTCCATCTTGCACCTTGTACATGTAATCGTGGCACCGTCTACCAGATAGTGGTGCTCTTCCTCCTTCTCTTTCAGGTATTCCAGAACCTTTTTCATATATTCTGCATCCTGGGAAAGTTTCTGTGCCTGCTTTGTATCTTCCCACCACTCTGCGAGCACCATGCCCGGATCCCCGGTTGAGTAATTCCCTTCCATATACTTTAATTCATCATCTATGTCTCCCATACGTCTCCTCCTCTGCTAAAATATCACCATCTCGTCCACCCCCATCGTCTCGTCCACGCCGATGATCCCGAAGTGGTTTTCGTAAAAGAAGTGCACGGTCTCCTGTACCGGCAGGAACATGTCCCGCAGGAATGCCGCGCGCTCCCGCTGCGCGTCCGTGTCCGCCGTCCCGAGGTACACGAGCAGCTCGTATGCGGTCTCGTTGTTCTCATAGACCAGCGCGTCTGTGTACAGCCCTGTCACCGCTTTCCGGAACGACTCCTGGCAGTTCCCTGTCTTCAAGAGGCACAGGTACTCCCGCACGACCAGTTTCTGCTCCTGCCTCGAGAACAGTGCGAAACGCTTCGCCGCCGCCCTGCCGTACCTCCCCGACTGGATGTCGTCCGACAGCAGGCTGTGGTGGTAGTCCTCCTTTGACAGCCCTTCCCGCAGGTCGAGCTGTGTGATGTAGTGCATGCACACGTCGAAAAAAAGTGCCCTCGTCTGCACCATCTGGTCCGTATTCCTGTCAAACAGCCTTCCGAACACGTCCCCGAGGCGGTAGAGGGGGTTGATCTCCACCCTGTCCCCTTCCGGCTCCCCGGTGTTTAAGTCTGTCACGGATACCTCTATGTACGGGCTCGGCGTGACGGCTTCCACAAACCGCAGGCTGTCGCGGTCCCTGTCATTCTGCTCCGCCAGCAGCACTGCCTCCCATGCATAGTTCATTCCGCCACCCCCACGCACCTGTATTCCATGAATTCCATCTGCAGCCGCGACAGGATATACCGTATCTGGGATCCGTACAGGTAGTCATACGGTGTCTCCCCCTCCTTCCGGAAACGGAACACGAGCAGGCTGCGCCGATCCCCCGTGAATTCCTGCGCACCTGTGAAGCTGTTCATGTCCCCTTCCAGCATATCCCCGCCAAACAGATGCCGCCCTGCACTGCCTGCAATCTCATATCCGGAAACACTGATGCGGAAGATTCCCGACATTTCCTCCACCTTGCGCATCAGCTCCGCGGGTGTCTGTATGAAATTTCCCGTCTGCTGGAGATATCTCACCGCAAAACTGTCTTTCCTGTGGTTTGACAGCACCGGACAGCGGTATCCGTAGGAATCCCCGCCGTCCCCCTGGCGCAGCCTGCAGACTGACACCTCCCCGGGTGTCTCCTTCCTCGTCTTTAGAACCACTCTGTTCCTTTCATAACGGACCGACAGGAGTTCCTCCCCCGCATCCACGAGGCAGCCGTCTCCTGCCGCGCCCTCATCCCCGAGATAGTAGATATGCTCATAGACCACGTCATCCAGGCACGGACGTCTGAACTCCTGCGACTGCAGTATGCTCCTCTGCATGTTCCAGAGCGGTATGGCATCCTCTGTCACACACTGCTCCCAGTCCCCCCACTGGATCACGGGCTGTGCGCCGGGCGGGACGTCCCCGTCCGGCACCAGGTCGAAAAAACGCTCCAGATGCCCGAGGTGTACCGTCTGCCACGGGATCCGGTTGGCTGCAAACAGCCTGTATGTCCTCTCCATACAGGCACGGTATCGGGTCGGTCTCACGATCCGGCAGCGGAGTGTGGCGCCCGTCCGCCTGTCTTCCGCCTCAACCATGCCCTGTCTTAAGAACTTCCGGCATCCGGCATCGTCCGCCATCAGGTACACGGTCATGCATCCGTGTTCTCTTTCCGGTCTGAGATCCTCCTCACAGACCGGATGCCAGTGGTCATTGATCGGGTCATGGTCTTTCCTTCTGACAGCCGTCATGGAGATGTCAAAGCGCTCCCACGGAGTGTCCAGTTCATCCCGGATCCGCTGTTCCAGCGCCCTGTATTTTGCCTCCGTCCACGCAAACATTTCCCCGAGGCTGCCCAGCAGCAGCTCCTTTGCATACCTGCGCTCGTCAAGATCGCCGATCTCCCTCAGCTGCCGCTGTATGTAGTCCCTGTAATCAAACTCTCTCTCTTCCGTCATCTGTCGTCCTATCCGCCGGCTACGCGCCTGCACCGCAGGCACCGTATCCGTTGTTCTCCTCCTTTTCCTCTTTTTCCTTTTCCGCCTTTTCTCTCTCTTCCTTTTCCGCCTGCTCTTTTTTCTCCCGTTCTTCCTTCTCTTCCGCCTCAGCCTTCTCCTTCGCCTCCTGCTCTTCCTTTTCCTGCTGCCGTTCCTTCTCCGCCTGCGCCTCCTTGGCATCTATGAGGTCGATCTTTCCCTGGATCTCGTCCGCCTTGTTGTTCTTCCCGATCTCCAGGTAGGCTGCCTTGGCATACTGGTAGTGTATCTTTGCCTGCGTGTAGTCATTCAGTTCCTCGAGCTGGCGCGCCAGGTCCTCCAGCGCCTTCGCGTCCTCCGCGCGCGCCGCGGTCTCCGCCTGCTTCTCCTTCAGCGCCGCGATCTTCATGTTCAGGAACTCGATCTGCGCGCTGTCCTCCAGGGCTGCGTACTTCTCGACGGCGATCAGGTAGAACACGTTTGCACCGTCATAGTCGCCCTCCGAAAAAGCCTCCTCCCCCTGCCTGACAAGCTCTGCCGCGGCAGCCTGGTCCGCGGCGAGCGCCGCAGCCTGCTCCTCGTTCTCCTGCTCGCGCTCCTTTTTCTGCTGCTCTTCCTCCTCCTTCACGGCGCTCCACTCCTCATACAGCCTGTCCAGCGCGTCAAGTGCCTGCTGTTTCCCCTCACTGTAATAGATCGCGGCGGCTTTTGCCTTCGCCTCCAGGTACTTTTCCTCCGCCTGCCCATAATTGTCCTGCTCGAAGAGGATGTCGCCCAGCTCCATGCTGTCAAAGACCTGCTCGTACTCCCCGATCTGCTGCAGTTTCCCGTCGATGTACGAAAGCCCCGCGTTGTCCGCCTGCCGCGCCTGCTCCGCCGCCCTGATGTATGCCTCTTTCGCCCCTGCATAATCCGCCCCGCTGTAGAGGTCGTCCGCGCTGATGACCGCCTCCGCCGCCATCAGGTGGGCTGTATATCTGTCCACGGCTTCCGCGTCCCTCAGTTTCCGCGCCTGTTCCAGCGCCTTCCCGTACTCCTCCTTCGCGCGGGGGAAATTGCCGGCATCCGTGTACTGCGCCGCATTGGCGGCATACTGTTCCATGTCCGCCCGCTTCTGTATCCGGTCCCTGTGCCACAGCCAGATGACGAGCGCCGCAACCGCCGCGATCACGGCTGCCGTTACGGATACCGCGATCACTTTTTTGATCCGTTTCTTCCGGTTGGGATCCGTGAAGACCTTCTCGATATAGACTGCCGCGAACGTATAGTTGTCCAGGTCGGCGGGCTGGCGGGAGAGCAGCAGCTCCTCCACCTTGTCACACTCCTCCATGGGCTCGTTCCCCGCTTCCGCGAACACGTCCGCGAGCTCCCCCTCGTCCACGTTCTCCCATATCCCCCGTGTGTACAGGGTGATGATGTCCCCGGCGCACAGTTTTTTCTTCTTTGATATGAAGGGTCTGAAATGCCCGCTGCCGAGCCAGGCGGTCAGGTTGTTGCGCTCCTCGTGTCGGGCGACCCTGTCCTGCAGGAGCTGTCCGCCGTCCGCCAGATCCTGGCTCAGCGACATGTCCCGGCTTGCCTGCACGCACCGCCCGTCACGGTACAGCCGCAGGCGCGTGTTCCCTGCCTGGCCGTAGCGGAACTTCACATAGTCGGAGACCACTACAGTGACCGATGCTTTCAGCTTCTCGTAGCTCTTCCCCTGCAGGAGCTCCCTGTTGGCACACCGCAGGTATCCTTTCAGCTTCCGCCTGCTGATGCCCGGCTCCCTCTGGAAGGCGTCTACTGCCGCGCTGATCGCCGACTTCGCGCTCTCCGCCCCGCCCATGCCGGTGATGCCGTCCGCGATGACATAGCATGCAAATTTGTCCAGCTCCACGAAGCCGAAATAGTCATTGTTCCTCAACTGGTTTCCCGCCTCCGATATGAAGGCCGTCCTGATGCTGCTGTTATATTTTCTCATAAGAACCCCTCTACCAGCACGATGCTGGCGTTATCCTTCTCCTTTTGTATCCCCGTGTTGACCGCCTCTATGATGTCGTACGCCTTCTGCTGGCATTTCCCGCGCCCTGCCAGCAGCTCCTCTATCGTTCTCCAGTCCGTGCCCTCATACAGCCCGTCGCTCATCAGCACCACGATGTCGCGCTCCTTCAACCGCACCGGCGTGTCAAAGAACTCGATCTCCTCGAAGCCGTCCTGCCCCACGTAATTATAGAGCCTTTTATCCTCGAGCAGTTCCAGCGCCTGCTGCCTCGTGATGGCGCCTTCCATAAACCTGCCCTCCGCGAGCATGCCGACCGTGTGCCCCGTGGAGAGCGGTACCAGCTCGCCACCGCGGCACACCGCGATCTTCACGCTGCCCGCCACCGCATAGTACAGGCAGCCGTCCCTGATGAGCACCGCCCCCACGCTGGCGCCGCCCCTGCCGTCGTCCAGCTCGCCGAGGATCGCGGCGTTCGCCGCATGGAACGCCCTCCGGAAGAAGTAGGCGGGACTCTCGGAGGACTGGTAGCAGGAGAACATGTCCTTCACCGTCTCCACTGCGATCCTCGACGACACCTTCCCGCCGTAGTCCCTGCCCATCCCGTCCGCGAGCACTGCCATGAAGGCATCCGGACCCTGGCAGATCCCGTAGTTGTCCTCCTGCACCTGCCTGGTCCCTATGGTCATCGCCCTGCCGACGCGGAAGCGCCGCATGACGTGCCCCTTTCCCGCACCGAAGGGCAGCAGGCGCGCCGCCGACAGCGCCAGGATGAACAGGTAGACTGCCAGTATCGTGATCTCTCTCACCTCTGCCATCCCCGCACCCCCTACTCCCATTTGAAATGCTCGCCGCAGAAGGGCATGAACAGGAACTGGCTCTCCCCCATCTCGATCACGTCATACTCCTGCAGCTGCGTGGGCGTGTACACGGCCTCGCCGTTCAGGTACACGATGCCGTTGCTGTCCCCGGGCAGCATCACTGTCTTTCCCTGCTTCTCGTCATAGACGATCACACAGTGGTTGCGCCGGGAGATCCTGTTGTCCCCCAGGATCTGGATGTCCATGTCGTCCGCCCTGCCGACAAAGTTCTTGCCCGCCATCACCCGGTAGTCCTTTCCCTTCCGGGGTCCCGCCACGCAGACCACCCAGCCGCACACAGGGTTCTCTTCCTTCAGGAACAGGGCCTCCTCGATCTGTGTGTCCGTCTGTCCGGTGTCCTTCTTCTCCCGTGTCGCCGTCTCGATATTACAGTACGGGCATATCGTCCCGTATCGCCTGCTGGAAAACATGTGGCCGTTCTGGCATCTGATCAGATTACTCATATCTGTAACTCCGCTCCTTTATTTTTCTTCTGTTTGTTCTGGTGCAGGTACGCCCCGTTCGTGAGCCGTTTCCTGCTGATCCGGAAGCTGGTCAGGTATTCGCCCTCCCCGCTTCCCCGCTGTATTGTGACCTGCCCCGCAGCCGCCAGCGCCCCGGCTGCCTTTGCAGCCGCCCCGGCGCTGCCCCCGCCGGCTCCGCCCATAAGCGGCACGGCTCCCAGCGCCCTGGGAACACACTCGCTGAAATCGGGCGTCAGCTGTACATTTTCCTGTGAAAGCGGTTCATATGTCTTGTATGCGGTTGCACGCAGATAAACTTTTTCCCCTTTCCCGTTAAACTCGTCACCCATGTGGAACGAACTCTTTTTACTTCCCATCCGTATCTCCTCCTGTGTTGACCCTGCAGACTGTCTGCAGTTTTTCCATATAGCCGCCGCACAGCACTTCCAATTCCTCCTCTGTCAATAAGGAGCTGCCTGTAATCCTGTCCGCAATCCCCCGCGCCAGTTGCGGAAGAAATGTACAGAGCAGCTCCCAGTCATCCGACAGCAGTCTCTGCTGTATGTAAAACATTTCGAATTTTTCCAGCCGCACGAACTCCTTGTTTAAAATGTCCTCCGCTTTCTCCAAATCCCCTGCGATCCCCTCATATACGATGTCCGGCTTCCAGTACACACAGTCCATGCACTCATCCAGATAAAGCTTCTTATCCGACATCGCCAGCGCAATCTCATGGCTCTGTGTGTATGCACTTGACCCCAGACGGAAAAAGGCGAGATTTCTGATGCGTTCCTGCCTGCCCGCCGCCTGGTACGCTGTCTGCAACCTGACCAGATGGTCTGTCTTCTCTCCGAGCGCCGGGATCATCCTCGTGTAATTTTTCTCCAGTTCCGCCCTTTTTGCCGCTGTCCGCTCCGCGCGGTAGTCCTGCAGGTAAACTTCCAGTTCCTTTGTTCGCCGCATATGTATTCCTCCTTTACAACGATCAAATACAGCTTCATGTTTGTCAATGTTACATCACCAGTAAAATCATCTTAATACCATGGATCCACCCTTAGATATTCACATATTTCAGGGAGTGGTATATCAAAGCTCCCCATAACCTGTAAAATCACTAATTGCCCCTCATATAAATAAAATGTATTAAACTGATCCGCATAACGTCTCACAAAAAACTGCCCTCCTGTAAGGGCTTCTCCCTGAATATAGGATAAAACCTCCTCCTCCGTCAGCAGAAACCCTAATTCACGCTGGCTGGCGCTATTTTCCTGATACCTTCCACTTATATATATCCAATTCAACAGGTCATCTATCTCAAACAGGTCTCCCAGCATTACCCGTTCCCCACTCTGCAGATCAACTGTAACACCAAAATTGGCTATACCGTCAGAACTCCTGTATGGAAACCCTGCTTTAACAGAATATACAACTGAAAGCCATTCCTCTGACTGATATGCTATATAGATTTTTACATTGTCAAAAAGCTGCTGCTTCTCAATATCGCTCTTCCAGCCTTCATTCATAATGCATGTCTTTATTGGTTCCTGCAGGATCCCGTTAATCCTTTTCTGCTTCTCCTGATCCGCCAGCCCATCTATCCCCACGCAGGAAAATACTGTCATATGAATATAATTCCGCTCGTTCATAAACCAGTTCAATCCCGTCAGAATGAAAACTCTCAGAAGGAGTCCATATGTAAACGCCTAGATCCAAATATTCTCCATTCTCCGATTCCCCGTTACAAAATATCTGCACTCTGGTATGATTTCTATTATTCGGCATGTCAAACTCAAATGTCGGATACCTGATATTCTCATAAACAGTCAGCAGAGGTCCATCCTGACTTGAACAATATTTTGTACATAAAGGAAAGTAGTCTTCATCATAAATATATTTTAATAAAAGCTGTACAGTTTCCTCGACCGTCATTTTCTCAGGTTTTTGCACACTCACATAAGATATGCCAATTAAACTGATAACTACCAGTATCGATAAAATAAAAACCACTCTCTTTATTTTTCTTTTCATAATCAAATTTCCTCTATAATGCAGCACATCATCATAATCCCTTATCCCATCCAGCCCCTCCTGATATGCTTTTTCCCTCGCTGCGGAAAAGTCATCTATATAATAGGCATACGACATTTCTTTACCTCCTATATCCCGCCCCATGATTCCTCCACCGACCGGAAGCACTGGTCCGCGATGTCCTCCCACTGGTCCCTCACCCTCGGCAGGCAGTTGAAGATGCCGTGCAGCGCAGTCTTTGCCAGCCGTATGATATACATGCGGTTGTAGATCTGCCCGTCAAGCGCATAGCCCTTAAAGCCAAACCAGCTCATCTCACTGCCTTTGTCCGTCGCCGCATCGTCCACGCGCTCACTGATGCGGATGGACGGGTTGACGTTTCGCAGTGCCTCCTGGAACTGGCTGCTCATCACTCCTGTGCCGCCCTCATCCAGCCGGACGGGAAGCACGTTAAAGCCGAAGTTGACCGTGGAGTCCAGGCTCGTGACAATAAAGTCCGGGGCGTCGCGGGATGGGTATTTGACATTTCTGACCGTCTCCTGCATTGGCATAAAATATTCCGGCAGGAGAATCTGAACCCTGGTACCTGGCAGGGTGATCCGCTCAAAAATGATGAGTTCATCATCCACATAGATCCCCGTTTCCAATGTCGTGTGCTTCCGGCGTTCCTCCTCCCGCCGGGCTTCTAAGATCTGTTTGTCGTAGTGCTTCATCTGGTCTTCCTCCTTATTTTCACTGTTATCTGTTTCATCTGTAAACTGATCTCTACTGCCATTGTCAAAATTACTTTTAATAACACAGATCTTCATTCCCAATCCTATGAGGCAGACACTACAAATAATCCAAAAGGCTTTCACAAGTTTCCCCATCTGAATGCTTAAAATGATAAATTTCCAGTGTCGTGTGCCTCTGGTGTTCCTCCTGCCAGGATTCCACCTTAATACCATGGATCAACCACTACTTGTGAGTAAAAAGTTTGCGCTGCTTAAGAAGCCCGTGAACCCCAGTAGGT
>CAJUES010000064.1 GCA_910585765.1 uncultured Lachnospiraceae bacterium | reverse complement strand
TGGCGCAAATAGCAGGTGCTGTATTCACTGTTATTTGTGCAATGCTGTACTAGTATCGTTCATAAATAGATCGTGCGTAAAAACTCAAAATGGTAATGGATTACCCATAATAGTATAATTATAGTGTATATTTACCAAATTTTCAGCTGTTTTACGGGAATGCCGCATTAATTGTTATAATAGTTGCGGTTATTTGTCATAAGTAATTGCATTTTGGAAATATTTACGATAAAATTGATACATTGTTGTTGGAGGCGCAATTTCATTCTTTTTTTGATCCGACAGTATTCTTATAGTGTTGCTGGAGAGGTACAGGTGCATGGCGGCAAGGGTATATGGCAGTGAGAAGCGTGTCATTATATTAGGAGATGTGGAAATCAAATATGAGCTCACGAGAAAGTCCGTGAAGAATGTGAATCTGCGGATCGATGCTGCGGGGACCGTAAAAGTATCGGCATCCCGGCGCGTTCCGGTCGACTATATAGAAGGTTTCATGCGGCAGAAGCAGGCGCTGATCGTCGCGGCTGTCGACCGCGCAGAGCAGAACAGCCGCAGACAGCTTGAGCAGAAACCGCAGCTGCCGCGGCGGTACGAGGACGGGGAGCAGCTGGCTCTCCTGGGAAGGAAACGGACGGTGAAACTTGTGCAGGTCTTTAAGGCCGGGAGCGAGCGCATTGATCTTGAGGAGGATCTCATGTATTTCAGGGTGAGGGATCCGGGGGATGTGCGCCATAAGGAATTGATGTATGAAAAGTGGCTGAAAGCGTATCAGTGTGAGTTGTATGAGGAGATCTGCCGGCAGGTGCACAGGCAGTTTTTGCAGTTTGGAGTGGGATATCCTGCGGTCAGGATACGGCGCATGACGTCCAGATGGGGTTCCTGCCAGCCGTACAAAGGGGTTATCACGCTGAACAGCCGACTGATCGAGACGCCGGTCAGCTGTATAGAGTATGTGGTGATGCATGAGTTCTGCCATTTCATACACCCTGACCATTCCAGGGCTTTTCACGCACTCATGACAAGGCTGATGCCGGACTGGAAACAGCGAAAGCAGCTGCTCAATTCTATATCTGAGTGGAATTAGAGGGGGCGTATTGGTGATGAAGAAACAGCCAGCAGTTTCAGCTGAATACGAGCATGTGACACATACTTTTGGCCCGGTGTATGACGTGGATTCGAAAATACTGATACTGGGCTCCATGCCGTCTGTGAAGTCGCGGGAGCAGCAGTTTTATTATGGGCATCCGCAGAACCGGTTCTGGAAAGTTCTCCCGGCAGTCTTTGGGGAAACAGTGCCGGAGACGATC
Organism: uncultured Lachnospiraceae bacterium; assembly: GCA_910585765.1. Taxonomy (GTDB): domain Bacteria; phylum Bacillota; class Clostridia; order Lachnospirales; family Lachnospiraceae; genus COE1. The sequence continues at coordinate 17,628 of CAJUES010000064.1, read as the reverse complement.
GCGGAAAAGAGAGATTTTCTGCTGAGAAATAATGTTGCGCTGTGGGACGTGATCGAGTCCTGTGATATCGTAGGTTCGTCGGACAGCAGCATTAAGAATGTCAGGGCAAATGATATGAATGTGATATTGTCCGCGGCGGATATCAGCACAATATTTTTAAACGGCGGGAAAGCATATGAACTCTTTTTGAAGTACTGCGGAAAAAATATCCCCGAGGGCGGACATGCTCTGGTGAAACTGCCCTCCACAAGCCCGGCAAACGCAGCGTGGTCGCTCGAAAAACTGACAGAGTCCTGGACCGGGTTGATACGGCAAAACAGCCAGGCTTTGCGTTAGACGTCCCGTGGTTTCCCGGGAAATATTATGAGAAAGGATATCTGTGTGCGATGGGATATGAAGCGGAGGCAATAAGGAGATTTGATGACTATTGCCGGGAAAAGAGGAAGATGATAGCGGAAATATCGGATGAGGAGCAGAAAACACGCCAGGAGAGGGTACTTGTGGCAAGGTCGCTCCTGCACCATGAGTCAGAACAGATGGTTTCTGTCTATATGAAATACAAGGCAGTCCTGGAAGAAAAGGGAGAGCGCGATACGGATCCGTTCGCGGGTGTACAGACGGCGATGGTGGAGGCGGTCTGTGCAGGGCTCGAGGACACCTCGTTCAACAAGTGGAAGACCAATCTGGATGATGCCGTTTGCCAGGTGCAGGATACGGAACAGGTAAAGCGGCTTCCACGCTTTTCAAAGGCGTGTGAAAAGGTGCTGGACAGCCTCGATATCGACTTTTCTGACGTTGAGGATGAACTAAAGATGATATTTGAACCGGAGTGTGTCTACAACACACTGGTGCTGCTCGTCACGGCGGTTAAGAGCTACTGTGAGATCCTGGACCGGATCAGTGAACGGCGGATGAAATGAGGCGGCAGACCATGAAAAGGGGTGCGGGCGATCGTGCAGAATGATCAGCAGAAAAAGTACCACACGAAAAGCAGAGACGCGATCATGACATATCTGGATATGCACAGGGAACACAGTTTCAGTGCCTATGACGTCAACGCGTACATGCGGGAAAACGGCATACAAGTCAATCTGACGACGATCTATCGCAATCTGGACAAGCTCACAGAGAGCGGTGTGATCATGAAGTACAAGACGGCAGGGGATGAGTGCTGCCGTTATCAGTGTGCCAGACCCCATGCACAGTGTCATGAACACATCCATATGCAGTGCAGGGCGTGTGGCAAGATCCTTCATCTGGAGTGCGGTTTTATGGAGGAGATTGTCAGACACCTTTACGAGCACCACAGGTTTGCACTGGAGTGTTCGGGCTCTGTGCTGATGGGTGTGTGTGCGGAGTGCCGGACAAAAATGAACGATAGCGAAGGAGCGGACGATGATGGAAATGTGGGATATCTATGATGCGGATAAAAAGCGTACAGGAAGGACGATGAAAAAAAACGACTGGTGTCTCAAGGATGGAGAGTATCATCTGACAGTGCTCGGTGTGGTGGCGCATCAGGACGGCAGGTTCCTGATCACTAAGCGGGTGATGACGAAAGCGTGGGCTCCGGGCTGGTGGGAGGTGCCGGGCGGTGCGGCACAGGCAGGTGAGGATTCGGAGGCTGCCGTGCTGAGGGAGATCAGGGAGGAGACAGGGCTTGACGTATCAGGCTGGGATGGCGGTTTTCTGTTCAGCTACAAGCGGGAGAACCCCGGTGAGGGGGACAACTATTTTGTGGATATCTACCGCTTTGCGGCGGATTTTGACGAGAAGGACATCCGCCTGCAGGAGGAGGAGACTGACGGGTATCTGCTCGCGACCCTTGACGAGATCAGGGCGTTTGCCGCACAGGGAATCTTTCTCCACTATGACAGCATAAAGGAAGCATTTGAAATGGAAAGAAAATGAATTCATATATTATCAGATTGGGCTTGTCTTTGTACTAAGCATTGCGCTATAATAGAAGATGTACTTGAAATGCAATTGGTAAATGTCGCTTTTAGAGCATGTATCAGGAATGACGTTTCATGCATGTTCTGGGAAACGGAGATATTCATATGAAGAAAGTAGCGCTATTTTCAGACGGATGGAAGAGACTGATCACTTATGCATGGGTGGACGGAATGATGAAGTTCATCTCAAAAAGTGATGAGGAAATCTGCCTGTACCAGTACAATTGCCATGGGAATTGGAGCCGTGATGAGAAGCACAATCATGGAGAGTATAATATTTATACGCTGCCTGATCTGTCAAGGTTTGACGGTATCATTATGGACTGCACCAATATTTCGGACAGGCATTATTTTGACTGGCTGGTGGACATGATCCGAAAGAACAACAAGCCTACAGTGAGTATCGGAAGTGACATAGAAGGATTTTACTACGCAGGTATCGACAATAAAAAGCCAATTGCGGATCTCATGGATCACTTGTATCATGAGCATCACTGCCGGAAGTATATATTTGCGGGAGGACCGAAAGAAAATTACGAGAATTCCCTCAGGGTGCTGTCCTATCTGGAGAGCCTTGACCGTCTTGGTCTTCCGAGAGAGAAGAATCCTGTGTGGTACGGTGACTATGATTTTTCTACCGGGGTGAGATACTTTGAAGAGTACATGAGGGGGTTTTATGGCAGGCTGGTGGAGTTTCCGGATGTGGTTGTCTGCGCGAATGACAATATTGCAGCGGGATTTTGTTATAAGGCACAGCAGAGGGGATATAACATACCGGGCGATTTCAGGATCACAGGGTTTGACAATCTCGACAAGGCGCTTTACTTTGATCCGCAGATAACAACCGTGGGGCATATGCGGGAAAACATAGGAAACCGGACGATGGAGATCCTGGCTGACGTGTGGGCGGGAAAAGATGTGCCCAGAAATCATTTTATGCCGTCAAAGTGCATTTTTTCTGAGAGTTGCGGGTGTCCGAACAACGGACTCCTTGATTATAGGAAATATGCGAGGGGGCAGGTGATCGCTGAAGTGGAGAAGCTGGAGAAGGAAGAGCTTCTGACAAAGCTTGAGAGCGACATTGTGAAGTGCACAACCTACGATGATGTCTTTGAGCAGATCGCAGCGTATTTTATGAGTCTGGCGTGTGACGGTTTTTCGATCGTGATCGACAAAAGATTGTATGAGGGTGTGGCGGAGAGCGAGCTTGTGACCGACGGGTATGACGAGGATAATCTGGTAGTGGCGTACGCGACAGAGGGCAGAAAGGTTCTAAAGATCAAGGAGCCGGATGCGCTGAGGAAGTACTTTGATGAGACAGGAGCCAGAAATGCTTACATGTTCACACCGATCCATTTCAGGGAGAAGGCAGTGGGCTACAGCATCTTAAAAAACGGCAGGTTTCTGTATGACAATCCGTATTTTTATGATATCCACAGCACGATCACCAAGACGATCGAAAATCTGTACAAGAAGCTGCAGCTCGAGATCGCGAATAAAAAGATGTGTGAGATTTACAACAGGGATCAGCTCACAGGTTTGTACAACCGCATTGCATATGCCGAAATGATCGATCCAGAGTACTGCAAATACTGTGAGAGCGGGAAGAAGTGTGTGATCAATTTTGTGGATGCGGACAATTTTAAGCAGGTCAATGATACATACGGACACGAAAAGGGCGACGCGATGTTGAAGAAGATCGCGAACGTGCTCATCGACAAGTGCCCGAAGGGCGGATTTGTGTACCGGTATGGCGGTGACGAGTTTATCGCGTTTTTCCCGATCGATGAGGATTCCGAGGCAGAGCAGTTCCGGGCTGAGGTGATCGGACAGCTTGCAAAAGACGACATCAGTGTCAGTATCGGGCATTCGGTGACGGATCCGTCGTCGGACAAGGTGTTCGGCGATTACATGAAGATTGCGGATGACGAGATGTACAAGGTAAAAGTGGCAAAAAAAGAGAAAGGTGGATGTAGGAAAAGATGAGGAAGTTTTGGAATGGTATTGTTGGCTTTGTATTTGGGGTGACACTGCTGCTCGGCGTTCCGGCGGTGGATGTGGCGGCGGCAGAGTACACGGTTTCGCCGGCAGCGGCGATTTTGTACACAAATGAAAATACAGTGATCCTGGCTGACGCGGACGCTGCCGGCACGGTGGTGCTTCCCGAGGTGGCGGCGGATCTTCCGATCCAGGTGACAGGCGTCACGAGCAACGGGTACTTTCAGATCAGCTTGGACGGGCAGACATTCTATATCCATGGAATCGGTCTGAATGCGGCGGATACGGCGGTCGCAGCGACGAACCAGATCTACGAGACGATCATGGCGCAAAAGGCAGTCTTTCCGGAGGGCATGAGATGGACGAACGAGAATTACTATGGCTGGAAAGGCGGAACCTACACTGGCGGTTATGGCTGTGCCGGGTTTGCGTTTGCGGTAAGCGATGCGGCATTCGGCGATACTAAGGCAAAGATCCACACGGACTATAACAATATAAAGGTCGGCGATATCCTCAGAGTGGAGAATAATACACATTCGGTCATCGTGCTTGAAGTGCGGGAAAACTCAGTCATCGTGGCAGAAGGAAACTACAATGCCTCCATTCACTGGGGACGTGAGATTCCCAAATCGAACCTGGTCGATCCGTCAAGCTACATTATGACAAGATACTAAACATTCTTTTATTAGTGATTATTGATTATCAGAACGGAGGGCTACAGCAATGGAAAAAATAACGAGCTTTACGATTGATCACAACAAATTACAGCCGGGTGTGTATGTCTCAAGAAAAGATCCTGTGGGCGAGTGCACGATCACGACTTTTGACCTGCGGATGACCTCGCCGAACGAGGAGCCGGTTATGAACACTGCAGAGGTTCACACGATCGAGCATCTGGCTGCGACTTTCTTGAGAAACCATAAGGAGTTTGGCGAAAAAACGATCTACTTCGGGCCGATGGGATGCCGAACAGGGTTTTATCTGCTGCTCGCGGGAGATTATGAGTCGAAAGATATCGTTCCGCTGATGATCGAGCTGTATGAGTTTATCAGGGATTACAAGGACGAGGTTCCGGGAGCCAGCCCGAAGGACTGCGGGAACTATCTCGACATGAACCTGTGTATGGCAAACTATCTTGCAAAGCGCTATCTGGACAATGTGTTGTATCAGATCGATGCGTCGAGGCTGGTGTACCCCGAGTAGAGGCGCATGCATATAGTATAGTAAAACCGTACGGGTGAGTTACCGATGGATAATAATTTTTTGACACAGATTACAAATGGGACGATCGAGGAGGTTGAGTCGGGCAGGAACGGTTCTTTTGTGCTCGTCTCTTACAGGGATTGTCCAAACTGCGGCAGGGCTGATCAGACCATCCGGCTGAATGTCAGCGGCAACACCGTGATTATGGACGAGAACAGCAACCGGATCCCGCTGAGGGATCTGAGAGCGGGAATGATCGTGAATGCAGCGTTTTCCAATGCGACGACGCGGAGCATCCCGCCGCAGTCGGCGGCGTTTGTCATACAGGTGGTGGGGAGACCGCGCAATGAAGATGTGACAGTCGGCAGGATTGTTGATGTGGACAGACGGGGCAGGAGTTTCACGACGATGCGTGACGGGAATCTGTCCTCGATCATACGGTTTAACGTGGCAGATGATGCGCAGATCCTGAATGGGCTGGGCAGATCGATGAACTTTGCAAACCTTGTTCCGGGTCTGCGGGTGAGAGTGCGCCATGCTGATTTTATGACGATGAGTATCCCGCCGCAGACGACCGCGTTTGAGGTCAGGGTGATCCAGTAAGATATTTTTCAAAACCTTATAAAATCTTTATAAATGTCCTTTATCCTTATGTTATAGGGAACTGAACGGTTCCCGAGATCGATAACGAAAGGAAAGGGACATTTTATTATGGAAAACATTCTGGAGACAAAACATCTGAGCAAAAAATACAGGGGACAGTGTGCAAATGATGATATTTCGATCACTGTGAAGAGAAATATTGTCTATGGGCTGCTAGGGCCAAACGGGGCGGGGAAGTCGACGCTGCTAAAGGCGCTGACCGGCATGATCATACCAACCTCAGGGGAGATCATCTTTGACGGAAGAGCGTGGAGCCGGCGGGAGCTGGCGGCGATCGGGGCTTTGATCGAATCGCCGCCGTTGTACGAGAACCTGACGGCGCGCGAGAATCTGAAAGTCCGCACACTGTTGTATGGTTTGCCAGAGAGCAGGATCGATGAGGTGCTGGAGATGGTGGCGCTCACCGATACCGGCAGAAAGCGTGCAGGGCATTTCTCGATGGGGATGAAGCAGCGGTTAGGGATTGCCGCCGCACTGCTGAACCATCCGAAACTTTTGATCCTCGATGAGCCGACCAACGGTCTTGATCCGATCGGGATCGGCGATCTGCGGAGAATGATACGGTCTTTTCCGGAGCAGGGGATCACCGTGATCCTGTCAAGCCATATGCTCTCGGAGGTGCAGCAGACGGCGGACGAAATCGGGATCATCGCAAATGGAAAGCTGTGGTACGAGGCGCCTGTCTGCGGATCGGAGGACTTGGAAACGCTGTTTCTGGAAGTGGTGCAGCATGCCGGTGAAGACCCTGCCAGACGGACACTGGCAATGAAGGGGCAGGTGGTTTAGATGGAAAGGTTTTTTGCGGCGGAACTGCTGAAACAAAAGAGAAGCTTTAACAAAATATTGTTGTGGCTGGCGCCGACGGTCACGATCCTGCTGGCACTGCTCCTGATGCGCGGGAGATTTCTGCTGGCTGGCGCGTACAACTGGTGGTATATGCTGATACTGCCGGGGAGTCTTACCATGATCGCCGCGTTCACGGCGGTGAAGGAGCGCAGGAAAAACAGGCACGGACTGTTTGGTGTTGCCATTCAGAAAAAGAAGCTCTGGGCAGCGCAGGTTTTGGTCTGCACATTCTTTCTCGCTATTATGTGCGCTTGTTTTTTTGTATTGATCTCGGTCGGATGGGCGTTGTTTGGAGGGAACATTTCTCTGGGGCAGAGTCTGGCTGCGAGCTTCGTGCTGTTCATCACCTATGCGTGGCAGATCCCGCTGTGGATGGCTCTGGCGGATAAGACGGGTGTGGGATGCGCTGTGTTTGTCAGTCTACTCTGCAATAACCTTGCTGCCATTGTGGCTGCGGGAAAGGCGTGCTGGTGGATCCCGTTTGCAATCCCGGCGCGGATGATGTGTGTCTGCATCCATGTGCTGCCAAACGGTCTGCCGATGGAGGCTGCCGATCCGCTGGGAGATGCCGCGGTCGTGGTTCCTGCGCTCCTGCTCGCCGTGATGTGGTATGCGGGGGTAACATATGCTACGGCGCGCTGGTTTGAGAAACGTGAGGTTTAGCCTGGGTTTGAAAGGTGGAGGATCGGTATGGGGATAAAAAATTATCTAATGGCGGAGCTGTATAAGGTATCACATTCAAGTCTGATATGGCTCCACATTTTTGCACCGCTTTCTGCGGTGGGGGTATTTCTGGTGTATTACAGGTTTGCTGCGTGGAGTGAACTGGGGAAGGTGGCGGGATATCTGCAGATCTTGTCGATCGCATATCCGTTCATGATCGCCCTGGTCACAACAGTCCTGTCAGATCTTGAGGTGCGGGCAGGGCATTGCCAGCAGGTCCTGACAGTGCCTTGTCACAGATGTGTCATCCATGTTGTCAAGTTATCTGTCCTGCTTGTCTGCGGTCTTTTGTCGTCGCTGCTGGCAGTGATTGGTTTTGGCGCGGCGTTCCGCGCGATGGGAAACAGCGGCTTTTCATTATCTTTTTTTGCCGGATCTGCTATCTTGTTGTTTTGCGGAAATATAACGCTGTACGGGATCAGCTATCTTGTCAGTTTTCAGTTTTCGGCATCAAAGGGAGCGGGGATTGGGGTTGGGATCGTGGGAAGTCTGGTCGCAGCATTGATGCAGACGGGGCTTGGCGATCAGGTCTGGTACTATGTGCCCTGGGGAATATCCCTGCGCTGGTGTAGTCTGTATGCGTTGGACCAGGCAGGCAATACGGTCCGTCTGCTCTGTACAGATGTGATGAAAAGTGTTATATTTGTGATAGTTTCGGGATCAGTGCTGTCCATACTGCTGATCTGCTGGGGAAACACATGGGAAGCTAAATCGACAGGAGAGGAGTAGGATAGGGCATATGGCGCATATTTTGGTGATCGATGACGAGATGGATATCTGCCGTCTGATCGAGAAAGTGCTTGGCAGGGACGGGCATACTGTGTCGGTCAGGAACAGCGCGGCGGGGTTGGAGGCGTCGGATCTGCAGCAGTATGATCTGCTGATCCTGGACATCATGATGCCGGAGGTGGACGGCTTTTCGTTCTGTTATCGGATGCGCAGAGCGGTGGACTGTCCGATTCTGTTCCTGACAGCAAAGACGATGGAGCAGGATATTGTGGAAGGGTTTGCGATGGGGGCGGATGATTACATCAAAAAGCCCTTTGGTGTCGCGGAGCTGCGCGCCAGGGTAGCAGCGCATCTGCGGCGTGAGAGCAGGGAGCATCATCAGATGATCACGAGTGGCAGATTTTATATCGATCTGTCTGCAAGGGAGATCCGCATCAAACTTTCCGACACCAATGTTGAGTATGAGAGGATCCCGCTGACCAGGAGTGAGTATCAGATCTGTGAGTATTTAGTTCGCAACAAGGGTCAGGTTTTTTCTCTGGAGAGTATACTGGAGGCGTCATTGGGGTATGATTCGGAGAGCGACGTTTCCGCGATCCGCATGCACATCAAGAATATTCGCAGCAAGTTCTCAAAATATGCCGGGCAGGCAGAATGTCCGATCAGTACAGTCTGGGGGGTAGGGTACAAATGGCAGTGAGCAGGGTTCCGGATGACAAGGCGAATGACAAACCGGATAATAAAGTAATGAGGACGATCAGTCTGTATAAACTGTTCCTGCGGTATCTTGCAGTGTTCTGCATGACCACGGTTTTGCTGCTGGGCGTGATCGTCCTGAGCGTGGAGGCTGGATTTCGGAGTGGTTTTGTGCTGCAGGCGAACTATGCGGAGCGGGCTGTGGGGGAAGTGCGGGACAGGATTGCTCAGAGTGAACCTTTTGACAGGACACTGATCCCTTTTCCGTGCACCTATATATTGCTGGACAAAAAAGACGGAAAAATAGTGGAGAGTGACATGGATCCCGAAGAGATCGAGCGTGCCAGAGATCGGATCAGGGCGTTGCTGAACAATACATCGCAGGATGCCATGCACCAGTATGTGCTGATCCAGCGGGATGATACGGTCTGTGTAGTCTGTTATGATATGTACGTGCATTTCGCATCGCCTGTCCTGGATCGCTGGCTTCCAAAGCCGGAGCTGCTGTGGCTGCTCGTTCTTCTGGGACTTTTCCTGCTGAATGCGTTCGTGACGGCAGTGCGGTTCGGGCGGAGGTTAAACAGGGAATTGGAGCCTATTGTCGAGGCAGTAGACCGGATCGCGTGCCGGGAGTTGAAGCCGGGGGGCAGTATGACTGGAATCAGGGAATTTAACGCGGTGCTGCATTCCATACAGGATATGGAGAAAGCGCTGGAACAGTCATTGAAAGAACAGTGGGAGATGGAACAGAACCGGCGGATGCAGATATCGGCTGTCGCCCATGACCTCAAGATCCCGCTCACCGTGGTGCGGGGCAATGTGGAACTCTTGCTGGAGGAAGATTTTTCCGGCGGAGACAGGGAACTGCTGGAGGGAATCCGTGCAGGAGCCGGCAGGATTGAGCAGTATACGGGGCTGCTGAGTGACGCTGTAAGGGCAGAGAGCGCAGAGCACATGGCAGATCGCCTTTTTGCGGTGGAGGCGTGCGTCGGGGAGATCGAGCAGCAGGCGGCGTGCCTGTGCCGGTTGAAGGAGATTGCGCTGACAGTCAGAAAGGCGGAGGTTCCCGCGATGTTTTATGGAGACCGGGAACTCATCGTCCGCGCGGTTTCCAATATACTTGACAATGCGGTTGAACATTCGCCAGTGCAGGGGACGATCGAGTTGTTTGTCGAGGGCTGTGGCAGCCGGCTTGTATTCCGGGTGACAGACAGCGGAACAGGTTTCTCGGACAATGCGCTGAAATATGCCGCCCAGCAGTTCTATACGGAGTGCAGGGAGCGTTCTGGAAAGCACTATGGATTGGGTCTTTTCATTGCGGACAGGGCTGCGCATCAGCATGGCGGCAGTCTGCAGATCGCAAACCGGCAGGATGGAGAGGGGGCTGTGGTTACGCTGACGGTTGTGTGTGTTCCCGATGATCCCGGGGGGATATGGCAGCTATGATTTGTAGTGGCTGGACCGGATCACGCTTCCTCTGCAAACAATGTTTTGAGCAGATCCCGCAATCCCTGTCTGTATGCGATTTTTTCACAGATGGCTGCCGCTTCGCCTGCCAGTATGAAATATTGCTCGAGCAGAACTGTCTGCTCGTCTGTCAGTACTGTTTTCAGATTTTCGCAGGCTTTGTTGGCAGCAGACAAAGCCTCTTTGTACTCGACGCTCTCATCGAGCGCGTCTTTGAGGTGGTCAGCCATAAAAGTCTCTATCGTTTCAAAAGCATTTTCTTTCATCGTTCTATATACTCCTATCCGTATGAGATCAGGTCATCGCGGCAATCGCAGATCTGTAGTGTCTGTCATAGATCCATTATATACTATTTGATCCTGTTCTGGAACCCAAATATTGAGTTGTACACAGGAAAGATCGCGGGTGGTTACTGTTCACGCCCCGGCTAATTCTGACACAATTTTATGTAATGAAGGCGTAAACGGCAGCCCATTTGCACACAAAATGCTACAGTGCAAGCATTTTAGCGCACGTTTTTCACTACTTTTATTGACAAGTGAACAGTAACTGCGGGTGTCATCGGAACACTGCGGGTATACTCTGAAAATTATGATTGATATCGCATCGATGATAGGGTATTATAGTTGTATGTGGAAGGCAGGATGGTGGCAGGAAATGTGGTTGTGTGATGGCTTTATGATAAACGTGATACATAAATAAAAGTGATACGCTCTAAAAGTATCGCTTTTATTATGCACACGGCACCCAGAGGAAGCATGTCAGCAAAAGCTGACGGGTGCCCGGCGCGCGAGCAGGGAAAGACTTCCCTGCTTGATTGCACACGGGCACCCGTTATTTAAGGAGCGGGAAGGAGAGGGGATATGACGCGCTATTTTAATACAGAGGGGCGCTGCAGACCGGATCTGCATTATATGGTGCCGCTAAACGAGCGGCTCAAAATGATCAAGGAACAGTTTGTGGACAGGGAGAAATATTTTGTCATCAACAGGGGACGTCAGTATGGCAAGACGACGACTCTGATGGCACTGGCGGATTTTTTGAAAGAAGATTACATTGTGATCTCCCTGGACTTTCAGCGGATGAGTACAGCCGGATTTGTAGATGAACAGTCCTTTGCAGTGAGGTTTATCTGTCAGCTGGAGAAGATGACAGCCAGAAAAAGAGCGTTCGTGGAGAGGATCGATGAGGATGCCTTGCAGGAGTTGGTCTCCCTGAAAGATAGAACTGATGTTTCCCTGGATGTTCTGTTTGAGGGCTTGAGCGGATTGTGTGAAGCGTCGAGGAGACCGATCGTCATGATGATCGACGAGGTGGACAGCGCGTCAAACAACCAGGTATTTATCGATTTCCTTGCTCAGCTCAGGGGATTTTATCTGGACAGGGAGTACAGCCCGATCTTTCATTCTGTGATTCTGGCTGGGGTATATGACATCAAGAATTTGAAATTGAAGATACGGCCAAATTCAGAGCATCAGTACAACAGCCCGTGGAACATAGCTGCTGATTTTGACATCGATATGAGTTTTTCAGCCGGTCAGATAGCCGAGATGCTCACAGCGTATGAGACGGATCACCACACCGGCATGGATGTCAGCGCGGTGGCGGATGAGATCGAGCAGTACACCTCGGGATATCCCTATCTGGTGTCCGCAGTCTGCAAGATGATGGATGAAAAGCTGGATCGCGAAAATGCCTGGACAAGGGAAGGCGTCGAGAAGGCAGTCGGGATCATACTCAAGGCGAGGACAACCCTGTTTGACAGCATGATCAAACATATCAGTGAAAATCCGGACTTGAAACAGATGCTGTACATGATACTGTTCCAGGGGGAGAGGGTGACGTACAATCAGTATAATCACACGATAGAACTGGCATGTATGTTTGGATATGTGGTGAACAGGGGAGGGGAGGTACAGGTAGCAAACCGTATTTTTGAAATTTGTCTGTACAACCTCTTTCTGTCCGAGGAAGAGCTGACGAACACGATGAGCAGGCGGGCAAAGCAGGACAGGAACCAGTTTGTCATCGACGGCAGGCTGGATATGGAGCGCGTGATGAAAAAGTTTGTGGAACATTTTGAGGAGGTCTACGGCAGCAACGACAGGAGATTTCTGGAGAATGACGGGCGCAAATTTTTCCTGCTGTATCTAAAGCCGATCATCAACGGGACAGGCAATTACTACATCGAGGCACAGACAAGGGATGAGCGCCGCACAGATGTGATCGTGGATTATGCAGGCGAGCAGTTTATCATAGAGATGAAGATCTGGCACGGAAACGAATATAACGAGCGCGGCGAGCGGCAGCTGACAGATTATCTGGACTATTTTCACCAGAAAAAGGGCTACATGCTGAGTTTTAACTTCAACAGGAAAAAGGAGACGGGCATAAGGACATTGGTATTCGGGGATAAGACCATTGTGGAGGCGGTTGTCTGAAAGAGATTCCGAAGAACAGGGAGGGATTGGATGGAGCGATCTGCATTTGATAAAATATATGAAGTTGTAAAAGCGATCCCGTATGGGCAGGTGGCGACTTACGGACAGGTGGCTGCGCTCGCGGGCAATAAACGGTGGGCGAGGGTGGTTGGCTATGCGCTGCATGTCAATCCGGATCCCGACCATATTCCCTGCTACCGCGTCGTCAATAAGGAGGGCAGGGTATCGGATGCGTTTGCTTTCGGCGGCGGCAACCGTCAGCTGGAGCTGCTGCAGGCAGAGGGTGTGGAGTTTGTGGGGGACTGCGTGGACATGGCGCGGTATCAGTGGGAAAGACAGGTGTATTGATATGATCTATTTATCTCATTTTGAGTTTCCCGGCAGGGAAAGGGAGTACGATTTTACAATGGGGCTGAAGTATACCTGTTATGATACAGTGTACCCCTTCCTGGTGTTGTCGGAGCATCAGTTGAAAATGCTGGATTTTGAGGAGGTGACGATCCTGTATGGCGGGAACGGATCGGGGAAGACGACCGCACTGAACGTGATCGCGGAGAAGCTGGGACTTGGGCGCGATACGCTGTACAACCGCTCTAATTTTTTCGGCAAATATACGGAGATGTGCTCGTATGACACGATCGGGAAGATACCAAAGGGGAGCAGGATCATCACAAGCGATGACGTGTTTGACTTTATGCTGGATCTGCGGAGCATCAACGAGGGGATCGACAGAAAGCGGGAGGATTTGTTCGAGGAATACCAGGAGGCAAAAAATTCCCACTTCCAGATGCACTCCCTGGAGGATTACGAGCGGCTGAAAAAGGTGAATTCCGCGCGCCGCAACACAAAGTCGAAATTCGTCCGAAACCAGCTGCAGGACAATGTGCGGGAGCACTCGAACGGGGAGAGCGCATTTATCTATTTTGCGGATAAGATCAAGGAAAACGGACTGTATCTGCTCGATGAGCCGGAGAACAGCCTGTCGCCGGAGAAACAGCAGGAACTGCTGCGCTTTCTGGAGGATTCGGTGCGCTTTTTTCACTGTCAGTTCGTGATCGCCACGCACTCGCCGTTCCTCCTCTCCATGAGAGGAGCCAAGATCTATGACCTGGACGAGGAGGTGGTGGATGTGAAGCGCTGGACAGAGCTTGGCAACGTCCGGGCGTATTACGAATTTTTTAAAAAACACGAGAATCAGTTTTTGTGAACCATGCAAGATAATATAAGGAGATAGTACAATGGAAATGAACGCATATTTTAAAAGTATCATAGATCAGGATCAATGTGCGATCGTGATCTGCGATCTGGATCATGAGATCCTGTACATGAACCCGGCTGCAGTGGAACGGTATGGGAAAAGGGGCGGGCAGGCGCTTGTGGGGAAAAGTCTGCTGGACTGCCACAATCCGCGATCGGTAGAAAGAATCCAGGAAGTCGTCTCGTGGTTTGCGCAGAGCGCAGGGCACAATAAGATCTATACCTCGCGGAATGAAAAGGAAAACAAGGATGTGTACATGGTCGCACTGCGGGACAGGGACGGAGCGCTGATCGGTTACTACGAGAAACACGAGTATCGGAATATCGAGACAGGGAAACAGTATGATTTTGGCAGATCAGGTTCTGTGGAACAATAACGGATGAGGAAGGGTGCAGGGATCTTATGCCGTATATTCATATGAAGGATCGCATTATCGAGATAACGGATTTTGGAGCGCCGCAGCTCGACGTGTACGCGAGACTCAGCGAGGGGCAGCTCTTAAACCGCCATGAGCCAAACAAGGGCATGTTCATAGCGGAAAGTCCGAAAGTGATCGGACGGGCACTTGACGCGGGGTGTGTTCCGGTGTCGATCCTGACGGAGAGGAAACACATTGAAGGGCAGGGAAGGGAGATCATCGAGAGATGCGGTGACATCCCTGTCTACACAGCCGGATTGGAAGTGCTGACGCAGCTGACCGGTTTCAAACTGACGCGGGGTATGCTGTGTGCGATGCGGCGCCCCAGGTTAAAGACAGCCGCGGAGGTGTGCGAAGGGGCACGCAGGATTGCGGTTCTTGAAAACGTGATGAATCCCACCAATGTGGGAGCCATATTCCGCTCGGCGGCAGCACTCAATATGGATGGGATCCTGCTGACACCGGCAGGCAGCGATCCATTGTACCGCCGCTCGATCAGAGTCAGCATGGGAACGGTATTTCAGATCCCATGGGCATTTCTGGATGGGACGGACGGAATAAAGACACTGCGCGATATGGGATTTGTGACAGTGGCGATGGCGCTGAGGGAGGATTCCCTCAGCATCACGTCTCCGCAGCTTATGCAGGCGGAGCGGCTGGCGGTCGTGCTTGGCACAGAAGGGGACGGGCTTGCACCGGACACGATCGCCGGCTGTGATCATACAGTGCGGATACCGATGGCGCACGGCGTCGATTCCCTGAATGTGGCAGCGGCGAGTGCGGTTGCGTTCTGGCAGCTAGGCAACGGCGGCGGATGTGATAGGAGGGGATAAGATGGTCAGAAAACATTTTCGATTTACAGGCAGGGTTCAGGGTGTGGGCTTCCGATACCGGGCAAAGTATGCCGCAAACGGCATGGGGATCACAGGCTGGGCAAAGAATGAATATGATGGCTCGGTTGAGATGGAAGCGCAGGGAACCGCGGAAGCGATCAACCAGATGCTGGTGATGATCAACAGGAGTGACTATATAGTGATTGATTCCATTGAGTCCAAGGAGATTCCGCTCGAAGAAAACGAACGTTCCTTTTGTGTGCGATGAACTTTTTTTGATAGAATATAGAAAACGGTTGTGATGATACAGATGTGAGTATATAATGATGATAAATCACAGTGTTGGGGAGATTTCCAGAAAGGGGTTATCGCATTGACACATACAGAGAAAGCAACTGACCTCGGCAAGGACTTCTCAAAGCCGGATGAACTTGCCGCGATCCGCAGGGAAGGTCTGGTCAAAAAAGTATGTCCGCATGTTCTTCAGGCAAGCATAGAGATCATAGAAGACATATTAAGGCGGCAGGACGAGGATGGCGGTTATATACGGCTTGACACCGCCGACAGCGCGGAGACAGAGAAGATACAGACTGTCATGAAAAGTGTGAACAGACAAAACAGGTTCAGAAAAAATGTGCACGAGCTGCTGCTCGCCTCCGACAGGAAAATCGGTTTCATACAGTTTGACATCAGGCGTTTCAAGATCATCAATGACCTGTACGGAGAGAAGTTTGGCGATGAAGTCCTGTTTTTTATTAGGGACAGGCTCGGCGAGCTGTGCAATGACAGGCAGTTTTTTCTCAATCTCAGGAGCGACGTGTTCATCGTGGTCACGGAATATGATACGGAGCAGGATCTCATGGGCTTTGTCAGGAGGATCGAGGAGGCGGCTGCTTTGTTCAAGAACGTCAGACTGCAGTTTGCTTTCGGTGTGTATTTCGTTGACGATAAGGAGATGGAGATACGTCAGATGGAGGACAGGGCGGCGATGGCCCGGACAGCGGCGAAGGAGAACGCCGTCTCAAATGTCATCTTTTATAAGGAACAGTTCAAAGAGTTTCTCTATACGCGCAAATTCATCGAGGAGAACATGCGCACCGCCATCGCGGAGAAGCAGTTCAAGATGTACCTGCAGCCCAAGTACAGCATCTCGAGGAACAGGATCGTCGGTGCGGAGGCGCTTGTGCGCTGGATGCACCCGGAGCGGGGCATGATCTACCCCAACGATTTTATCCCGGTCATCGAGGAGAACGGATTTATCAAAATGGTCGATTACTATATCTGGGAGGAAGCGAGCCGCTTTATCAGAAAGTGTGCCGACATCGGCATTGAGGACTGTCCGGTGTCCGTAAACGTGTCAAGGCATCATCTCAGGGACACGGAATTTGTGCATGTCCTGATAAACGACATCAAAAAGCAGCAGATCGATAAATCACTTCTGGAGCTTGAGATCACAGAGACTGCCAACGACGAGCAGATCGGTCAGATGGCGATGCGGCTAAAGATCGATGGATTTACGCTGCTGATGGACGATTTTGGGAGCGGGTATTCATCCTTGAATGTGCTGCTTGAGACACCGTTTGACGTGATCAAGCTGGACAAGAAGTTCATGGACAACATGATGGCTTCCGGCAAGGGAAAACTGATCCTTGAACATACGGTCTCCATGGCGCGGGAACTGGGGCTCGGGCTTCTGGCAGAGGGTGTGGAGACAAAGGAACAGGTGGATATCCTCGGCAAGATTGGCTGTGACAACGTGCAGGGGTATTATTTTGCCAGGCCTATGCCGCAGGAGGACTTTTTTGACCTGCTGAAAAAGGATAGAGGCATCAAATAAAACAAAAAATATGGTACAGGAGGGTATTGTGATGGTAAAACATGTGATATTATGGCAGTTAAAGGATGGGCTGTCCGACAGTGAAAAGACAGAGATCAGGGCTGGGATCAAGGAGTCGCTCGAGTCGCTCAGCGGGAGGATCCCCGGGCTGATCCGGATAAAAGTCGAAACCGATCCACTGGCGTCCTCAAATGCAGACGTGATGCTCGATTCGGTATTCGAGGATGCGGAATCCCTAAATGGGTATGCAGTGCACCCGGAACATGTTGCGGTGGCAGATAGCAGGGTGCGGCCGTATGTGAAGTTGAGAGTCTGCATGGACTTTGAAGTCTGAGGCGGAAATAGTGTGGAAATAGTGAGCCTGAAGGTGCCGTGAAACGGCTCTTTTGGCGACGCGAAAAAAAAATTAAAAATTTTGAAAAAAGTACTTGCTTTTTCTGTGAAACTGTTGTATGATTTAATAGCTGTCAGTGATATAGAAACGGACAGCCAATACAAAACAGTTGTGGCTCGTTGGTCAAGCGGTTAAGACGTCGCCCTCTCACGGCGAAAACAGGGGTT
>CAJUES010000063.1 GCA_910585765.1 uncultured Lachnospiraceae bacterium | reverse complement strand
CACATCGTGGATATTCTGTTCGGCATAGTACAACGCCTCCTCGCCGTCGCAACAGGAATCGACATCAAATCCTTTTGCGAGCAGTTGGTTTGTGAGGGATTCATTTAGTTTCTTATCATCTTCCGCGAGTAATATACGCATTTTCTGACTCCTCCATAGAATGTTGTAGTGTGCAGAGTATATTTTAGTTTATTTTTCTCTAAATTATCTCTAAAGGCTGATCGTCTGCCAATGTATCTCCAGTCTTTGTAAACAGTTTTTTACAGTATTTCATTATACTTAAAATCTTCTGAGGTGTAAAGTGTGGAGTTGATTTGTGAAAAATGTGCATACTATAGCTTAAAGGTACGATCTGAATCAGGCGGTTCCTTAAGTGACGAAATATAAGATTTAAAAAAGGAATTTGCATAAAAAATGCAGAAATAATTGACAAAACCAACAATTCGAGGGTAATATGTATATATTAAATCAAAAAGGAGCGCTGCGTATGGTGTTGCAATTTTCATGCTCGAATCACAAATCGATAAAGGATAAAATTATTTTTTCGGCGATTGCAGGCAGTGACAATACTTTTGAGGAGGGGTTGAAACCTTTTTCTAATTTTCGGGTAATGTCATCCGCAGTGATTTATGGGGCAAATGGTTCTGGCAAAAGTAATTTTATCAATGCCTTGGAATTTATGCGCAATTTGGTCAGCGAGAGTATCAATCATCAGCCGGGGGAAGGCATTTTTCAAGCGCCGCACAAGCTGAACTCGCCGAATGTCCCGAGTAAATATGACATTCAGTTTGTAAAAGCTGATATAAGATATGCATACGGTTTTTCGATCGTAAGAAATGCAGTAGAGGAAGAATATTTGTACTATTTTCCAAAAGGACGACAGGTAAAGATTTTTGAAAGAGAAAACATGGACATCAAGCCAGGTGACAAATACAAAAATGCATTTGAAGTCAGCAAGAGTATTTTGAAGGAGAACAGGCTGTTTTTGTCATGTGCGGCAAACTATACGAATATCAGGGAGATTGAAAATGCGTTTCTTTTTTTTCGGGAAGATATCGTGATCTACAATCCGCAAGTAAATAATTGGACAGAGTATTCCATACAGCTGATGCAGCAGCATGAGGAGATCAAAAAAGCTTTTGTGGAAATATTGCAGGCGTTGGGGACAGGAATCAGGGATGTCAAAGTGCGGTTAGAGAAAACCAGGCTGTCAGCGAAAGATCTGCCTCAGGAAAGGCCGGATGCGCTGAAAATGCGGGTGACATCTCAGGAGGTGGGTGTGATCGAGGCAAAATTAGTATATGATGAGTTTGAGACTGATTTGATGACTGAGGAATCCATGGGGATCAAAAAATTGTTTGAAGTTATCTGTCCGATCACTGATATTATCAGGAAAGGAAAGATCCTGGTGTGTGACGAGATCGAGACGAGTCTGCACGAATCAATTGTTTATGAGATTGTAAACTTGTTTCGTCTGGTAAATAAAGATCAGTTCGCTCAACTTATTTTTTCAACACATGATACAAGTCTGTTAGATTCGACCTTGTTTCGGCGGGATCAGATTTGGTTCACACAATTGGATCATCAAAGATCTACAGATCTGTATTCGCTTGCTGAGATTAAAAATGTAAGGAAAACAGAAAACCTGGAAAAAGGATATATTTCTGGTAAGTATGGTGCAATACCGATTTTAAATAGAAATTTTTCCTTTGATGATGTATGCAACAGTCAGTAGAGAGGTGGCGGCATGGAGGAACGGAGTCTTGAGCTGGAACCAAGACAGGAGGGGACGAGGGAAAAGGCTGCGCCTGTCATTGTAAGGTTTTGTCTGAATGAGATCGAGGAGCACTTTGATGAGAATCTCCGATATATACGAGAACAGTTTTCCATGGCGGATGAACTTTTTGAGAGTGGAAAAGAGGAAGAGTCGAGAAATATCTGGAGAGCTCAGATTGTGTTTTTGGAAAGTGCGTTTGATTTTTATTTGCATGAATTAACAAAATTTGGCTTATCTGAAATGTTTGCGGGAAACTGGCAAAAAACGGAGAAGTATAACAATCTTTCTGTAAAAATGAGTATTGTAGACAGGGCTTTGAATGCAAGAGAGGATTCAGCGTGGTTTCTGGAATTCGTGGATGACTTTTACAGAGAGATCACACTTGTATCGTATCAGTCAGTGAAGGATCAGATGAATCTTCTGGGGTTGAATCTGCAGGAAGTAGCAGATGCTGTATTCTATGAGAGAGATTCATCTGTAAAGACAAAGGATAAACTGGAAAGGTGCTTAAAGCTATTATATCATCAACGTAATGTGATAGCGCACCAGTCAGGTCGGAGACATGCAGATGCTCAGAGAGAAGAGATAACAAAGGATATGGTAGAACAGTACATAAATGATGTTGAGAAGATTGTCGGGAAGATACAGGGTCTGGCAAGGCAAAAAGAGCTCGATTGATTGTCGGTATGATCACTGAAAATAAAAACTTGTGTTTGGACTCAAAAAAGTGTCCGTCGTCCTGACGGAGCAGGTGCATGGTAGAGAGAAGGTCGCTACCATGCACTTTTTTGTATGATGCGTGGGGTTTTGTTTCTTAGAGAATAATTAGAGACAAGTATGTTACGATACCGATATGAAAAAGATATTGAAGATCATATGGAGGTTCACTATGGGGAAAAAATCGATATTTCAGAAAGCCGCAGCGCTGTTCATGGCAGCAGCGCTCGGGATCAGTGCAGCAGGCTGCGGAACAAAGGAGCTGCCAGAAGACCCAGGGGGGACACAGGCGGGCGTCATGGATATAAGCCAGCCTGACACTGGGCAGACAGATCCGGTTCATGACAGCGGCATGGGGCGCTATGTGGAGACGACTGTCTATGAGGGGAAAGGATTTTCAGACCTGGTACAGACACAGTCGTTAAGTGACGGGCAGATCGTCTTCCTGAACTGTCTCACCAGACAGAGAGTCGTGTCTAAGGACGGCGGCAGCATATGGGAGAGTGAGCCGGCTGACGCGTTTTTCGGCTTCATCGACGATCACTACGCGGCTGCGGCAGCCATCGCAAAGGATGGGACGATCGCAGTCATCGGTATGGACCATGTGGACAGTTCGTCGGACGGAGAGGACGGGTACGCTTTCAACCTTTATAGTTACAGTACGGATGGCACTTCAAAACAGGTGGCAGTCGCACTGCCGGATGCGGATTCCAGTCTGAGAACACTGACGTTTGACGATCAGGGAAGGCTCTATGTGTATGCATCGGGCTGCAGGAACATCTATCAGGTAGATGTCGACACAGAGACGTCAGAGAAGCTTGTGACGCTTCCGGACGGCTGCAGTCTCATGCAGTGCAAAAACGGCGTCCTGATGTGTATGACGATGGAAAAGATCTTCCTGTATGATACGGAAAAAAAGAGTTTTATAGAGGACGAGACGCTCGACACCTTTATCAGGGATAACAAAAAGGGGATGGAGTGGACGGGAGGCGGCTATACAGCCTATGCCTTTCTGGGGGCGGACAACACGATCTATATAGCAGGAGATGAAGGGCTGTACCGCCATGTGATCGGAGGAGGCGTGGTAGAGTGTGTGATCGATGCCGGACTGTCCTCGCTCGGCGATCCGACCAACAGTATCATGGCGGTGACGGTGAACGACAGGAACGAGTTTCTGGCAGCATACAGCAATGGAAAGATCGTCCGTTTTGCCTATGATGCCACGGTGTCCTCTGTGCCGGAGAACAGGATCACGGTCTACAGTCTGACGGAGGACGAGCTGGTGAGACAGACGATCGCAGCCTATCAGACACAGTATCCGGACATGTATGTCGAGTACCAGATCGGCATGGACGGCGGCGGAGTCACGAGGGAGGATGCACTCAAAAAGTTCAACACACAGCTGCTCGGCGGCAGCGGTCCCGATATTATCATACTCGACGGCATGAACATTGACAACTATGTAGAGAAGGGGGTGCTGACGGATCTGTCGGATATCGTCGATGCGGTGGACCGGCAGGACGGGCTGTACAGAAATCTGATCGAAAATCTTGCGGTTGACAGTGCGATGTATGCCGTCCCGACAAAGTTCTATATTCCTGTCCTCTATGGGGACGAAGCGTTTGTGGGCAGTGTCGTTGACTATCCGTCCATGGCAGATATGGTGGAGCGGGCAAGGAAGGACTATCCGGATACCAATCTGCTGACAGTGTGTTCGGCGAGCGGGATCCTGCGGCGGTCGATGCCGGTGTGCGCCCCGTCGTGGAAAGATGGCAGGGGTCAGCTGGACGAGTCGAAAATAAGGGAGTTTTTTGAGCAGGCAAAGAGGATCTATGACCTGCAGATGAATGGTACGCCGCAGGAGGAGATCCTGTCATACCAGCAGCACCTGATCGGTGAGGACGGTATCAATTATGAAGAGAGCCGTTATTTCCTGATTCCCAGGGATTCGGGTTATTTGATGCGGATATCGCCGTTCGCGTACGGGGAGATCGTGGATGCATATATCTACCGGGATATCCTGTCTGTTTCGAGAGTCCAGGGGCTCGAGGGCACTGTGATCAAACTGATGAGCGGGCAGAGCAGCAATGTCTACCATCCGACATCGATCGCTGGGATCAGCACAGCGGCAAAAAACGTTGACGCGGCAAAGCAGTTCGTCAGCATGATGCTCGGGACGACGGTTCAGGAATCCATGCAGTTTGGCATTCCGGTCAACAAAAAAGCGCTTCCCGCACAGTTTGCGTATGACGAGAGCGATCTGGGTGAGGACGGCGGACAATTTTATGAGAGTTTTTCGACAAAGGACGGGCAGCGTTACGATTTTACGGTTTATCCTGTGGAGCAGGACGGCATCGACAGGCTGGAAAGCTGGATCGAGGAGCTCGAGACACCGTATCTGTGTGATTCGGTTCTCGAGGAGATCGTCTATGAGGAGGGTGCAAAGTATCTTGAAGGCACGCAGGATATCGACGCGGCAGTGAAGGCGGTTGTGGACAGCGTGGAGATCTATCTGTATGAGTAAAAAGCGGTGGCGGGGTCACTTAGAGGATATTTAGAGATTATCATGATACAATATCGGTGAAAAAGTATAAATTCTCGGAGTCTCCTGGTACACAAGATTCCGGGAGGAAAAATAATAGTGGAGGCATATCATGAGAAAGAAATCGATGTTTACAAGACTGGCAGCTTTTTTGATGGCAGCCATGGTCAGCATCACGGCTACGGGGTGTGGCACGAAAGAGTCTCAGGACAGCGTGACAGAGACACAGGCGAGCATCACGGAGGAGAGTCAGTCCGATACCGGGCAGAAGGATGATGGCAGCATCAACAACGGCATGGGGCGTTATGTGGAACAAACGGTTTTTGAGGGGGAGTACCATGACCGGATGGACACACAGACACTGAGCGACGGAAGACTGATGATTGCAAACAGCATGACTGGCAGGAGATATGTGTCGGCAGACAAGGGAGACACGTGGGAGACCGTGGAGAGTGAGGCGTTCGCAGCCTTTGCCGATGAGCATTATCCCATAGCGACTGCTATCGCAAAGGATGGAACCCTTGCCGTGATCTGTATGGATCAGTTGGAGGGAGCACCGAAGGACAGCACGGATTTCGACTACAATCTGTATATTTTGGGCACAGACGATACCACAAGGCAGATTCCTGTCGAGCTGCCGGATGCGGACTCGCACCTGAGAGATGCGGCGTTTGACAGCCAGGGAAATCTGTATGCCTATGCCAGCGGGTGCAAGTATATCTACAGGATCGATATCAATGAGGGAACGGCGGAGAAGCTGACAGAGATTTCGGACAGCATCTGGAGGATGCAGTGCGACGGAAATACGCTGATGTGCGTGACATCCGAAAAAGTGTTTCTGTATGATCTGGAGGAGAAAAGTTTTGTCGAGGACGAGACACTCGACAGCTTTGTCGAGGAGAACTGCAGCGATATGGCGTGGACAGGAGCCGGGTATATGTGTTATCCGTTTCTCGGGGAGAACAATACCATCTATATGGCGGGAGGAAAAGGTTTGTACCGCCATGTCATCGGCGGCAGTGCGGTGGAGCAGGTGATCGACGGCGGGCTGTCATCGCTGGGTGCCCCTTCCCATATCATCATGGCGATGATGGCGAATGACCAGAATGAATTTCTGACAGTGTACAGTGACAACAAGTTTGTCAAATTTACGTACGACGCGTCGATCCCCACCGTTCCGAACGACAAGATCACGGTATACAGTCTGACAGATGACGATATGGTGAGGCAGACGATCGCAGCTTACCAGACACAGTATCCCGATTTTTATATTGAGTACCAGGTCGGCATGGACGAGGGCGGGATCACGAGGGAGGACGCGATCAAGAAGCTGAATACGCAGCTGCTTGGCGGCAGCGGTCCCGACATCATCATGCTTGACGGTATGAATATCGATACGTACGTGGAGAAAGGTGTGCTGATGGATCTGACGGACATCGTTGACGAGGTGGACCAGAGTGAGGGATTGTACAGGAACCTGATCGACAACCTGAAAAGCGATGACAGGATCTGTGCAGTGCCCACCGTTTTTGGGCTGCCGGTCGTAGCAGGCAAAAAAGACTACGTGGACGGTATCAGCGATTACAAGTCGCTGGCAGACATGCTGGAAAAAGCAAGGGAGGCGTACCCGGACAAGAATCTGCTGACAGTGTGCTCCGCATCAGGCATCATGAAGCGCATGGCGACGGTCTGTGCCCCTTCGTGGAAGGATACACAAGGGCAGCTTGACCAGCAGAAGATACAGGAGTTTCTGGAGCAGACCAGGCGGCTGTACGACGTGCAGATGAACGGTGTACCCGAGGATCAGATCGAGATGTATCAGCAGTACTATATGGTTTCCGGGGAAAACGGGAGAAGCTATGAGGATGATAAGTACTTTTCGATGATGACCGAAACGCCGTATCTGATGAAAGAGTGTCCGTTCTACTACGGGAACCTCCTGACGGTTTACAACTATCAGAGCATGCTGTCTGTCCCCAGGGCGGATGGATTTGACGATACCACCTGCAAACTGCTGGACGGACAGAGCAGCAACGTATACCAGCCGCTGTCGATCGCTGGGATCAACGCCGCGACGAAGGATCCCGATGCGGCAAAACAGTTCCTCCGCCTGATGCTCAGCACAACGGTCCAGGGAACGATGGAGTTTGGCATACCCATGAACAAAAAGGCAGTGGCAGCCAAATTTGCGTATGATGAGAGCGAACTCCAGGAGAACGGTGCCCAGTCTTCGGTAACATTTTCGGATGAGGATGGCCTGGCGTTTGGCTATAGTATCTATCCGGTAGACCAGGAGGGGATCGACCAGCTGGAGCAGTGGATCGCATCGCTCGACACGCCGTATCTGTGTGATTTTGTGCTCGAGGAGGCAGTCTATGCGCAGGGGACAAAGTATCTGGAAGGGGAACAGGATATCGACGCGGCAGTGAAGGCGATCGCGGACAGTGTGGCGATTTATCTGTCCGAGTGACATCAGGGCATTCCGGAACGTGTTTCGGACACGTTCCGGGATGCGCTGCAGGAGACAGGGGGCAGGACAATGAAAAAAATGCGGGAATTTGGCTATTTTGCAGGCTTTATCGGTATGAGCCTTGCGGGGGTGTCGGTTTTTGTGCTGATCCCGTTTGCGGATGTGGTGCGGCGCTCTTTTATGACGGTCATGTCAGGGGAGTATGCGGGGCTGGACAATTATGAGACGGTGATCCACAACCAGGCGTTTCGCCTGGCTGTGGGGAACACGCTCCACTTTGTGGGCGTGGCGATACCGCTTCTGGTTGTGATCAGTCTGGCAGCAGCGCTCGCGCTCAGCGGGATACGGGACATCAGTGTCATCAAGAGCCTCTATCTGTTCCCGATGGCGCTGCCGACAGCCACCGTCGTCATTGTGTGGAGAATGTTTTTTTACAAGCAGGATTTTGACAGCCTTGTCGTCAGCTATCTGTGGAAGAACACGGGGTACACGATCGTGCTGTGGCTTTCCGGGATCGCGGCGATTCCGAACGAGCTGATCGAGGCGGCGAGGGTGGACGGTACAAACAGGTTTCAGTGCCTGGTATTTGTGAAACTTCCCTGTCTGAGGGGCAGCGTCTACACGATCGTGATCTTATCGTTTTTGAATTCCATGAAGATATACAGGGAGGCGTATCTTGTCGGCGGCTCGTATCCGGGAAAGGATATCTATCTCCTGCAGCACACATTCAACAACTGGTATGTCAATCTTGAGTTCGACAAGATGGCGGCAGCGAGTGTGCTGGTGGCAGGAGTGCTGTTCGTGTTCATTATACTGTTCCAGTATTACAGCCAGCGCTGAGGAACTGTCAGCGGATCACTCATGACGATCACACGTCACAGGTATTTTCCGGACAGTCCCGGATTCCTGAAATGAGAGACTTGAAATGAGGATAAGTGAGGATTGTGAAGTGAGGATTGCGAAGTGAAGATGAGAAAGTTTCTGCGCACGGCGGCGGAGGCAGTGGCAAAATTGATATTCATAGCGGCAGGCATCGTGATCTGCGCGCCCGTACTGCTCGTGGTGACAGGTTCTGTCATGGGGCAGGGGGACTTGTACGAATGCCTCGAGCCGGTGTTCATGCACGGCACAGGGTTTGTGTCGTGGAAACTGATCCCCCAGTATCCCACAGTGGAGCACTACATTCACCTGCTCTTCTACGCGCCGGAGTTCTTTGTGCTGTTCTGGAATTCGGCAAAGCTGGTGTCGTTGATCCTGCTGGGACAGATGGCTGTGGGGGTGCCTGCGGCGTGGGCGTTTGCGACATATCAGGTCAGAGGGAAAAATGTGATCTTTACCGTTTACGTCGTTCTGATGCTCCTGCCGTTTCAGGTGACGATGCTGTCAAGCTATCTGACACTGGACAGCCTGTCACTGCTGGATACGCACTGGGCAGTCATTCTTCCGGCAGTGTTCAGCACGTTTCCGATCTTTGTCATCTATGGCGGGTTCCGGTCGCTGCCGAAGGCACTGATCGAGGCGGCAAGGATTGACGGGGCAGGGGAGCTGCATATCTTTTGGATGCTGGGGATCGGTCTTGGCAAAGGAGGCATCCTCTCGGCGCTCGTGCTCGGATTTCTGGAATACTGGAATATGATCGAGCAGCCGTTTGCGTTTCTCGAGGATAAGACTTTGTGGCCGCTGTCCCTGTATCTGCCGGAGATCAGCTGGATGCAGGCGGGATTTGCGTTCGCGGCATCGGTGGTGATGCTGATACCGGCGGTGTTTGTGTTTGTCATGGGGCAGGATTATCTGGAGCAGGGGATCGTGTATTCCGGTCTGAAGGGGTAGTATGGATCGTTTGATGGAGGGGTTGTTTGATGGAAATAGATGAGGAGAAACTGATGAGCCGCAGGCGGATGGAGAAGTGGATCAAGATATTTCTGGTCTTTCTGGCATGTGTGTGGCTGTGTACGATTATTTCAAAAAGCATCTATGTATCAGGACTTGCGGTTGTCAGGACAGACACTCCCTCGAAAAAGTATGTGGAGCATGTGGTGGAGGCGGACGGCATCGTGACGACGGGCGGGGAGATCGCAGTCAATACACAGTCCGGGCTCCGGGTTGACAGGCTCTATGTCATGCAGGGGGACGCGGTCAAAGCGGGCGATGTGCTGTTTACGATCGATCTGAAGGATATAGCGGATATCATCAGCGTCAAGGAGACGGAGCTGTCAAAGCTGCAGTGCAATCTCTCGGATATCCAGGTCAATGAAGTGATCGACGCGCAGAAGAAGGAAGTGGAGCTCCTCTGGGCGCAGGAGGACTACGAGACGGCGGACAAGGAGACGCTGACCGCAAAGGAGCGCGCGAAGGAGGCGCTCGATCAGGCGGAGGCGGAGCTCGGAAAGCATCTGGCAGATCCTGTGCCGTACACGTCCGACAACTCCCGCCGGGAGGCGTGGGACGATTACCACGACTGGGTGAACAGAGGCTACAGTATCACGGACCAGGTCACGGCAAAAGAGCGCGAGATCCGGGATCTGGAGGAACAGCTGGCTTGGCTGGGGCAAAACAGAGTACTCTCGGGCGCGGCAGGGGACAGCGCCGGCGCGGGAACGGATGCCGGCGCGGACAACAGCGGCACGGAGGCGGATGGCACAACAGACAGCGGTGCCGGTGATACCAGTGCCGGTCACGATGACAATAGCGGTGGTGATAACAGTGATACAGATAAGGATACAGACGGCGATGCGAATGCTGGCGGCAATGCTGATGATGCTGACAACGATACTGATGATAACGACACTGTTGATGACGATACTGCTGGTGACGATGGCAGTGACGGCAATGATAGTAACGATGGCAATGATGGCAATGACGGCAGCGGAGATGCCGACAACAGTGCGGGTGCAGATGACAATCCGGCGGACGACGCGGACAATTTAGGAAAAGGGGATGACAGCACAGCGGATCCGCCGGCGGATGACAAGGACCAGGATCTGACAGACGAGGAAATTGCAGCGCGCAAGGAACTGCAGGAGCGGATCAGGAGGGCGAACGCAGAGCTGCTCGTGCTGCAGGATGCGCTGACAAAACACAGCAGAGGCGTGGTGGAGCAGCCCGACTTTTCGGCGGAGGAGCTGAAGTTTGACGAGTGGCAGAATACGCGGCTGGCACTTGAGGCAAATGTACAGAAAGCGAAAGAAAATTACAATGATGTGAGCTACAGCCGCGAGGTGACGCTGCGGCAGAAACAGCGGGACATCGCGAGTGCGCAGGTGACGGAAAGGGCGGACTCTTCGGCGGCGATCTATGAGCTCGACATAAAGCAGATCCAGGCGCAGCTTGCAAGTCTATATGCGTTAAAAAAGCAAAAGGGCGAGATAAAGGCAGAAAGTGACGGGATCATTTCAAAGATCCAGGTAGAGGTCGGAGGCAGGACATCGGACACTGCAGCGGTCCTGATGACAGATATGCAGCGTCCGTGTCAGTTCAAGTTCAGTATCACAAAAGAACAGGGAAAACACGTGCACCTGAATGACACAGTGAGCCTGAAACTGAACGGGCAGTCGGAGATGGAAGTCACGGTGGACTATTTCACGGAAAATATGCAGAATGGCTATGATCTCGTCTGCATGCTCCCGGAGGGCGTGGGCAAGCCCGGATTGAGCGGGACCGTACAGAAGTCGGTGCAGGGCGAATATCATGACCTGACACTCCCTGTCGACGTTGTCACTGAGGAGTCAGGCGGGTATTTCATCTATACGCTCAACGAGAAGGAAGGGATCCTTGGGAGTGAGTACTACGTCGAGAGGTTAAAAGTGCAGGTCAAGGACAAAAATGACAGGTTTGCGGCGATCGAATCCGGAACGATCAGCGCGGATACGAAGGTGGTCATCCACACGACAAAGGAATTGAAGCAGGGCGAGAGCGTGCGCCCGCAGGAAAAATAAGATCGTTAAATAAGATTATAATTATTTTATTTGCCTATTTCCGACAAAGATACTATACTAATGTATATGCTTGGAAGGAGCAGCAGCCGGATCAGGGCGAAGTGGCTGTGAAAATTTCGTGGATGGAGATGAGGGCAGATGAAGATAATTGAGAAACAGGTATTTGATGAGGAGAGAGCGTTTTACGGAAGTGAGGGCGTAATCCTGCGGGAGTGTTCATTTGACGGTCCGGCAGACGGGGAGAGCGCGGTTAAGGAAGCGTCGGACATACAGGCGCAGCGGTGTTTTTTCAACCTGCGTTATCCGTTCTGGCATGTACATAATCTTGGTATAAGCGACTCTGAGATGACGCCGCTGTGCCGCGCCGCACTGTGGTATTCCGACCACATAGAGATAACGGGCACGAAAATGCACGGTATCAAGGCGCTCAGGGAGTGCAGCGATGTGGTCATCCGTGACTGTGATATCCTGTCGCCGGAGTTTGGATGGTCCGTCAACGGAATCGAGATGGAAGACTCTGCTGCGGAGAGCGAATATTTCATGATGCGTTCCGAGAATATCACGTTCAGGAATGTGGTGTTCAAGGGGAAATATTCTTTCCAGTACATCAGGAACGCATTGTTTGAGAACTGCACCTTTGACACAAAGGACGCTTTCTGGCACGGTGAGAATATCGTGGTGCGGGACAGTATTGTCAAGGGAGAATACCTGGCATGGTATGCGGACGGATTGACGTTTGAGCACTGTAAGATCATCGGCACACAGCCGCTGTGCTACTGCAAGAACCTCAGGATGATCGACTGCGAGATGCTGGATGCGGATCTATGTTTTGAGAAGTCGGATGTGGATGCCAGGATCACCACGCCTGTCCTGAGCATTAAGAACCCACGCTCGGGCTTGATCACAGTCCCCTCGGTGGGCGAGATCGTCATGGACGATACGGAGGCAAAAGGGGAGATCCGGGAGTTGGGAAAAACCGCAAATAAAGGTTGAAAAAGCCGGGGAAGTGTGATATGGTTAAGAAAAGCAACGGTTTTTCTTTATTTTATTAGGAGGTAGGATACATGAGGAAAATGTTGGCTATGGGACTTGCTTGTATGATCGCGCTGGCTCCCGCGGCTTCTGTTGATGCGGCAGAGCTTCCGCCAGCAACTTGTCATATCGGTGGCTGTAATCTCGGAGACTGTTTCAGGGATCTGGATTGTGACGGCGTATGCGGAAATCATTATTTTGTGGATGAGAATGGTGACGGTATCTGTGATCTTCACTGCTACACCGATGCGAATTATGACGGACTCTGCGATTATTATACCGATGCGGACGGCGACGGCATCTGCGACCACTGCCACGATCACGGCAGACCTGTACAGTCAGCCTACAGCGCACCGAGCAGCTACGGCACAGGCACATACTATGGTGGATATGGGTATTACGGCGGCTGCCACGGCAGAAGGGGCGGACACCACAGAGGACACTGCTGACACATGATTCAAAGCAAAGCGCACGAACTTTGCGAGCAACGATCAACCCGGTTTCGACAAGGAGGACAAAATGCAGCACATCATGAACAACCTACAAAATTTGATAACCTGCCGGAAAGGTGTGATTGTCCTCAGAATGCAATAAGGATCTTTTTGTTGTAGTCAGAATGATGCGGATAAAAACACCTTTATACGAGGTGTTTTTTTGTTACCGGAAAGAGGGACAGAAAACACCCGGA
Source organism: uncultured Lachnospiraceae bacterium (assembly GCA_910585765.1). Lineage (GTDB taxonomy): Bacteria > Bacillota > Clostridia > Lachnospirales > Lachnospiraceae > COE1. The sequence continues at coordinate 6,275 of CAJUES010000063.1, read as the reverse complement.
TGTGATAACGGATTAGCATAAAGATTTGTATAAAATGATGATATAGAAGGAGTTTTTATGATTACAATATTTGGAAAATACACAAACGCGCTCGTGTACACGACAGACAACGAGCAGTATGCCATCGATGACTACGCAAGGAAACAGCTGCAGATGATCTGCGACCACCCCAGTGCCGCGGGCAGCAGGATCCGCGTGATGCCGGACGTGCATCCTGGCAAGGTGGGAACGATCGGGCTGACCATGACTGTGGGGGAGTCGCTGATGCCGAACCTTGTCGGCGTGGATATCGGATGCGGCATGACGATCGCAAGGATCAGGACAAAAGGCATGGAGTGCCAGAAACTGGACACCGTCATACGCGACAATGTTCCCGTCGGCGGGGCGGTCAGAAAGACAAACCACAGGCTCTGTGATAAGGCAGTGCTGCGCAGGCTGCACTGCTATAAGGCGGTCGACGAGGCGAAGGCGGAGCGCAGCATCGGAACGCTGGGCGGCGGAAATCATTTTATTGAAATAGACCGTGACGGGGAGGGCGCCTTTTATCTTGTGATCCATTCCGGCAGCCGCCATCTCGGGGTGGAGGTGACGGAGTATTATCTAAGAGAAGGACAGAAGGCGTCGCAGACAAAAAAGCAGGGGTATGCCCCGTATGACCTGACCTGCCTGGAGGGAGAACTGCTCGGACAGTATCTGCACGATCTGGAGATCGTGCAGGAGTTTGCCGGACTCAACAGGGAGGCGATGGTTGACGAGATCGTGCGCGGCATGAAATGGAAGGTGCTGGACAGCTATACCTGCATCCACAATTACATCGATTTTTCTGCTGATGTACCGCTCCTGAGGAAGGGGGCGATCAGCGCTAAAGTGGGGGAGCCGGTCGTCATTCCGATCAATATGCGCGACGGGATCATCCTGGGAAAAGGGCTGGGCAACGAGGACTGGAACTGCTCGGCACCGCATGGTTCCGGCAGGATATACAGGCGGTCCGAGGTGAAGGAGCACCATACTGTCTCGGAGTTTCGCAGAGCGATGGAAGGCATTTATTCCATCTGCATCAACAAAGATACGCTCGATGAGTCACCGTTTGCATACCGCAGTATAGAGGATATGCTCAAGGTGGTCGGCGATACAGTCGCGGTGGACAAAGTGATCAGACCCGTCTATAATTTCAAGGCGGGCGGGGATAAGTAGGAGACAGAACAAGGAGGGAGATCTATGGTCATAACGATCAGCCGTGAGACAGGAAGCGGCGGACACACAATAGGAAAACTGCTGGCGGAAAAACTCGGATATGCATTTTATGACAAGGAGATCGTGGCATCCGCAGCAAGAGCGATGGGCATCGACGAAAAGTTCATACTCGAAAACGGAGAAAATATGTCCGACCAGGATTATATCGATATGAAGAGCGGCTTTATACCGCACTGCAAAAAACAGGAAGTGCCCTACGAGGAGATCAAGGAGGCGCAGGACAGGGTGATCAAAAGCATCTCCGAAAAGGGAAATTGTGTCATCGTGGGGCGCGGGGCGGACTACATCCTGCGCGGCCGGGAAGATGTATTCCACGTCTTTATCCACGCGGGTATGGAGCATCGTGTGAGACGGGTTCAGCGGCACGAGGGCGTGGCGGGGCAGGAGGAGCGCATCCGCAGAGAGCTCGAGCAGAAAGACCGCTCCCGGGCAATGTACTACAGATACTTCGCGCAGAGGGAGTGGGGCAGGGTCGAAAACTACACGCTCTCCCTTGATTCCAGCACATTCACCAAGACACAGTGCGCGGAGCTGATCATCAGGGCGCTGGAAATGAGGAAATAAAACCTTGCAATATAAAAATGATTGCGATACAATATCTCATGAGCGTATTGTATAGAAAATATTAGAAAAATAAGCGTCCCCGGCGATAGCGGGGCGCTGAAAAGGAGCAAAAAGAGATGAACAAAGAGTATTCTCCAAAGGACATTGAGAAAAAATGGCAGGATATCTGGGACAGGGAGGAGGCGTTCAAGGTCGGTGTGGACAGGACCAAACCAAAGTATTACGCGCTGGTAGAGTTTCCATACCCGTCGGGGCAGGGACTTCACGTGGGGCATCCGAGACCGTACACGGCGATGGATATCGTGTCGAGAAAGCGCAGGATGCAGGGATATAACGTACTGTTTCCGATGGGCTGGGACGCGTTCGGTCTGCCGACGGAAAACTATGCGATCAAGAACAAGATCCATCCGAAGATCGTCACCAGAAACAACGTGGAACATTTTAAGAATCAGTTGAAGGCACTTGGCTACTCCTTCGACTGGTCCAAGGAAGTGAATACGACGGATGAGAAATATTACAAATGGACACAGTGGATCTTTCTGCAGCTGTTCAAGAAAGGGCTTGCATACAAGAGCGAGATGCCGATCAATTTCTGCACTTCCTGCAAGGTGGGACTCGCCAACGAGGAGGTTGTGAACGGCGTGTGCGAGCGCTGCGGCTCCGAGGTCATCCGAAAGATGCAGTCCCAGTGGATGCTCAAGATCACAGACTACGCGGACAAGCTGATCGAAGGTCTCGATCATGTGGACTATATTGAGAAGGTCAAGGTTTCCCAGAAAAACTGGATCGGACGCTCTGAGGGCGCCGAGGTAGCGTTCAGGATCAAGGACAAGGATGAGACGCTTCTGATCTATACGACCAGACCAGATACACTGTTCGGAGCGACATATATGGTCATTTCCCCGGAGCATCCGCTGCTTGAGAAATATAAGGATGTGATCGGCAATTACGACGAGATCGCGGCGTACCGGGAACAGGCTTCCAGGAAATCGGACTTCGAGCGCACGGAGCTTGCAAAAGACAAGACCGGTGTGTGCATCGAGGGGATCTCGGCGATCAATCCTGTCAACGACAAGGAGATCCCGGTGTGGGTTTCGGACTATGTACTGATGTCATACGGCACTGGCGCGATCATGGCAGTACCGGCACACGACACCAGAGACTGGGATTTCGCCAGGAAGTTCGGGCTTCCCATTATAGAAGTGGTAGCCGGCGGCGATGTGCAGAATGAAGCGTACACCGATGTTGCCACCGGAAAGCTCTGCAATTCGGACTTCCTGAACGGGATGGAAGTAAAGGACGCCAAGGCAGCCATAACGGACTGGCTCGAGGAGAAGGGGATCGGCCACAGGAAAGTCAACTTCAAGCTCCGCGACTGGGTATTTTCCCGTCAGCGCTACTGGGGTGAGCCGATACCGATCGTGAAATGCCCATGCTGCGGATATGTTCCGCTTGACGAGAGCGAGCTTCCGTTGAAGCTGCCGGAGGTGGAGAGCTATATGCCGACGGACACGGGCGAGTCACCGCTTGCGGCGATGCGCGACTGGGTCGAGACGACCTGTCCGAAGTGCGGCGGCAGGGCGGAGCGCGAGACGGACACCATGCCGCAGTGGGCAGGTTCCTCGTGGTATTTCCTGCGCTATATCGATCCCGACAATGACGAGGAGTTCGCATCAAAGGAAGCGCTCGAGTACTGGATGCCGGTGGACTGGTACAATGGCGGCATGGAGCACACGACACTCCATCTGCTCTACTCGAGATTCTGGCACAAGTTCCTCTATGACCAGCATCTGGTTCCGTGTATCGAGCCCTATAAGAGGCGCACGTCGCACGGCATGATCCTCGGTGAGAACGGCGAGAAGATGTCCAAGTCAAGGGGAAATGTGGTCAATCCTGACGATGTGGTTGATGAGTTCGGCGCGGATACGCTCAGAGCTTACGAGATGTTTATCGGGGCGTTTGACCTGAGCGCCGCGTGGAGCATGGAGGGTGTGAAGGGCTGCAGGCGTTTTCTCGACCGCGTCTGGAAACTGCAGGATATGCTGATTGACGGCGAAGGCTACCGCCAGGAGCTGGAGACAAAGATACACCAGACAATCAAGAAGGTTTCGGGCGATTTTGAGGGCTTGAAATTCAATACCGCGATCGCGGCGATGATGTCGCTTGTCAATGATTTCTACAAGGCAAACAGCATCACAAAGGGCGAGTACGCGACGCTGATCCTGCTGCTCAACCCGGTAGCGCCGCATATGACGGAGGAGCTTTGGGAGATGCACTTCGGACAGGGCAGGGTCTACCAGCAGAGATGGCCGGAGTATGACGAGGCAAAGACTGTGGAGTCCACAGTGGAGATCGCCGTGCAGATCAACGGCAAAGTGAAGGCGACGCTGATGGTCGGACTCGACGAGGACGAGGCTTCCGTGAAGGAAAAGGCACATGCGATTCCTGTGATCGGAGAGCTCACAACAGGAAAAAACATCGTAAAGGAGATCTATGTGAAGGGCAGGATCCTGAATATTGTGGCAAAATAATACACAGGCCGGGCGCAGACACTGTGCCCGGCAACGGCAGGAGGCAAAATGGTCAATGATATTTTGACGCCGATGAACCACAGGGAGATCGAATACAACGCAAAAAAACTGTCAGGGTGTGATATCCCCGACAGTTTCGCGTGCGACAGATCCCTGCTGGAATGGCTGGAAGAGACGGGAAAGCGTGTGTTTGACGAGGATCTGGTGATGGACTACGGCACAGATTGTCTGAGGCTCTACCTGCTGTTTGAAAAAACGCCCAGGGAGAAGGATGCCCCGTACTATGACAGCTGGAACGAGGGGGCGCTGGAGGGGATCTACAAATTCCTCTGCAGATACAGGAAGATGGTGCTGGCTGCGGACGAGTGGAACAGACGCGGGCGCTACAGCCCCGGTGACGGCATGCTCCTCGCGGCGGGGATCGGCAGGATGGACAGGGCGCTGGAGGACACGGCGGCAAAGATCAGGAAGTGTATCAGCCGGGGAAACACCATGTCAAACAGACACAATATGGTATCAGCTATGATGGGGCTTTTGAATGTATATCAAAAAGAACTGAGAATAGGAGAGATCGTGACTTCGCTCCACGCTGATGCCGTCGCTGCGGCTGTCCCGCATGGCGCGCCATCCGGCAAGACGGATAGCGGGCAGGATGACAGGTGCAGCCCCGACGTGACAAGACTGTGCCGGGACTTCATCATTCTGATGGCGCCGTACGCACCGGATCTGTCGGGCGTACTGTGGGCAGGTAACAGTTCAGCCTTCGGCCTCCTGTTACAATCATCAAGCTATGCAAAAACCGCTTCGCGGTTGGCCTGATGCATCTAGACAGAAATTAGAGTTGTGGACTGCACAGCCGCCGGATGCGCCGGATCTCTTGAAAAATTTTCCAGCGGATGATATAATGGACGTCAGGTGCCGGAGAGCATCTAAAATGTAAGAAAATGAAGTAAAAAGGGGACAAAAGTATGGCTGGTTTATGGAAAGAAGAGTACAAGGTAGGGATTGACAAGATTGACGAGCAGCATCGTCAACTGTTTGACAAGATTGAACAGCTGCTGGAGATTGCCAAGAGCAGTGACAGGAACAGCAATAAGCAAAAGTGTATGGAGATCATCGACTTCCTGGTGGATTATACGGTCTTTCACTTTGATACCGAGGAGGCGCTGCAGCGGGAAAAGAAGTATGTGAGCTATGCGCAGCATATCAGGATCCATATGGACTTCAAAAATACGGTTCAGGTGTATAAGGAGATGCTGAGCAGGGATTTTACGGCAAAGACCTTGAAGAGCTTTATCGGAACGATGCTTGCGTGGCTGGTCAACCATGTCTGTGTCTGCGACCGGAAGATCGTAAAGAACATACCGCTGCAGAATATGGAGTCCTTTGCGGACACGGAGAGCTTTATCGGGAACGTGGCGCACAAGCTGCTCACGGAGATGTACGATATCCCGATATTGGAGGTAAAGAACTGTATTTACAAGGGGAATGTGGACGGGGCAGTCATTGTGCGCACGATCGCGGTGGGGACGAATAAACATTTGTTCCTGTACGGGATGTCTGAGGAACTTGCCAGGATCCTGTACAATAAGATCAGCGGGATGGCGCTGCCGCACCTGGATTTCCTTGACGAGATCGAGCGGTCTGCGCTCACGGAGATCGGAAATATCATCACGACATACGCCATGGGTGCGATCGAGGAGAGCGGGACCGGCGGGATCCGGTTCAATAGTGACCTGTATGTCCATGAGTACAATGAGACGGACTACAATATCATCAACAGCGTCATTCTCGAGATCACGACAGACTGCGGAAAAATGGAGATTTTGTACACGCGGTTGAAGTAGGCAGTGGGCTATTCTAAAGTTACAGTTCACTCGTCAATAAAAGTAGTGAAAAGCGTGCGCCAAAATGCTTGCACTTTAG
>CAJUES010000062.1:348-19762 GCA_910585765.1 uncultured Lachnospiraceae bacterium | reverse complement strand
TGCAAGCATTTTGGCGCACGCTTTTCACTACTTTTATTGACGAGTGAACAGTAACGTCACAGTTCAGCCCTGGACTTCGCACTCCGCCGCAAAGTCCGTGAGAAAGCATAGTGGTTGAGATGCATCAATCCAACCGCGAAGCAGTTTTTGCATGGCTTGATGCTTGTAACAGCAGTCCGAAGGCTGAACTGTCACGAATTTTTTACACCTTTCTCAACTTTGCAAACGCCGCGTACATGATCTTATTGCCGTACTCGTCAAACGCCACTGTCACCTTGAAGTCTCTCGTGTCCCGCACTATATCCACCACCGTGCCTTCCCCGTACTTCACATGGCATACCCTGTCGCCCGCCGCATATCCTGGACCATCTGCCGATATCGGCGGTGCTCCCTTCGTGAGTCCATCCAGGGACTTTGCGATATATGGCTTGTTTTTTGCCGGAGTCTCTTTCTTCTTTGCGACAGCCTTCGGGCGCGATGCCAGGATCTCGGACAAATCCTTCTTTGCAGCCGGCTGTGTTGTGCGCTGCGGCACCGCCTGCCTTGTCGTCCCTGATTTTTCCGCAACAGGCTTTGAAGGCTGTCCCATAGATGCCATCATCTGAGCTGCTGTCTCCCAGTTGTTCTGCGGTTTGTCAAACACGGTATCATTTAGTGCCCTGTTTCCTGTAGCGACAGCTGCGCCTGCCTGGAACGGCTTCGCTTTGAAGATGTTTTTCTCCCATGAATCATCCGCGTACTCCTCTGTCTCCCATCGCCGGACACCAGGGATCTTGCTGTCCAGGAGCGCATCCGGGATTTCCCTGACAAACCGGCTGATCGGATTGTACTGTGTCTCGCCCCTGATCATCCGTGCCTTCGCGTATGTGATCGTCAAATCCTCCTTCGCCCGCGTGATCCCCACATAGGCGAGACGCCGCTCCTCCTCGATGTCCTCGGGATTATCCGAGTTGATCGTCACATATCCCGGGAAGATCCCATCTTCCAGTCCTGACAGATACACACTGGAAAATTCAAGCCCTTTCGCACTGTGCAGCGTCATCAATAACACACGGTTGTCATCCTTGTCGACGTTATCGATGTCAGCCACCAGCGCCACCTCCTCAAGAAATGCAGACAGCGTAGCCTCCTCGCCAAGCTCTTCGCACTCCAGCTCAAAGCTTACCATTTTTGTGATCAGCTCATCGATGTTCTCCACCCTGTCCTCCGAATCCTCCTCGCCGGACTCCTCGAGCTCCCTCACATAGCCGGTTGTTTCTATAACATCAGTTATCAGATCTTCCAGAGAGCTGTTTTGCAGCTTCGTGCGGAACATCCGGATCATCGTCGCAAAATCCCTGAGTTTATCTGTGGACTTGCCTTTGCCCAGCGTCGATATCTCATCCACATGCTGCAGCGCCTCATAAAAACTCAGTCCCATGTGGTCTGCGTAGTCCTGAACTTTGGCGATGCTCGCCGCACCGATCCCGCGTTTTGGCACGTTGATGATACGCTTCACCGCCAGGTCATCCCTGCCGTTGTCGATCGTCTTTAAGTACGCCAGAATGTCCTTGATCTCCCGCCTCGCATAGAAATTCACACCGCCCACCACATTGTAGGGGATATTCAGCGCGACGAAGCTCTCCTCGAGAAGGCGCGACTGCGCATTTGTCCTGTAAAGCACCGCGCAATCCCTGTAGTCGCCCACAAGTTCCCGCTTCTTTCGTTTGATATCACCTGCTATGTATTCAGCTTCCTCATATGCGGTGTCAAATGCCCTGAAATGGACACGGTTTCCCGCCCCCTTATCTGTCCAGAGCGCCTTCGACTTCCTTCTGGTATTGTTCGCGATCACCGCATTCGCGGAATCGAGGATGTTCTGGGTGGAACGGTAATTCCGCTCCAGCTTGATCACCGCCGCCTCAGGATAGACCTGCTCAAAGTCAAGGATATTTCTGATGTTTGCCCCTCGAAACTTATATATAGACTGGTCGTCATCACCCACCACACAGAGATTTCTGCTGCGCTGTGCCAGGAGCCTGATCAACTCAAACTGCGCTGTGTTCGTGTCCTGGTACTCGTCAACCATGATATACTGAAAGCGTTTCTGATAATTCTCGAGCACCTCCGGGCAGCTTTTGAAGAGCTCCACCGTCTTCGTGATCAGGTCATCAAAATCAAGTGCGTTATTTTTTTTCAGCGTGAGCTGATACTCCGCATACGCAGCCGATATCTTCTTTTTGTAAAAGTCGCCCGCCGCCGACATCTCATATTCTGTCGTCGAGATGAGATTGTCCTTCGCGGAAGAGATCGCACCCAGGATCGTCTTTTCCTTCAGCTGCTTTGTGTCGATCTCCAGCCGCTTGCACACATCCTTCATGACACTCTTGGCATCATCCATGTCGTAGATGGTAAAGTTGGAATCAAACCCCAGCCGGTCGATATGTCTCCTGAGGATCCGCACGCAGGTCGAGTGAAATGTCGATATCCAGATGCTCTCTGCGCCGTGCCCCACGATTTCATCCACCCTGTCACGCATCTCGCCCGCCGCCTTATTGGTAAATGTGATCGCCAGGATGCTCCACGCACTCACCCCCATATTTTCGATCAGATACGCGATGCGTCTCGTGAGCACACTCGTCTTTCCGCTGCCCGCGCCTGCGAGGATCAGCACTGGTCCCTCCGTGGTGAAGACACCTTTTTTCTGTTGTTCGTTCAATGTATCATAAAGCCCCATTTTCCTTTTTCCTTTTATTCTTCCATTATTTGACTGATTTATTATACCATTAAAGCATCACTGTTTCAATTCTTTTCGCTGTTTCACACGATTTTCCATATTCGGGCAGCCACTTTCCGTAACGTTGGCACAGTTGTGCAAAACGATGAAATGTCGACACTTTGCCTCACGTTTTCACCACTATCATTCACTTTTGCCTGACCTGGCGCATATGATAATCAAAACATCATTTTGAGGAAGATTATGAAAAATCTGAGAAAAATAAAACCTCTCGCAGTTCTTCTGACGGTCGTGCTCCTCCTATCCACGCTCGCCGTCGGATGCGGAAAAACACCTGGTTCCTCCAGATCCGACAGCTCTGCCAAAAAAGTAACGCTGAACGAAGTCGCACATTCCATCTTCTACGCGCCAATGTATGTTGCCATCGAGGAGGGATATTTTGCGGATGAGGGGATCGACCTCGAACTCGTGACCGGGTATGGGGCAGACAAGACCATGACGGCACTGCTCACAGGCGAGGCAGACATCGGCTTTATGGGAAGTGAAGCGTCCGTATATACATACCTGCAGGGTGCCCAGGACTACGCGGTGAACTTTGCGCAGCTGACCCAGCGCGCCGGAAATTTCCTCGTGAGCAGGACTCCCATCGAAAACTTCAACTGGAATATGATAAAAGGTACTTACGTTCTCGGCGGGCGCAAGGGCGGCATGCCGCAGATGGTATTTGAGTACATTCTCAAGATGAATCAGATCGATCCCGACACAGACCTGACCATTGATACAAGTATTGATTTCGGATCTACCGCCGCCGCTTTCTCCGGTGCCAAGGAAGGTGATGCCGGATATGCCGACTTCACCGTCGAGTTTGAACCGCACGCCACGTCGCTCGAAACCCAGCAGAAAGGTTACATTGTCGCCTCCCTGGGCGTCGACTCGGGATATGTGCCCTACACTGCGTTCAGCGCGAGAAAAAGCTATATTGAGGAGAATCCCGAGACACTGCTTGCTTTTACCAAGGCGCTCCAGAAGGGAATGAACTATGTATCAAACCATTCAGCAAAAGAAATAGCATCTGTTATCAAACCACAGTTTCCCGAGACAGAGCTTGACACGATCACTACGATCGTGGCGCGCTATCAGGCACAGGATACGTGGAAGGCAGATCTCGTCTACACGGAGGACAGCTTCACACTCCTGCAGAATATCCTCATGGAAGCCGGGGAGCTTGAGGAGTACGTTCCATATAAAGATTTGGTGACAAACACCTTTGCGGAACAGGCAAAATAGATCGAACAGGGGAAGACACTTCCTCTGCTCGATCCGTTTATTGCACTAATTCATAGAATACTTTTTATCCGTTACCCGACGCACAATGTCATATTTTTTTCTGTCCTGACGCCAAACGCACCGACACCAAGCACAGAGATGTTGTATGTCCCCTGCCGGCTTAGATCATAGTTTCCAGAGACGTTGATGATATACTCGCCGGAACCATAGACACCCTTTGCCGCATCCATCAGCCCGATCGCATTGTAGATGTCATGCTGGGATGCGCCAACCGGCAGCATCAGCGTCTCATCCCCGCCGGTTCCACCCGTCAGATACAGCGTCGGTCTCACCTGGTTCCAGGGATTCATACTGCTCGTGTCGGTGGGATCCCACTTTTTCATAGGATTATCCGCCGTGAGCTTCACTTCCTCCGGTTTGCCCAGCGGTCCCGGATTCTCGGCATCATCGTACACAATGACCTCCGTGCCCGCCTTACAATTGTCATAGATCCACTTTGCATCCGCACAGGTAAGCCTTACGCAGCCAAGCGAAGCGGGTTCCCCCAGCAGGTTAAACTGCTCCCACTCCATATTTCCGGCATTCTTCGTGTAGTATGGGATCGAGTGAAACATGATCCCCTTATTGAACCGCACTGCATAATGACCGTAGGAGCCATCCACCATCAGTCTCCACTGGTAATAATTGCTCGTCTTGAATGTCCCGAGCGGTGTCTCGTGCCCTTCCCGCCCGCAGGAGCAGACAAATGCCTTGACCGGCACCAGCTCCCCGTCGCCCGCATCCTTTTCATATACGGTCACGCAATTCGCTGCGCGGTTTACCATGATCACGTACGCAGGTTTTGACTCCTTTGCGTTTGCCGCAAGGCTGCCGCCAGACAATACGCACAGACACACCGCAAGACAAAACGCCACAATTTTCCTGACACCAAAAAATCCAGAATTTCCCCTCACAAAAATTTCCCTCCTAGTTCTAAACAATCAACTCCCGGAGTCTATAGACACACCTAGACTTCCTTCTCAAGATTTAGACATAATACTACATTTTTCCATATTTTGCAACAAAAAACACCCTTATCGGGTGTTTTTTAAGGATTTTTTTATTTTTATGAAAACGGCGTAAATCCCACTCCGCTAAGCTGATCTCTCAGCCGGTTCTGCAATCCCATCATTCCGATGGTATCATTCAGATAAGAAGCATAATCCGTCTGCCTGTCCTCGCCCTTCTGGGAAAGCATGCTTTCCTGTATGCCGAGCATCTCTGCAAAATCACCGCTTGCCGTGCTCCTGGGCTCCTCCAGCTCCCCGTAATCCTTGACATACAAGTCTTCCTTCTTCTCGGAAGCGATCACAAGCGGCTTTCCAGAACGTCCGTTATCCTGTCCGATCTTCTGCACGGCGTTCAGGCTGTAGGGATTGCCGTTTATGGAAGAAATCCGATAACTGCCAAATCCCGAGAATCCTGCGATTGCTGATATAGCCATAGAATACCTCCTTTCCATCTACCCTACTATTATAGAACTGTTGTCAGACAATTTCAAGATTTTATCTTCAATTTCGTCACATTTTCGTCCGAGTTTATTCTTTTTTCTTGTTGTCCGCCTTCTGATCCGATTTTCGAAAACTGCCCTCCCTGATCTCATCGATCAGTTTTTCGATCAGCTGCTTTTTCATATACACATCAAAACTCAGAAAACAGATAAACGAAAACAGCTTCAAGAATTCCCTGCTGTCCTCCGGGGCGTCCTCAAATGTCCCCATTGCACTGTCATACTCCGCCATAACATGGTGCTTGAGCGCCTCGATCTGATCGTACCCCACTTGAAAGATCTCTTCATAGATGGCCTTTATGTCAAACACCTCATCATTGTGAAAAAACTTTTCCGTGATCGGTCCGAGCAATGTCTGGATATCGCTGATCGACAAAATCCCCTTGTAATAATATATAAAGATCAGGACAAGGATGTGCTCCCTCGAATACTTCTTTCTGATCGGCGGCGGCAGTAGATCATTCTTCGCATAATTGTTGATCATGGTCTTTGTCATGATCTTGTCATCTCCAGGATATCTGGTCGTCTTGCGGAAATTTTTGTCCATGAACGTCGTCACCTGATCCATATACAGATCGATATTCGGTATATCGGAAGATTTCACATAGCTGATCCTGTCAAAGCTTTCCATGATACTGTTCAATAAATCTTTCGTGTCTATATGCATATGCCTTACCATGCCTTTCACTATACTATACAAAGCCCCACAATTTGCTGTTTCGCTTATATTATATAGTATTCAAAACTACTTATCAATACTATTGGCCTATTTTTCTTGTTCCAAACTTTACAGGGTGCCTCAAATATGTTAGAATATTTAAAACTGTAAAACTTTACAGCATTAAAGCCTTCATATGAAATATTAGATGTGATCAGGAGGTTAGATCAAGACATGAACAAAAAAATAAGAACCGATGCCGTCGACCATCTGATCGATGCGCTGCTCTGTCTCGAAACCAAGGAGGAAAGCTACAATTTTCTCGAAGATCTGTGCACGGTCAATGAACTGCTCTCCCTCTCCCAGCGTTTTGAAGTCGCCACCATGCTGCGCGATCACAGGACGTATCTCGAGATCGCAGAGAAAACAGGCGCCTCGACAGCAACCATAAGCCGCGTAAACCGCTCCCTGAATTATGGCAGTGACGGGTACGAACTGATCTTCGAACGGCTTGCCGACAGACAGGAGGGGACGGAATGACCGCCCCCTCCCCTTGCTCCCAACAGGCTCCCGGAGCCTCTTTTAGCCATACGTCTCCATGAAGCTCAGCGGATCGATATATCTCTCGTTTTCTATGATCTGATATCCCAGATCCTCTTTTCCTGTCTCGATACTAAAAAGTTCTGTCGCATTCGTCACGCTGTCCCCTTCCTTGACCTTGGGAACCGCTCCGTTTCTATACACGGAATAATACCCGTTGCCGTGGTCGATCATCACGATATACCCCGCTCCCGCATCGCCGGCGATCGAGGAGACCGTACCGTCTGCCGTCGCGACCACGCTTGTCCCCTGCGATGCATGGAACACCGCGATCGGATTCCCCTCCAGCTCAGTCTCCTCCGCTTTGTAGGACGCTGTTCCCCGCAGCGGAAAGCCGGTGGGAAGATGCGCCTGCGCGATCATGGCTTCCCGCTCCTTCTCCTGCTGTACCTTTCCGTTTATGGTATCACTGAAAATCTCAACCTTCTCCTGCAGCTCCTCATTTTCCTTCGCCACTTCTACCTTTTGCGCAAGCAAATCCTCATTCTGTCGCGCAAGTTCCGCTACGCGCGTCTCGAGCAGCGCCGCCTGGTCGTTGGCACGGCTCAGCTCCCCCGCCAGAACGAAGCAGTACGACAACGCCGCTATCGTCAAAATGGCGGCTGCCGCCAAAAAGACCACAAACACTCCCAGGCTTGTCGAAAAGTGTCTGTCTGTTCCTTTTGTCCCCCCTGACACGACCAGCACACTATAGCGAACCTTCTTACCCTTTCCTGTCTCCTCACCGGATTGCAACACTGACACCTCCCTCATCACAAATCGTTAACATGATCTCATCCTGTAAAACCTCATAGGCCAAAAAGTACACACCTCCCACTTACTGCAAAACATGGTTCCCAAAAAGCGAATCAGAATATCTTTACATTTGTTAAATGCTGTGCTATTATATTAATGCTGTATCGGACATCGTTCTCTCAATTCCTGCCGCAGGTGCAGGTTCAGGAGCGATTCCGAGAGGTTAGCTAATTTTTCTTGGAGGTTATATTATGAACAAAGGTACAGTAAAATGGTTTAACAACCAAAAAGGTTACGGCTTTATCTCTGACGAGGCGGGCAACGATATCTTCGTACATTACACAGGACTTTTGATGGATGGCTTCAAATCCCTCGACGAGGGCGCTGACGTGGAGTTCGAGATTGTGAACAGTGAAAAGGGACCGCAGGCGGTGAACGTGACCAAATTATAAGATTGCTGATAAAAGCTTCGTGACAAACATCACGAAGCTTTTCCTGAACCTGTCGGAAAGCGATTCAGCTCCCTATTCTTCTGAGCACCTCCTCAAAAACAAGCCTTCCGCCAAAAATGTCAAGTGCACTCCCGATCGTCACATTGATCTTCCCCCTGCCAAGCGTCCTCAACAGCTCGATATCTTCATAGCTGTGCACGCCGCCCGCGTACGTGACGGCATTCCTGCCCGGTCTGCCGCACCACTCCCCGAGCTGTCTGACAAGCATCTCCTCGATCCCCTGACTCTTTCCCTCCACATCCACCGCATGGATCAGAAATTCATCACAGTAGCCCATCAGCATGTCAAGCGTGCACTCATCCACCTTCTCCTCCGTAAACTTCTGCCAGCGATCCGTCACGATAAAATAGCAATCGTTTCTCACGCGGCAGCTCAAGTCCAGCACAAGATGTTCTCTCCCCACTGCCCTGCAGATCTTGTTCAGATGCTCCATATTGATATGGCCATCCCGAAACACATAAGAAGTCACAATCACATGGGAAGCTCCCGCCTCGAGATACGCGGCGGCATTGTCAGCATTGACGCCACCGCCGATCTGGAGTCCCCCGGGATAAGCTGCAAGCGCACGCAGCGCCTGATCCCTGTCCTCCTCATAATACGGGCTTGACGCAGGATTGAGCAGGATGATATGCCCTCCCTTTATCCCGTTATCCCGGTATAGCCGCGCGTAATGATCCGCGCCCTTCGCCGCCACAAAATTCTCCCTGGCAAGGTCATCCGTGTCGTCGAGCGAGCTGCCGACGATCTGCTTGACCTGCCCGTTATGTATATCTATACAAGGTCGAAATTCCATCAAAGCCTCCGCAATAACACGTGTTATCGAACAACATCCTTCATATCATATCTGCCCGCAGGTTTATCCTTCAGAAATTTTGCCGCCTGCACTGCACCTTTTCCAAAAAGCGCCTTGGAGTATGCCCTGTGCGAAAATGTGATCACCTCGTCCTCACCCGCAAAGATCACATCATGGTCGCCCACAATCGTACCGCCTCTCACTGCACTGATCCCGATTTCCTTGTCCGTGCGCTTTGCCCTCACCTGGCTCCTGTCATAGACATACTCATACTCGTTGTCAAATTCCTCATTGATACTGTCAGCGAGCGCTAGCGCCGTCCCGCTCGGGGCATCTACCTTGAGGTTATGGTGCTTCTCCACGATCTCGATGTCAAATCCCGACGGAACCAGGATCCCGGCAGCCTCCTTCAGTAGCTTGAGCAGCACATTGATGCCGAGCGACATATTTGCCGACTTGAGCACAGCCACACGCTTAGAGGCCTCCTCGACATGCGCAAGCTGCGCTTCCGAGAGCCCTGTCGTGCAGAGCACGCATGGGATCTGCCTCTCCACACAGTAGTCAAGAAGTCCGTCTACTGCCTCTGCTACGCAGAAATCGATCACTACATCCGCCGCAATATCACATGCCTCAATATCGGAAAACACAGGGTATGTATTCCTGATATGATCTGACGCGTCGACTCCCGCCACGATCTCGATCTCCGGATCTGACGCGATGATCCCTGTTATCATCTGCCCCATTTTACCGTTACATCCATGCATTATTACCTTTGTCATTTTAACATATCCTTTCACCTTGTCGTCCGTATGCAGACCATGCTGTCATCACAGAAGACCGTACTTCCTCATCGCCGCCTCGAGCTTCGCGGCAGTCGCATCCTCCATCTCTGTCAGCGGTCTTCTCAAAGGCCCTGCCTCCAGCCCCATCAGATTCATCGCCTTCTTGACCGGTATCGGATTGACCTCGCTGAACAGAGCTGCGATCAGTTCTATCGCTTCGAGCTGCAGTCTGGCACTCTCCTCGACCTCCCCCGCAAAATACTTCGCACAGATGTCATGTGTCTGCTGCGGCGCGATATTGGCAAGGACGGAGATGACACCCTTTGCGCCAAGCGACAGAAACGGCACGATCTGATTATCATTTCCAGAATAGACATCCACCTTCCCCTTCGCGAGCGCCATCAGTTTCGCGTACTGGATAAAATTGTCTGTCGCATCCTTCACGCCCACAATGTTCGGCTCCTCTTCACACAGCGAGACGATCGTCTCCGGAAGGAGATTCACACCGCCGGTCCTCCCCGGAATGTTGTACAGGATGATGGGGATCCGAACCGCCTGCGCGATCAGCTTATAGTGCTCCTTGAGTCCTTTCTGGGTAGCCTTGTTGTAGTAAGGCGTGACAATGAGCAGCCCGTCAGCTCCTGCCTTCTCCGCCTCCTGTGAGAGGTAGACCGCTGTCTGGGTGCAGTTCGAACCGGTTCCTGCGATCACCGGGATCCTCTTATTGACCTTCTCCACGCAGAAGCGGATACACTCGAGATGCTCCTCGTGTGTGAGCGTGGAAGCCTCGCCCGTCGTCCCGCACACAATGATCGCATCCGTACTGTTTGCGACCTGGAATTCGATCAGCTTCGCAAATACCTCATAGTTCACTTCCCCGTTCGGTTTCATCGGTGTGACGATCGCAACACCTGCTCCTTTGAATATAGACATACTAATCCTCCTTAAAAATACATTTTTCCTCCAGCTGAGTGACTTCTCTCCAGCTTTATTCCTGTGAGTGTCCGTGTGCAATCGAGCAGGGGGACAACCTTCTCCACTACTCGCCGCGCGCCCCGTTTTGCGGCTTAGGAACTGTAGAAAAATAACCGATGCAGCTTGGGCAGGATATTTTCCTACAGTTCCTTAGTTCCTCTGCACGGGGCTGCGCATAAAAGAAAACCGATCATCTACACACTAGATGGTCGGCATCATGCTCCCACAAAACGCAGCCGACCGGAAAACTCCGGACCCAGCTGATACTGATAGCTCTCCATCTGCTGATGACAGTCGTGCAGCTCTTAACTGCACGCCCAAGCAAAAGCCCCCAGGCTGCCCCTGCTTTCGGCGTCTTTTCCTTTCCTTCCCACCTAAACGGCACCTGACACCTGAATAGGAAGTACTGATAAAAAACGCAACCTCTACCCAATCTCTCAATCTTCTTTTATATTTTCTTATTATATATCTTAGCATGCAGGCTGTCAACCGGTAAATCACATAAAGGAGTCCCAAAAGACTCCTTTGCCACGGCTGTCCGGACTGCCGTCCGCACCTGCGAAGCGCAGGCACTAATATATCTTGTAATTGACTGCCTCGATCTTATAGATCTCGTCCGCCAGCTGGCAGACGTCGTCGTTGAGCCGTATTCCCGTCAAAATAATGTCCACATCCTCGGATCTCGCATCCAGGATATGCCGCAGATCCTCGATCGTTATGATGCCATTGTCAATCAGACCAAGGACCTCATCCAGGATCAGCAGACCGCATTCACCGGTCGTGAGAACCTTCTTTGCAAAATTGAGGCCATTTTTGATATTGTAGATCTCATCCTGCTTGCGCTCGTCAGAAAGCTGTGCAAATTCCTCCTCACTCTTCTCAAACCGAAATGTCTTGATCTCCGGCTCCAGCCTTTTGAGAAATTCCTCGTTCTGACATTTTTTCAAAAAATTGATGATCACCACATCTCTGCCCGTGCCTGCCACCTGGATCGCCCTGCCAAGCGCCGCTGCGGATTTGCCATGTCCTTCCCCACCGTATACCTGTACCAATCCTTTTTCCATAGACCTATACCTTATGTCCTTTCCTTATGACCGCACTCTTCTGCGCGGCCATGAACAATCGCCGTGACGCCCCGGATACCACCGCCGTCACCAATCATCACTGCGAACATGATAGCATACTGCATAGGATTTTGCAACGTTGATTTCTCTTTTATCTGTGCTGATGTCTCTGCAGAGTACTGTTCACGCCAACTGATCCTGGCGTGAACCTCTACAGCTCTTCCCCGCCCTCCTCCGGGAGTTCAAGCTTGCTGACAGAGACCTCATAGGCGATCCTCTTTTCCAGCTCATCCTCGGAAAGTTTTTTCATGTACTCCCTCGACTGGATCCGCCCCCACACCAGACAGCGCTCCCCCACCTCAAAGTTGGAGGCATAGCGGGCATTCCTTCCCCAGCAGATGCACGGGATATAATCCGACTTGCCATACGGACGGTTGACCGCCAGCAGCAGATCAGCGATCTCCCTGCCAAGAGGAGTCTTTCTATATACAGGTTCCTTGCACACATAGCCGTCAAGGAAGATCTGGTTCGTTTTGATGTTCTCGCTGATCTCCTCCACAAATTCGATCTCCCTCGCAAATACGGAGAGGACCAGTTTATTTTTATGCTCCTCGTGCCTGTTGTAAGAGCGGAACTGACCGTTCACCACCACCATCATGCCGCGAAAGTCCCCGCTTACATCGAGCAGCCTCTCTGAAATCATCACCGGAATGATATCCATGGACTCAGACAGCCTTGCCACCTGAATGTCAACCATATAGAAGCCCTCGCCAAAAATCTCATGGCTGAATGAGAACTCACTCACGATCTCTCCCATAACTGTCACCTGATTGTTTTCGATAACCTGCTCGTGATACCCGTTTTTTGTCTTTAATGTTTCTTGCATTCTCTTCATTCTCCCTTCGTTCTTGTAGTTAAATCATATGCCACTTTATACGGTAAATAAAGCTTGAAATATCGCAGGAAAAACGCTTATTTGCTACATTTCGACACGGTTCGACACCATGTGCCACAGATCGGTATCCCTTTAAGCCGCTTTTTGAGAAATGCCGTAGAAAAGTTTTTTTAACATTGCAAAAAACAGAGGTAAGTGCTATACTATTGTGCGTGTTTGAGGAGGAAGGTGTGAAAGAGAACTTTCACACTGCGGAGGATTATTATGGAGGATTTATCGATATGATACAGAAAAGAGAAGATGTCAGAAACGTAGCGATCATTGCCCATGTCGACCATGGCAAGACGACGCTCGTGGACGAACTGCTCAAGCAGAGCGGTGTGTTCCGCGAAAACCAGGAGATTGCCGAGCGCGTCATGGATTCCAACGACATTGAGCGGGAGCGCGGCATCACGATTTTATCAAAAAATACAGCTGTTATGTATAAAAATACCAAGATCAACATCATCGACACCCCGGGACATGCCGACTTCGGCGGCGAGGTTGAGCGCGTCCTCAAAATGGTAAACGGTGTTATTCTTGTCGTCGACGCGTTTGAGGGCGCCATGCCGCAGACCAAATTCGTGCTCAGAAAGGCGCTCGAGCTCAGGCTCCCCGTCATCGTCTGCATCAACAAGATCGACCGGCCGGAGGCGCGCCCTTCCGAGGTTGTCGAGGAAGTGCTCGAACTCTTTCTCGAGCTGGACGCGGACGATTCCCAGCTCGACTGCCCTTTCGTGTACGCCTCCGCAAAAACAGGGATCGCGTCTCTGGACGAGGACGGCGCAGGCGTCGACATGACACCGCTGTTTGAGACGATCCTCGACTATATCCCCGCGCCGGAGGGCGATCCCGAGGCAGGCACGCAGGTGCTGATCAGCACCATCGACTACAACGAGTATGTGGGGCGCATCGGTGTCGGCAAGGTTGACAATGGCACGATCGCCGTCAATCAGGAGGTCATCATCTGCAACCACCACGAACCGGACAAGCAGAAGAAGGTAAAAGTCAGCAAACTCTATGAGTTCGACGGGCTGAACAAGGTCGATGTCAGGGAAGCCGGCATCGGCTCGATCGTCGCCATATCCGGTATCTCGGATATCCATATCGGCGACACGCTCTGCGCCGTCGACAACGTGGTTCCCATTCCGTTCCAGAAGATCAGCGAGCCCACGATCGCCATGCAGTTTATCGTGAACGACTCACCGCTCGCCGGACAGGAGGGAAAGTACGTGACCAGCCGCCACATCCGTGACAGGCTGTTCAAGGAGCTCAACACGGACGTATCGCTGCGCGTCGAGGAGACAGACAGCGCTGATTCCTTCAAGGTTTCCGGGCGCGGCGAGCTGCATCTCTCCGTTCTGATCGAAAATATGCGCCGCGAAGGTTTTGAGTTTGCTGTCAGCAAAGCGGAAGTGCTGTATAAAACGGACGAGAACGGCAAAAGGCTGGAGCCGATGGAACTCGCCTACGTCGATGTCCCCGAAGAATTTTCCGGCACTGTCATCGAGAAACTGAGCCAGAGAAAGGGCGAACTGCAGAACATGGGCAAGGCAAGCGGCGGCTATGCCCGCCTGGAGTTTTCCATCCCGTCGCGCGGTCTGATCGGCTACCGCGGCGAGTTCATGACAGACACCAAGGGAAACGGCATCTTAAATACGATATTTGACGGTTACGGTCCCTACAAGGGCGACATACAATACCGCAAACAGGGCTCCCTGATCGCGTTTGAGGCGGGCGAGGCGATCACCTACGGTCTGTACAACGCGCAGGAGCGCGGCACGCTGTTCATCAGTCCCGGCGAGAAGGTATACTCCGGCATGGTCGTCGGCCAGAACGGAAAAGGCGAGGATATCGAGCTCAACGTGTGCAAGAAGAAACAGTTGACAAACACACGTTCTTCAAGTGCCGACGAGGCGCTTCGACTCACTCCGCCCAAGATCCTAAGTCTGGAACAGGCGCTCGACTTCATCGATACGGACGAGCTTCTCGAGGTCACTCCCGAGAACCTGCGCATCCGCAAGAAGATCCTCGATCCCACTCTGAGAAAGCGCGCCGGAATGAAGAAATAAATTATATAAAGTAACACGAACGCTTCCCCTGCATATATTATAAAAAAATATGCAGGGGATTTTTATGTCTAATATTATGAAAGCCGAAACCCCGGCCTACTCCGGAGATCTAACCATCAGCGTCACGTCATCGCTGGGCTTTATCCCCGTAAATAATGCCACTATCACGATATCTTACTCCGGAGATCCGGACGCCGTCGTTCAGACACTTACCACCGACGACTCCGGACAGACCTCCACGATATCGCTTCCTGCCCCCAATCTGTCCTACAGCACAGAGATCAGTGATGTCCAGCCCTACTCAGAATACAATATCTCCGTCACAGCCCCGGGATATGAACCCGTGTATATCTCCGGCACAGAGATCCTTCCCGATGTCACGGCTGTACAGCCCGTCACCATGAATCCGATCGAGGTCGAACCTCCGGGGGAGACCGAAGACGACATCGTCATACCTGACCATACATTGTATGGCGAATACCCGCCAAAAATACCCGAGGACGAGATCAAGCCGATGGATGAGAGCGGCGAGATCGTCCTGAGCCGCGTCGTGATCCCCGAATTTGTCATCGTGCACGACGGTGTTCCGCAGGACTCCTCCGCGCCCAATTACTATGTGCGCTACACGGACTACATCAAGAATGTCGTGTCGTCCGAGATCTATGCGACGTGGCCCGAGAACACGATATACGCCAACACGCTGGCGATCATGTCGTTCACGCTGAACCGCGTGTACACGGAATGGTATCCGAGCCAACAGTTTCGAGTATTTTCTCCCCGTCACCAGAATGTTTCTCAAAATCCTCAATTCTAATCCTGAATTTAATACTGATATCCTCGTCCTTTACGTCAATCCTTTCTATCAGTGATGCCAGCAACATTCTTTTTGTGGGAATGTCTGACTCTTTAAATACCTGTTTCCAGTTAGGCGCAATATCAAGAAATTTTGAAAACTCTTCATAGGTAATACTGGCTTGCGCTATCTGTTCCTGCAACCTTAGTCTGTCCTGCTCCAACTCCGCTAATTCTTTTTCCTTTTCATCTATCATTCGTGACAACCGTTCAACAGTAATTCCACTTTCCCCCCGAAACGCTTCCGGCAGTGCATCTTCCAGAGTTTTAATATCCCTTGTTTTTTTGTCTGTCTCCTTTGCTATTCTTTTTTGCTCTTTTTCAATGCGCAACATTTTCTGTTTTTTCATTTCATTTAACTCGTCTGAAACGTTTACCTCTTTCAGCCGTTCCAAATAGTTCTCAACCACTTCAAACACGACACTCTCTAAAAAATCCTGTGAATAATAACTTCTTTCGGCGCATTTTTCCTGACATCCGTATCTGCCTATGCAGGACACTTTCTCTGTTCCGTCCTTTGTGACCCAGTGGTTGTTATATCCGGCACTTTTTAGACGCTTGCCACAATAACCGCAATACGCAATTCCCAATAATGAAAGTTTTCCTCTCGGATTGAACGGTGCCGAATACTGTTCTTCATATAAAGCAAGCGTTTTCTTTTTCTTTTCCTCTAAATGCGCTTTCCTTGACTCCCTGATTTCCTGCGCTTTCTCCCAGTCAGGTTGCGGAACAATCACGATATCTTTGACCTGCTCCTTTGACAATATCCATTCTTTACGGTCAAGCCTTCTAAAGTTCTTCCCCTTTTCCCGGCGGTGTATTGAATAATACCCCATGTAAATAGGGTTCTTCAATATACTGCATACCGTGCCGTTTTTCCACTTGTCCGCTGTAATAGCTGGTATTCCTGCTTTGTTCAATTCTTTTGCTATTTTTTCATATCCATATCCTTTATGTATGTACAGGTCATATATCTTCCGCACAACTTCTGCCTGATGCTCTACAATCTCCATTTTATGCAGATTTCGCTTGTGCGAATCTTTTTCAGACGTTTCTACAAGCTGATATCCGTAAGGGGCTTTGCCTCCTACAAACCGCCCCTTTTCCACCTGGTCGATTAAGGCATCCTTTACCCTTTTGCTTAACTTCCGGCTTTCTTCTTCATTCTGCCAGAATCGGATATATGTAATCAAACTGTCTGTATGCTCATCATTTTTTATTTTGCCATCCTTAACAGTCCAGACCTCTATACCAGCTTTATATAATGCGTTAATGTAAAAACTGTATTCTTCCCTTCGTCCTATCCTGTCGGTCATGTATGTAAGGAGAATGTCAAATTCTTTATTTTCGGCATCTTCCTTAATCTGCATGAGGACTTCCCTATCCTCAACTCCATTTTTATATGCTGATACCGCTTTCTCAATGTACTCCTTATCGAATATCCAGTCTTGGTGTTTTGCTATATAATTTTTAGTTTCTTCCCTTTGCAGTGGTATATCATCCTCATGTAGTTGTTGTTTTGATGATACCCTCAATAGTGTCCTGACCTTTTTGCTTTCCATATTTTCCTCCTTAAAATAGCGTGCCCATGTTTTTTATTACCATGGGCACGTCCTTATTCTATACAGTTCCTATCCATTACATTTTAACGCCGATATGTCCGGGATAAAAGCCTTTGGTTCGCTTTTTTCCATATAAATTTTCTTTAAATGGTCATAAAAGTATTGGGCATTCTTATCATTCGTTTCTTCCGAAAATCTCAAATTGACTTTCACTTTTTTCTTTTTGTAGGCAGTTTCAATATGTATGCATGTCTCATTTTTCATATACATTCCTACCTCTTTTTCCTTGCTTTAGTTTATGACATTATCCATTGATTCAGAATTTCGGAATGCCAATTCATTAGTCAACAGAATCAATTTTTCCTTCATGTGCCTGTTTTTTACTTCCTTTATTGCACGTTCTGTATCTTTCGTATTGAATAAACCTTTTTTGAAAAACTTCTTATAAGTATATTCATATTCCAGCATTTCATCTGGCGGCAACATCCCAGTCCTGCCAGCCTCATATATCTTCTCCCAGTATTCACTGAGTGTCATTTTTTCTTTGTAGTCATGCAGAGAAACATACAATCCGGCACGTTCCGGCACACGGTTTGTCCAGACATATTCTGTTGCCTTGGCTTTTTTCTCGCCAGCTTTCACAACCATACACTGTGACGGCGCATCAGCAATTTTGAAACAGCGCCATTCTTCTCCAGTCAGAACAGCATCGTAGATTGTAGGGATTTCTTCTCTGGGAGAACGGTACCCACACATCACAACTGCCGCTTTGCTATGGCTCAAAGCGATAGCTCCTATCATATGCGAATACAGGTCAGCCATTTCACTTTGATAAAGTTTAGACTGCCTTCTGTAAAGTCCAACATAAGGCCAGTCTATCAGAAATTGTATTTCCGGTTGTCCGCTAAAGCGTTTTATAATTTCCAGTCCGTCAAAGCATGTAACATGTGGTTTGGTCTCCAACCGCTCCATGACATTAGCAAGATTCCGTCTGACTTCATACCGATATTTCTCGTCCGATTTATTTTTGGAATAACTGGCCGCCGAACAGTTAAAAGACTGGGAGTAAGCCAGAAATGTATTCCTTGCAACTTTAACCATCACATCATCATTAAGCCACTCACCAGAATTTGAATAATGCAACTGGGAATCGGCAGACAATTTAAGCATTTCTTTTTTCGCTCTTTGGAACTGCGTCTGTGCAGTTCCAAAGTCATCCGGTTTTTTTATGTCCAGTAATGCTTTTATTGTATCCTCTCTGGTTTCCGGTTTAGTGAGCGATTTATAAAGAATGGCAATATTCAGGTTACTATCATTTATCCATTCCTTTTCATACTTCCCATTATAATTTGAAAAGTAGACTCCGGCACCACCACAATACGGTTCAATATATTTGGTACAGGAATCGTCAAACAATGCTTTTATTTTGGATATGTAGGGAGCCTTGCTCCCCACATATCCATTCAAAAGATTATATGTACTCATATTAAGCCTCCGCAATGTCCGTCTTGAACAAGTCGGCTACAAACTTATAGTACCTTCTATTATTGGTATCGTTAAAACCGTATCCCGTACCGCTCCTGTTGCTTATGATAATGGTCTTTCCATAATGCTGTTCAACCATTCTCAGTTTCTTGCAGAATACAGTTTTTGTACAGCCTGCGTCTATTTCGTCCAAAAGTTTCTGAAACTGGTCGGATATAACAGAGACAGTACCTTCCTGTACGTCATACTTATAATTACCGGAAGAATCACCACTTGCATTTGCCTCACTTGCTTTTGTCTTTATAGAGTCAACAACATCATTAAGGATATCCTCAATACACCGAGAAGACGGCATATTTGTTATATTCGTTACCACCTCCAGAAAGTGTTTTGCCCGGTCGAACGCTTTTTTCTTATCATTCTCACTAAAATCGACAATGAAATTTGATAATACGTTCATCACAGAGTGGTCACAAGCGGACAATATCTTTGCTTTTGAAATTGTAATCTCTGATGAACTGGAAATATATAACTTTCCTGTCTGAATATCTGTTAAATACAGCCTGCAACCATCTGACCGCATGGTTGACATATCCCCACATATCTGCATATTCAGTTGATAACCGTCCTTCCTAGCTAATACTGCATAGGGGCTGTCTTTTGATATAGGGGGCAGATTGCTTTCGGCATTTTCCGCCGCTGTCTCAACAGGCTTTTCCATAGTATCTTTTACCTCCTTGTTGCTTTCCTGTTCCTGTACTGCCATTTTCTTATCCTCCATTTTCTCGGTTTTTAATATCTGGCACAGATCGGAAGAGCACACGTCTGAACTCCAGTC
>CAJUES010000062.1:0-338 GCA_910585765.1 uncultured Lachnospiraceae bacterium | reverse complement strand
CTAATTCTGGTCTGATTGTCTCCCACTTGGCACTAATGTCTCCCAGTGCGTAACAGGACTCCGTATTTTTTATGTCTCTGTCCTCATTTGTACAGTCAAAGTATAATTCACAATTTTGATTGTCTTTCCGGCAGAGCGTAGCATAGACCTTCAGCGTTTCATTTACAGCATCGTCAATTTTTCCCAATGTTGACGGAACGCTCCACACTTTCCCATTTTTATATATCAAAGAATGCTTCATTCTAAAATCCTCCTATTGATTTGAAATTAAATTACAAGTGCCACAGTTGATTATTTTTGGGCAGACTCCACCTATACTGCGCTTGATAGATGGACGG
>CAJUES010000061.1 GCA_910585765.1 uncultured Lachnospiraceae bacterium | reverse complement strand
TAAGAAAACCCCGGAAAACCTTGATTTTCCGGGGTTTTTGAGCAATTTTGATACGCTCCCGACAGCCAATTAACGCTTGCTGAACTGCGGAGCGCGACGGGCCGCTTTGAGGCCGTACTTCTTTCTCTCCTTCATACGAGGATCACGTGTCAGGAAGCCTTCCTTCTTAAGCACGGGTCTGTAATCGGAATCCGCCTGCAATAAAGCTCTGGAGATACCGTGTCTGATCGCACCTGCCTGTCCTGTATAGCCGCCGCCTTTCACGTTTACAAGCACATCAAACTTGTCAACAGTATCTGTTGCAGCCAGAGGCTGACGAACGATCACCTTCAATGTCTCTAACCCGAAATAATCGTCAATCCCTCTCCTGTTGATCGTGATGTTGCCTGTACCCGGTGTCAGATATACTCTGGCGATTGATTTCTTTCTTCTACCTGTTCCATAATATCTTGAAGCATTTGCTGCCTTTGCCATTTTGATTTCCTCCTTTATTCATCACACTGATTAAAATGTCAATGTCTCCGGCTTCTGAGCTGCATGCTTGTGCTCAGGTCCTGCATATACAAAGAGTTTCTTGTACATCTCACGTCCCAGAGGTCCCTTGGGAAGCATACCTTTCACTGCATGCTCGATCACTTCCTCCGGTTTCTTGTTCAGTTTCTCCCGCAGTGTCGCTGACTTCATACCGCCAACATAATCCGAGTGATGATAGTAAACTTTCTGATCAAGCTTCTTGCCTGTCACTGCGATCTTCTCTGCGTTGACGATGATCACATAATCACCTGTATCAATATGAGGAGTAAAAATAGGCTTATTCTTTCCTCTCAATACGCTCGCAACCTCTGATGCCAAGCGTCCCAATGTCATTCCAGTAGCATCTACTACATACCATTTTCTATCAATCGTAGCTGGGCTAGCCATAAATGTTTTCATTATGTTACCTCCATATACTTAGCCTGTCGGCTCTCCTTTGACGGTTATTCCTGTCTCGATCCCCCGATGCGGAATGTCCGGACCGCACCCTGCAGATCAGCAAGTCACCTAGATACCCGGGCTGACATCTCTGCACATATCGGGGCTTTGATATCGCGCAATCGCATGTCGCCACATTGAATTATTATATTATACGGTTCCTGGTGTGTCAATACCTAATTGGGAAATTTATCAATAAGAAATCTGTCAATCCAGAAACTCATACTTTACCAGTGTCAGTCCGCATGCCGGCGCGGTCGGACCAGCATGCGCGCGGTCACAAGCCCTTAAAATGTCCTGCATCCGTTCAGGCTGCCAATTCCCTCTCCCCACCTCGATCAGCGTCCCCGCTATGATCCGGACCATGTTGTACAGAAAACCCGAACCGGTCACTCTGATCGTGATCATATCACCACACCTGTCCACAGTGATCTCATAGACCGTGCGCACCGTCGTCTCCGCTGTCGTGTTCACACTGCAGAAGCTCTTAAAATCATGCGTTCCCACCAGATACGCCGCCGCCCTCCGCATGGACGAGACATCGAGAGGCACATACGTAAAATGCGCATAAAGCCTGTACACGGGCATCGGAAATGCGCTGTTGAGGATCTTGTATTCATATGTTTTCCTGCTTTCCTGCCGCCTGGGGTGAAAGTCCGGCGGCACCTCCCGCGCGTCCTGGATCCGGATATCCTCCGGTAGTCTTTGGTTCAATGCATATGCAAACTTTTCTGCGGGCATTCTCGCCTGTGTGTCAAACACTGCTATATTTCCAAGCGCATGCACGCCGGTGTCCGTTCTTGACGCCCCGATCACCTTCGTCTCTTCCTTTAAAAGTGCGCTCAGCGCCCCGTTGAGCACAGACTCGATCGTCGTCACATTCGGCTGGAGCTGCCATCCGTGATAGTTCGTACCGTCGTAGGCGACGGTCAGCATTACCCTCTTCATGATTCCCTGTCTCCCTGTCTGCTAATGCTTTCTGTCCGATGTCCGTCACAGTTCCCAGTATAGTTACCGGCACACGATCCGGCAATGTCCTCACAGGAGCACACTGCCAAGCAGCAACGGCATCAGTTTTCCTGCCGCCACGCCGCCCACAAGATAGCAGATCACGATCATGTATGCGATGTAATCCCTTTTTTCATAATGGAGGGGTTTCATCCTGGTGCGGTGCTCCCCCCCCCTGTAGCATCGCGCCTCCATCGCCATAGCGAGGTCGTTTGCGCGGCGGAATGCCGATATGAACAGCGGGACCAGCAACGGCACCAGGCTCTTTGCCTTTTTGATCACATTGCCGCTGTCAAACTCAGCACACCGCGCAAGCTGCGCTTTCATGATCTTGTCCGTCTCCTCCATCAGGATCGGTATAAACCTGAGCGCAATCGACATCATCATGGCAATCTCATGCACAGGCACTTTGATCTTATTCAGCGGTCTCAGCATTTTCTCGAGACCGTCGGTCAGCTGATTGGGGGTGGTCGTGAGTGTCATCACCGACGATCCGATGATCAGAAAACTGAGCCGGATCGATAGCAGGACGGCGAGCCGGAGCCCCTCCTGCGTGATCGACAGCTTCCAGATCCGCACGATCGGCTCTCCCGGCGTCAAAAACAGATTGAAGATCACCGTGATCGACAGCAGAAAGACGATCGACCGCATTCCCTTTACCATGAACTTAAACGGAACTGTCGACAGCCTGATCACCAGCACCAAAAACAGCGCCGCCACCAGGTATCCCCCGAATCCCTGAAAGACAAACAGGGATATGATAAACAGGACCGTTGTGCCAAGCTTCACCCTCGGATCGAGCCTGTGGATCACGGAGTCCGCCTGATAATATTGTCCCAATGTGATGTCCCTAAGCATAACCTGCCACCTATCTTTCCTTTCGCGCTGCCCCAAGCCTCGTAAAATAGCTTTTTATCTCATCCCTCGCCTCCGCGATCGTGGTGATCTCATCGCTGACATCATAGCCGCGATCCTGCAGATCCTTCATGATGTATGTCACCTGCGGCGCGGCAAGCCCGATCTTTTCAAGCTCCTGGCAGTGTCTGAACACTTCCCCCGGCTCGTCGTCGTACACAACACCGCCCTTGTTCATGACGATGATCCTGTCCACATACTTCGCCACGTCATCCATGCTGTGCGACACCAGGAGCACCGTGATGCCCGTTTCCCTTTTTAGCCTGGAGATCTGGTCCAGGATCTCATCGCGCCCCTTGGGGTCAAGACCGGCTGTCGGCTCATCCAGGATCAACACCTCCGGCTTCATCGCAAGAACGCCGGCTATCGCGACACGTCTTTTCTGCCCGCCCGAGAGATCAAAGGGCGACTGGTAAAAATATGCATCCTCGATCCCCACGAGTTTCATCGCCTCATAAGCGCGCAGTTCGACTTCCTTTTTCGACAGCCCGAGATTTTTCGGTCCAAAGCATACATCCGCAAAGACGTCCGTCTCAAAGAGCTGATGCTCCGGGTACTGGAACACCAGTCCCACCTTGCTGCGCAGCCTTTTCTTGTCAAAATCCTCCGCATCGATATCCTCACCATTAAAATATATACTGCCTGAGGTCGCCTTCATCAGACCATTGAGATGCTGGACCAGTGTGGACTTGCCGGAGCCTGTATGACCGATCAGCCCGACGAACTGGCCATCCGGTATCACCAGGCTTACGTTGTCCAAAGCCCTCACCGCCATAGCGGTATCCGCTCCGTATATGTGACTTACTTTATCCAATATGATGGGCATATCGTCACCTTCTCCTTTTATTCATCGCCCGGGCGTATCCTACTGAACCATCTCGCTGACGCATCGATCCAGCGCATCCGCAAATTCCTGATTTGTGAGCACCCCTCTCGGCATGGGAAATCCCTCTTTTCGCAGTTCGTGAGCCAACAGTGTCACCTGCGGCACATCGAGCCGCAGCTCCTTTAGCCGTTCCACCTCGGAAAACACTTCCCGCGGTGTCCCCTGAAGGGTGATCTTTCCCTGGTCCATGACATAGACCCGGTCCGCATAGATCACTTCCTCCATATAATGCGTGATCAATATCACGGTGATGCGCTCCACATCATTCAGCGCCCTGACCGCGCGTATCACTTCCTTGCGTCCTTTCGGATCCAGCATTGCCGTCGGCTCGTCCAGGACGATACATTTCGGGTGCATGGCGATCACCCCCGCTATGGAAACCCGCTGTTTCTGTCCACCGGACAGCTTGTTCGGAGAAAACTTTCGAAACTGGTACATTCCCACCGCTTTCAGGCTCTCCTCCACGCGCTCCCAGATCTCCTTCGTCGGCACGCCCATGTTCTCGGGACCAAATCCCACATCCTCCTCGACGACCTGACCGATGATCTGATTGTCAGGATTCTGAAAGACCATCCCTGCCGTCTGGCGGATATCCCACACTGCAGTGTCATCTCGGGTGTCCTTTCCGTCCACCCACACGGTCCCCTCCGTGGGATACAGGATCGCGTTCAAGTGTTTTGCCAGCGTCGATTTCCCGGAGCCATTATGACCTAATACTGCCACGAAATCACCCTGCCTGATATCGAGACTGACATTATCCACGGCAGTCGTTATCCCCTCCACGTTGCCTTCCTCGTCGCGCCGTATATACTCATAGATCAGATCCTTGACTTTGATTATTCCCATATCCATCACTTCCCATCGTCGTCCCGCACCTGCTGCTGCATAAACGCCTGATACAGCTTTCTCCGCTGCAGCACCTCTTTGTGTTCTTTGTCGAGTTCGATCTGGCGCCTGATCGTCTCCGCAAGCCATATTGCCCGTATCTTTTCGAGGATTTCGTCCTCCCTGCTCCTGGAAGTTCCCGTCATCCTGTCCGTATACTCTTTACCGTAGAGCTGTGTCTGCTGCTGACGTCTCTTGCTGCTCTTGTATTCCGCATCCCACTTCCGGATCTTCTCGCGCTCACGCTCCTTCTCCTTCTGCCTCTTGTAGCTGGCTTTCGCCGCAGCTGTGCTGGCGTACACCTTGGCAGGTCTGGCGTTGGCAGGTCCCGCACCCGAGTGATCCATATTGGCTGCAGACGGATTTCCGTACATACTGCCTGCCCTGGCGCTGCCAAAGGGACTGTTACCGTACATCGCCTGGCTTGCCGCTGCACCCGATGCGGGAATATCACCGGGATCGCTCATCAGATATTCGTACGCCCTCTGCACCCTGATATAATATTCCTTTGTGTCTGTGGCCGGATTCGCATCCGGATGATAGAGCTTTGCCTTATACCGATATGCCCTCTTGATCTGATCCTCGGGCGCATCTTCACGGATCCCCAGATAATAACATGCCTCTTTTCTTGTCATATCACACATTCCTCCGAAAAAACGTAAAAGCACTGACGGGAAACGCGATAACGCGTGCATTGCTAAAAACGCTCCCAGAATATGGGAGCGCCAAAAATACAATTTTCTGTTATACCAGTTCCAGTACTACCTGCATAGCACCATCGCCCTTTCGCTGACCGATCTTGATGATTCTGGTATATCCACCCTTGCGTCCAACATACTTTGGTGCAATCTCATCAAATAATTTTGCCACAAGATCAAGCTCTTTTGTGTTTCTCTTCCTGCCTGCATTCTTTGCCGGAACTTCCTTGACTGTATACAGTACCTTGAGCATCTGTCTTCTCGCGTGAAGCCTTGAGGGCAGATCCTTCTTGATCTCCTTCTCCACCTCGTCATAGACAGTGATCCTCTTGCCGTCCTTCTCCTCTTTCACTCTCTTGCCGTCCTTGTCCTTCCGGGGAACTTTAGCTGTGACCTTGACCATCTCAAAGTTGTCTTTTTCCTTTACAGCCAAGGCGATCAGACCTTCCACGATCTTCTGCACTTCCTTCGCCCTCGCCTCTGTCGTGATGATCCTGCCATCCTTGCTGGCTACAAGCGATGTCACCTGACCTCTCAATAACGCTTTTCTCTGGCTTGATGTTCTTCCGAGTTTTCTATAACCTGCCATAATAGGCTCCTTTCATTTGAGGACGCATCACCCACAAAACGCAGCGGCACGCTGGCATTATGCAGGCTACCCTCATCGGTGGAACAAATGACAACGCCCTTTGGACTTACTCGTCAAATGTTGATTGATATATTCCATCTTTGAGCACAGACGCGAACACTTCGGGATTACCGCATCTGCGTATCTATCTGTTCAGCCCGCCTCTCCCGCGATCAATCCTCGATCGGGTTCAGCTGTAAGCCCAACTCTTTCAATTTTGCCAATACCTCGTCCAGAGACTTTCGTCCCAGGTTGCGCACCTTCATCATATCTTCCGATGTGCGGTTCGTCAACTCCTCGACCGTATTGATACCTGCCCTCTTGAGACAGTTGTAAGAACGAACTGACAGCTCCAGTTCGTCAATGCTCATCTCGAGCACCTTCTCCTTCTCATCGTCCTCCTTCTCGATCATGACCTCCGCATTCTTTGCATTCTCGGAAAGATTGATGAAAAGCTTCAGATGTTCACTCAATACCTTTGCTGCCAGGCTGACTGCCTCGTCCGGCTCGAGGGTAGCATCCGTGTAAACATCCAATGTCAATTTATCATAGTCAGTGATCTGACCTACTCGGGTATTTTCCACGGTAACATTTACCCTCTCTACAGGAGTGTATATTGAGTCCACTGCTATGACACCGATTGGCAAATCCTCGCTCTTGTTTTTGTCAGCGCTGATATAGCCTCTACCCTTCGTAATGATGATTTCCATGTAAAGTTTGCTGTCCTTGCCGCCATTCAATGTCGCGATGACCTGATCCGGATTCATGATCTCAATATCCTGATCCACCTGAATGTCAGACGCCCTGACAACACCTTCACCCTCGAAATCGATGATCGCCTTTTTCACTTCATCCGTCTCACAGCTGTTTTTGATCGCCAGACTTTTGAGATTCATGATGATCTCGGTCACGTCTTCCTTCACGCCCGGAATCGAACTGAACTCGTGCAGAACACCATCGATCTTAACTTGACTTACAGCTGCACCAGGTAGGGAAGCAAGCATTATTCTTCTCAGAGAATTACCGAGTGTAATTCCGTATCCTCTCTCCAGGGGCTCCACGATAAATCTACCGTACCTCTTGTCCTCAGAGATTTCCGCCACTTCAATATTTGGACTGTCAAAATCAAATGCCAACACTGTAAATACCCTCCTTTATAATGGACGTGTTAATAAGTGCAACAATAGAAAGTACACCTGTGCATACTTCCTACTGTCAAATTCTTATCTCTGCCTATCCGCGAATTACTTGGAATACAACTCGACGATGAGCATTTCATCTACAGGAACATCGATGACCTCTCTTGAGGGAAACTCTTTGATCGTACCCTTGAAGTTCTCCTGGTCAACATCCATCCATTCAGGAACCAATCTGCCGTTCGTTGCCTCAGCAATATCCTTGTACCGCTGCATGCCCTTAGCCTTCTCCTTGATCTCGATCACATCTCCGGCACTGATCAGGTATGACGGTACTTTCACACTCTTTCCGTTCACCAGCACATGCTTGTGACCGACGATCTGCCTCGCCTCTCTTCTCGTTCTGGCGAATCCCATGCGGAAGATCACGTTGTCGAGACGTCTCTCGAGAAGAACCATGAGATTCTCACCGGTCATGCCCTTCATCCTGTCCGCCTTCTCATAGTAATTGCGGAAAGGCTTCTCAAGAACACCGTAGATGAACTTTGCTTTCTGCTTCTCACGAAGCTGTAAGCCGTACTCGCTCATCTTCTTGCCAGCTCTCGGAGATTTTCTTTTAGACTTCTTATCATATCCCAAAAATACAGGATCTAAATCAAGAGATCTGCATCTTTTAAGTACAGGAACTCTGTTAACTGCCATGCTTTTTTCCTCCTAAATCTGTGCGCGCAAAACGCATCTGTTCCGGCGCATACATGCCACTTTTCTTTTTGCACACACTCCGCACCGGGTGCGGCATGTCGTGCTGAATAATCATTATCCGTCTATCATTCTAAAAATGTGCACTATACTCTGCGGCGCTTTGGCGGGCGGCATCCGTTATGCGGAACCGGAGTCACATCCTTGATGCTGGTCACTTCAAGACCGCATGCCTGGAGCGCGCGGATCGCTGCCTCCCTGCCTGAACCAGGTCCCTTGACCATGACATCTACAGATTTCAATCCATGTACCAAAGCTGCTTTTGTAGCTGTCTCAGCTGCCATCTGTGCTGCATATGGAGTAGATTTCTTTGAACCTCTAAATCCCAGACCGCCGGCACTTGCCCATGAGAGCGCATTCCCCTCGTTGTCTGTCAATGTAACAATCGTATTGTTAAATGATGACTGGATATGTGCCTGTCCCCGTTCAACGTTTTTCTTTACACGCTTTTTTGTCACTTTCTTGGTAACTTTTTTAGCCATTTTAAACTAACCTACTTTCTCATTCAACTAATTGTTTGCACTATTTCTTATTGATCTGCCACAGTTCTCAAAGCAAACATTCCAAATCTTACTTCTTCTTATTTGCCACTGTCCGCTTGGGACCTTTTCTTGTTCTGGCATTGGTCTTTGTCTTCTGACCGCGGACAGGAAGTCCCTTTCTGTGACGGATACCACGGTAGCAGCCAATCTCCTGCAGTCTCTTGATATTCAGGGCAATCTCACGTCTGAGATCACCTTCGACCATGTAGTCTTCATCGATGACCGCACTGATCTTCTTAACGTCATCATCTGTCAGATCCCTCACGCGGATGTCAGGATTTACGCCCGCCTTCTCAAGGATCTTATTTGAACTTACTCTACCAATACCATAGATATAAGTCAGTCCAATTTCTACGCGTTTTTCTCTTGGTAAGTCAACACCAGCAATACGAGCCATGTTAAAATTCCTCCATTTTGCTTCGTGACAAGACTCCAGATACCGCCTTATCACTTATTAATAGTAAACTAATTGATTGGGGTAGTCACTACCCGACCGGACATCGATCCGGTTTGTCCGATACTGATCGGGGCAGAAGTGTCTTGATTTTTTCTGCCGTCTATTGCGAAAAATATTCCGCGAAACGTTTCTCGGTATCAAGAAGTAAACACACAACAGACTCACTGTCCGTTATATATTTATAGCATACATTCTCTTTGACGGATTCGAATATATGCCTCAGCCGCTCTTTTCACACAAACGCCAAAGGTCAGGATCGGTCAACCCTGTCTCTGTTTGTGCTTTGGATTTTCACAGATAATTCTGATCTTTCCTTTTCTCTTGATAACTTTGCATTTCTCGCAAATAGGTTTTACTGATGATCTAACTTTCATGTTAAACCCTCCTTTCAAAAAGACCGTTTTACATTATATCATGCAGGCAGGGCAAATGCAAGCCCTATATGAAAATATTTTCCAAAATATTCGGACGGATCTATTTGTCCCTCCATATGATCCGCCCCTTTGACAGGTCGTATGGCGACAGCTCCAGGGTTACTTTGTCGCCCGGAAGAATGCGGATAAAATTTTGCCTCAGCTTTCCGCTGATGTGGGCAAGCACCCTGTGACCATTCTCCAGCTCCACCTGAAACATTGTATTGGGAAGCTTCTCAACTACAGTTCCTTCGATTTCGATTACATCGGACTTTGACATTACTTTACCTCCTTAATGCCTTTCATATATAACTTGATGAAATGTTTGATCTCCTCATTTGTCACAGATGAGATATCTATCCTTTGGTTCTCTTTTTTGATGATCTGTACATGTCTCTTATTTTTCTTCTTGGGTCTGTCGAGTGTGCGCACTGCACCATCTGCAACATATACAGAATCCTGTGTCTCCTCCACGATAAGGTATATCTCACCCTTATCGTGTCCTGCCAGTGAACAAGCTAAAAAACCGATCATCCTTACCCTCTCCTGTCAACTTTTTATATAAGAGTAAGAATCTCAGGCTCACCGTCAGTGATCAGGATTGTATTCTCATAATGCGCGGACAGCGATCCGTCCTCCGTCACCACTGTCCAGCTGTCATCCAGCCACTCAACATCGCCGCCTCCCATGTTGATCATGGGCTCCACCGCGAGCGTCATGCCCGCCCGGAGCTTCATCCCTCTCTTTTTCTGCCTGAAATTGGGAACCTCCGGATCCTCGTGCAGAGAAGTACCGATCCCATGTCCTACCAGATCCCGGACGATACCATACCCAAACTGTGACACATACCTGTCGATCGTATTTGATATATCGTGAAGGTGATTGCCTGCTGTAGCTCTCTTTACTCCCTCAAAAAATGATTTTTTCGTCTCGTCTATCAATTTCTGTGCTTCCGGACTGATCCGTCCCACACCGTGCGTTCTGGCCGCGTCGGAGTGATACCCCTTATATATGAGCCCGCAGTCCAGGCTCACAATGTCGCCCTCCTGCAGGATCCTGTCTGCCCGGGGTATCCCATGTACCACTTCATCGTTCACCGACACGCAGATGGATGCCGGATAACCGTTGTAATGCAGAAAATTGGGTATCCCGCCCATCCCTCTGATCAGTTTTTCACCAAGCTGGTCAATAAAGAGTGTGGATATCCCCGGCTCTATTGCCTGCCCAAGTTCCTCATGTACTTTCGCAAGGAGCCTGCACGACTCCCGCATCAGATCGATCTCACGCTGCGACTTTATAGTAACGGCCATCTTCCATTCCTCCGCCCGATCCGACACTCATTATGACAAAATATCGACGATCGCCGCAAATACATCTTTCATATCGACCGTGCCGTCCACGGATCTGAGCACGCCCTTCGCCTCATAGAAGTCGATCAGCGGCTGTGTCTGCTTGTGGTACACGTCAAGACGGTTCTTCACTGTCTCCGGCTTATCGTCGTCTCTCAGGATCAGCTCGGAGTCGCAGGTGTCACAGAAGCCTTCCTTCCTGGGCGGGATGTGGACGATGTGGTACGTCGCCCCGCAGTTCACGCACGCGCGTCTGCCCGACATTCTGTTGATAATGTTCTCATCCGGCACGTCAACGTTGACAGCATAATCGATCTTGTCGCCGAGCTCTGTGAGCGCCTTGTCAAGCACCTCCGCCTGCGGGATCGTTCTGGGGAAACCATCCAGTACATAACCGTTCTTGCAGTCGTCCTGTGCCACCCTGTCAAGCAGGATCTTTACCGTGAGCTCATCCGGAACCAGCAGTCCCTGATCCATGTACTTCTTTGCTTCCATGCCAAGCTCTGTGCCGTTCTTGATGTTTGCCCGGAAGATATCACCTGTAGAAATATGAGGGATCGCAAACTTCTCCGCGATCATTTTTGCCTGTGTCCCTTTTCCTGCTCCCGGTGCGCCTAACATAATAATCTTCATGCTAATTTCCTCCTTTAATCTCACTGAAATTATCAAGCTGTGATGTTCCTCTTTTTACAATAGCTTCAATTCAATCTATCCCTCGTCTGAACGTCAGTTCTATGCCGGGATATCCTCAATTCAAGCTATCGGGCAGGGGATGTGGGATGCACTTCCTCCCCGAGCGTATCATAACTGACAGAAGCAAAGCGCACGCTTTGCTTCTATCTGATTGTTTACATGCTGATCGTCCGCACGCTGGATGTCTGATCAATCATTCAAAAAACCTTTATAGTTGCGCACGAGCATCTGTGATTCGATCTGCTTGATCGTCTCGAGCACAACGCTGACGATAATGATCAGGCTCGTTCCGCCAAACGAGACAGATGCGTTAAATACACCGTTGAAGAAAAACGGCACGACTGCCACGATCACAAGACCGATCGCCCCGATAAAGATGATCGCGTTGAGCACCTTGTTCAGGTAATCGCTCGTCGGCTTACCCGGTCTGATACCGGGCACAAATCCGCCCTGTTTCTTCATGTTATTTGCGATCTCCAAAGGATTAAATGTCAATGACGTGTAGAAATAAGCAAAAAATACTGTCAAAATAATATACACTACAAGACCAATCGAATAAACCAGCTGTGACGGGTTACACCAGTTATCCTGATTCAGACCGTTCAGGATCTGTCTCAGCACACCGGTCCCGCTGTACCCAAACAGCGTCGAGATTATGATGGGGAACTGCATCAGCGACGATGCGAAGATGATCGGGATCACACCCGCCGTGTTCACCTTCAGCGGCAGAAACGTCATCTGCCCCCCAACCATCTTATTTCCCTGGATCTTTTTGGCGTACTGGACAGGGATCTTGCGTATCGCACTGTTGAGGATAACAACAAACACAGTCATCGCCAGGATGATCGCCAGGATGATCGCTGCCGCGACCACCGCGAGAGGGATCGATTTTCCCTTGCAAAACTGCTCATACAGCTTTGCAAAATCATCCGGCAGGCGGGATATGATATTGATGACAAGCACGATCGAGATACCGTTGCCGACACCCCGCTCGGTGATCCGCTCACCGATCCACATCAGGAACGCACTGCCCGCTGTCAATACCGCGATTACTGTTATGACCTCCAGCGGACCGAATTTCTGAAGCAGTCCCTGATTGCCAAATCCGATCGCCATCAGCGTACTCTCGAACAGCGCAAGCCCTACCGTGACATACCGCGTGATGGACGCAATCTTCTTTCTGCCGTCCTCCCCATCCTTTTGCATCTCTTCAAGCTTGGGAATCGCTATCGTGAGAAGCTGCATAATGATGGAAGACGTGATATATGGGGTGATATTCAATGCAAATACAGACATCCTTGAGAAGGAACCACCTGTAAATGCATCAAAAAAGTTAAACGCACCACCGTTCTGAGTATCAAACCATGACGAGAAATAGTCCCTGTTCACACCCGGAATCGGAAGCTGGGAGCCAAAACGTATGACCACCAGCATGAGGAACGTAAACAGCAGCTTACCCCTGATTTCCTTGATCTTGAACGCATTCTTTAGCGTAGAAAACATTAGATCACCTCTGCTGTTCCACCAAGTGCCTCAATCTTCTCCTTCGCAGACGCGCTGAACGCATTTGCCTGGACATTGAGCTTCTTGGTTAATTCTCCTCTGCCTAAAATCTTTACTCCGTCTCTCGGATTTTTTACGATTCCAGTCTCGATTAATGTGTCCACTGATACCGTAGCGCCGTCCTCAAATCTCTCCAACGCTTCAAGGTTGATCGCAACGATTTCCTTTGTGTTTCTATTGTGGAAGCCTCTCTTAGGAATACGTCTGTACAAGGGCATCTGACCACCTTCAAAGCCTGGTCTTGGAGCTCCTGAACGAGCCTTCTGTCCCTTATGACCCTTGCCGGCTGTCTTGCCGTTTCCTGAACCGTGGCCACGGCCCCTCCTAAAACTATCGCTGTGCTTCGAGCCATCGGCAGGTCTTAAATTCGATAATTCCAAACTCATTTTCTGACACCTCCCTTATATTATGCTTCTTCAACTTTTACTAAATGATTTACTTTGCGGATCATACCTCTGGTCGCTGCATTGTCCGGAAGTTCCACTGTCTTGTGGAGCTTTGTCAGCCCCATCGCCTCGACTGTCGCCTTATTCTTGGGCACAGCACCGATCGTTGATCTGATTAAAGTAACTTTTAATGTCTTTGCCATCTTTGTCTACCTCCTTAAGCCATGATCTCGTCGATAGATTTACCGCGATTTGCAGCTACCTGCTCAGGTGTCTTCAACTGTGAAAGACCAGCAATGGTAGAAAGTACGACATTCTGCTTATTGTTGGAGCCTAAAGACTTTGTACGGATATTCTTGATCCCTGCAAGTTCACATACGACACGCGCAGGACCGCCTGCGATGATACCTGTACCTTCAGGAGCCCTCTTTAACAAAACGCTGGAGGAACCATAGTTGCCAACAAAATCATGTGTGATAGAGTTGTTGTCATCCATGGCAACGGTGATCAGATTCTTGATCGCGTCTTCCTTTCCCTTGCGGATCGCCTCAGGGATCTCTACGGCCTTACCAAGTCCGGCACCTACGTGACCATTACCGTCACCCACGACTACCAGAGCGGTAAAGCGCATGTTACGTCCACCTTTAACAGTCTTGGTTACACGCTTGATTGTGACAACCTTGTCTGTTAATTCAAGCTGACTAGCATCAATGATTGTACGTTTCATGTGATTTTCTCCCTTCCTAGAATACCAAGCCAGCTTCTCTTGCTGCCTCAGCTAAAGCTGCAATTTTTCCGTGGTATAAAAAGCCGCCTCTGTCAAAAACTACTTCCGTGATACCCTTATCCATTGCTCTCTTTGCAATTACTTTACCTAAATATGCTGCTGCCTCAACGTCATTGGTCTTTTTCAGCTCAGCTTTTACTTCCTTTTCCACTGTAGAAGCTGCCACTAATGTATTTCCAACGGTATCGTCAATAATTTGAGCATACATATGATTATTGCTTCTGAACACTGCCAGACGCGGTCTTTCTGATGTACCGCTTAAACGGTTACGTATTCTCATGTGTTTCTTTGCACGCAGTTCTGCTCTTGATCTCTTACTAACCATTTTTTACGCCCTCCTTATTTACTTCTTACCAGTCTTACCAACTTTACGTCTGATCGTCTCATCAGCATACT
Organism: uncultured Lachnospiraceae bacterium; assembly: GCA_910585765.1. GTDB lineage: Bacteria > Bacillota > Clostridia > Lachnospirales > Lachnospiraceae > COE1. The sequence continues at coordinate 5,335 of CAJUES010000061.1, read as the reverse complement.
TGATACCCTTGCCCTTATAAGGCTCCGGTCTTCTCTTATCCCTGATTTCAGCCGCGAATTGTCCAACTTTTTCTTTATCAATACCCTTTACGATAATAATGTTCGTCCCCTCAAGTACGGTCTCAATACCTTCCGGGTCTGTCATCTCAACCGGATGCGAATAGCCCAGAGACAATGTCAGCTTCTTTCCTGCCTTAGCTGCCCTGTAACCTACACCGTTCACCTCAAGCTTCTTCTCATAGCCGGAAGTCACACCGACAACCATGTTGTTGATCAGTGTTCTCGTCAGACCATGCAGGGACTTCATCTTCTTCAAGTCGTTTGGTCTGGCAACAGTTATCTGTGCACCCTCAACCTTAATTTCCATCTCAGCCGGAAGCACTCTCTCAAGTGTTCCCTTAGGACCTTTTACAGTCACTTTATTATTTTCTGCAACCTCGACAGTGACTCCCGCCGGGATCGCGATTGGCATCCTTCCTATACGTGACATGCCCGTACCTCCTATTTTCTACTCTAAAACTTTGTTTTCCCCAACCGGTCTTCCTACCAGACAAATGCCAGCACTTCGCCGCCCACCTGGAGACGTCTGGCTTCCTTATCCGTTATCACGCCCTGGTTGGTAGAGATGATCGCAATACCGAGTCCGCCGAGCACCTTCGGCAGCTCATCCTTGCCGGCATAGATCCTGAGTCCCGGTTTGGAGATCCTCTTCAAACCTGTGATGATCTTCTCATTCTTGTCTGCGCCGTACTTCAATGTAATGTGAATCGTCTTGAACGAACCGTCCTCCACAACGTCAAAAGCTTTTATATAACCTTCATCCAAAAGAATCTGTGCGATAGCGAGTTTCATCTTTGATGAAGGAACATCTACTGTATCATGCTTTGCAGTGTTCGCATTACGAATTCTTGTAAGCATATCTGCAATAGGATCACTCATTGTCATTTCAGTTTCCTCCTTAATTATCTATCCCGAAGAATGCGCCAGCATTCTTCCAACCGAAACTTTGTATTTCTTAGACAGCGTCTTTTGCTGTCCAAAAAAATCTTTTCGGTTTTTTTACCAGCTTGCCTTCTTCATCCCGGGAATCTGTCCCTTGTATGCTAACTCGCGGAAGCATATTCTGCAGATCCCATATTTTCTCAAATATGCATGTGGACGGCCACAGATCCTGCAACGACTGTATTCCTGTGTAGAGAACTTCGGTTTGCGCTGCTGCTTGATTTTCATTGCTGTTTTAGCCATGGGAATTACCTCCTTATTACTTTGCGAAAGGCATGTTGAACTGTGCTAACAGCTCACGCGCTTCCTCGTCACTCTTGGCAGTTGTTACAAATACGATATCCATACCTCTCACCTTGTCAACCTTGTCGTACTCGATCTCAGGAAAGATGATCTGCTCCTTGATACCAAGCGCATAGTTTCCTCTGCCGTCAAATCCGTTGGGATTCACACCTCTAAAGTCGCGCACGCGGGGAAGCGCAAGGTTTACGAGGCGGTCGAGGAACTCATACATCTTCTCGCCGCGGAGTGTCACCTTGCAGCCGATCGCCATACCCTCACGAATCTTGAAGTTAGCGATCGCCCTCTTCGCCTTTGTCGTAACAGCCTTCTGCCCTGTGATGATCTCCATGTCCTTCACAGCGGACTCCAGAGCCTTCGCGTTTTCCTTCGCCTCACCGACACCCATGTTGACTACGATCTTGTCAAGCTTGGGTACTTCCATGACATTCTTATATCCGAACTTTTTGACCATAGCATCTACGATCTCGCCTTTATATAAATCTTTTAGTCTACTCACCAGTCTGGTCCTCCTTTCCTGAAATTAATCAATCACTTCGCCTGTTGTCTTTGCGAAACGTACCTTCTTATCTCCCTCCAGCTTAAAGCCGACTCTCGTCGCTTTCCCCTTGTGGAGATACATTACGTTTGAAATATCAATAGGAGCTTCTTTCTGGATAATACCGCCATTCTGATTGGCAGCGGAAGGCTTTGCATGCTTTGTCACCATATTGACACCCTCCACCAGCACTTTGGATTTCTTGGTGTCAACAGATAAAACCTTGCCTTCTTTGTCTTTATCTTTACCAGCGATCACCTTGACTGTGTCGCCCTTCTTAATCTTTAACATTCCGGCACCTCCCTATAATACTTCAGGAGCTAAGGAAACAATCTTCATAAACTGTTTCTCACGAAGCTCTCTTGCCACTGGTCCAAAAATACGTGTTCCTCTCGGAGTCTTATCATCCTTGATGATCACAGCAGCATTTTCATCAAATTTAATATAAGAACCGTCCTTACGACGAGCGCCCTTTACGGTACGTACAACTACAGCTTTCACTACATCGCCTTTTTTTACAACGCCGCCTGGTGTTGCATCTTTGACGCTAGCAACGATCACATCACCAATATTTGCGTATCTTCTCGTAGATCCGCCCATAACCCTGATGCAGAGTAGTTCTTTTGCACCGGTATTATCAGCGACTTTCAGTCTGCTTTCCTGTTGTATCATGCTTATTCTCCTTCCAAAACCATGTCATGCAACGCGCCGCATTGCATTGCATTGATTTAAAATCTATTTTACTCTTTCGATCACTTCGACAAGTCTCCATCTCTTGTCCTTTGAAAGAGGTCTCGTCTCCATAACTTTAACGGTATCGCCAATGTTGCACTCGTTGTTCTCATCATGTGCCTTCAACTTATAAGTTCTCTTAACGATCTTTCCGTAAAGAGGATGCTTAACATGATCTTCCACAGCAACCACGATGGTTTTCTGCATTTTGTTGCTCACAACCTTGCCTGTACGTGTTTTTCTCAAATTTCTTTCCACGACCATTTTCCTCCTACTCTGCACTCTTCAGATTTGCAGCAATGACAGTCTGAATCCTTGCAATATTTCTTCTGACTTCCTTGATTCTGGCTGTGTTGTCCAACTGGTTTGTTGCATTCTGAAATCTCAAATTGAAAAGTTCTTTTTTTGCAGAAACTAATTCCTGTGATAATTCTGCGGCTGATTTGGTCCTTAAATCCTCTACATACTTATTAGTTTTCATTTACTGCACCGCCTTCCAAATCCGCTTTAGAAACGATCTTGCACTTGCAAGGAAGTTTGTGTGTTGCAAGACGTAAAGCTTCTTTTGCTACATCCTCAGCGACTCCGCTGATCTCAAACATTACACGACCTGGTTTTACGACTGCTACCCAGTACTCAAGTGTTCCCTTACCAGAACCCATACGTGTCTCAGCCGGCTTTGCTGTCACAGGCTTATCGGGGAATATCTTAATCCATACCTTACCACCACGCTTGATATAACGTGTCATGGCGATACGGGCTGCTTCGATCTGATTTGATTTAATCCAGCATGGTTCTGTTGCCACGATACCGTACTCACCGTAAGTAATCGTATTACCTCTCTGAGCTTTACCTGTCATTGTACCGCGGAACTGTTTACGACGCTTTACTCTTTTTGGCATTAACATTATTTATCGCTCCCTTCCTTGTTTCCCTTTGTAGGAAGTACTTCGCCCTTGTAGATCCAAACCTTCACGCCAAGCTTGCCGTAGGTTGTATCTGCCTCTGCGAAACCATAATCAATATCTGCTCTAAGTGTCTGAAGAGGAATCGTACCCTCACTGTAAAACTCTGTACGAGCCATATCTGCTCCACCAAGACGTCCTGACACTGCCGCCTTGATACCAAGTGCACCCGCCTTCATCGTTCTGCCCATGCAGGACTTCATGGCGCGTCTGAAAGATACACGGTTCTCAAGCTGCTGTGCGATATTCTCAGCGACCAACTGTGCGTCCCTGTCCGGTCTCTTGATCTCCTTGATGTCCACGAGCACGTTCTTTCCTGTCAGCTTCTGGAGCTCTTTCTTTGTGATCTCGATCTCTGCACCGCCCTTGCCGATGACGACACCCGGTTTTGCAGTGAAAACGATAACCTTTACCCTGTCAGATGCCCTCTCGATCTCGATCTTGGAGATACCTGCACTGAACAACTTCTTCTTCAAAAATTTCCTGATATTATAATCTTCCACCAAATAGTCCGCAAAGTCAGCATCAGCATACCATTTTGAATCCCAATCCTTAATAACGCCGACTCTCAGTCCATGAGGATTAACTTTCTGTCCCATTCTCTTCCTCCTATCTCTCGTCAAGCACGATTGTTATGTGGCTCATTCTCTTCTCGATCCTATAAGCTCTGCCCTGTGCCCTTGGTCTAACTCTCTTCATTGTAGGTCCCTTATTTGCATAACACTCTGCAATATAAAGGTTCTCAGCGTTCATACCGTTGTTGTTCTCGGCATTCGCGATCGCCGACTCCAAAAGCTTCTTGATGATGCTTGAAGCGTATCTTGGATTGTATGCCAGGATACCGAGCGCAGTCTGCACATCCTTCCCCCTGATCGCATCCAACACGAAGCATGCCTTCTGAACAGATACTCTGGCGTAGGAAAGCTTTGCTGACGGTCTGGTTTCTCTATTTTCTGCATTTCTCTTTCTCTTATAACTTGTTCTGCTATATTTCTCTGCCATGGTTGAACCTCCTTTCAACTGATCGATTATCTAACCTTTGATTTCTTTTCGTCCTTGCCATGTCCTCTGTAGGTTCTGGTTGCAACGAATTCACCAAGCTTATGTCCAACCATATCTTCTGTCACATATACAGGCACATGCTTCCTTCCGTCGTGGACTGCGATTGTGTGGCCTACAAAAGATGGAAAGATTGTCGAGCGACGTGACCATGTCTTTATTACTGATTTGCTTCCTGACGCGTTCATAGCATCAACCTTCTTCAAAAGGCTTGCGTCTGCGAAAGGACCTTTTTTTAATGACCTTGCCATTAGGTAATTCCTCCTTATATCGATAAACTGTTATCCGAAGGCAGCGCGATCGATCTTCTTTGACCGCCGAGCGATTCTTTGTCAACCGCTCAGCTGTGGATCCCTATTTAATCGCTCTACCGTCTCTTCTTCTCACGATCAGCTTGTTAGAAGCCTTCTTGCTCTTCCTCGTCTTGAGACCAAGTGCAGGCTTGCCCCAAGGTGTAGATGGACCTGGTCTGCCGATACCGGTCTTACCTTCTCCACCACCATGTGGATGGTCATTCGGGTTCATAACCGAACCGCGGACAGTGGGTCTGATGCCCATGTGACGCTTGCGTCCCGCCTTACCGATCTTGATCAGATTGTGGTCGCCGTTGCCCACGACACCGATGGATGCCCTGCAGACGATCGGAACCATTCTCATCTCGCCAGAGGGGAGTCTGAGTGTCGCGTACTTGCCTTCCTTCGCCATAAGCTGTGCACTGTTTCCAGCGGAACGCACAAGC
>CAJUES010000060.1 GCA_910585765.1 uncultured Lachnospiraceae bacterium | reverse complement strand
ATTGCAATATCCTACTCGTCTCATCAACGTGTTGATTTATTCACTTACTAAATATATTATCCCCTAATCCGCAAAATGTAAAGCGTTTCATCCCAAAAAATCATTTATTTTTTCCGCAGCACTTTTTGTATTTCTTTCCGCTTCCGCACGGGCAGGGATCGTTCGGGTAGATCTTGGTCTCCTTGACGATGGTTGTCGAGGATTTCTGTTCTTTGTACAGCGTTTTCTTCGTCTCCTCGTCAAAAATGGCATTCCACTCCTCAAGGTTATACAACCAGTCGGCTTCCGCAGCCACCATGTTTTTATAGAGCAGCTCCTTATCAAATCCAAGGCTTACCTCTGTGTCCTCGTTCATCTCCTCGATCGGGTTCGCCGTCTTTAAGCTTTCATTGATACCGTCGAGGAATCCCGTCATCGTCATGATATCCACACTGTACTTCTCTGCAAGTCCCTTTACAGTTCCCCGCACTTCCTCGTCCGGGTTGGTCAAAAGCTGCTGGTAGATCTCTTTCTCCTTCTGGAAATAGTCGATCCAGAGTTTCTGCAGCGTGTTCTTATCTGTCTGCTCGTTGTAAGCCATCCCTCTCCACTGGTCTAATAATGTCTTTTCGTCTGCCATGATCGTTAACATCCTTTCGTCTTTATCACATAATTTCTTACTGCTCTGAAACATACCACAGTATCGTTTTCACAATAAATTGCATAGACAGTAACAGTATATACTAGATACGGTTCAGTCGTCAAGCGAAGTCGTGAAATTTGCAGAAAAACGGTAACAGTTCGTTACTGTACGACAAACACGCCCCAGACTACATATTCAAAAATTTTTGTGGACTTTCACGCACTGACATGCTATAATAGACATCGCAAAACTTCATACAGACAGTTCGAGACCATCCTGTCTATAAACAAAACTATGGATTTTGGATCTGACAGATTTTTGTCGGATCTGCACATTTATTGTGAAATTCGGAGCTTTGTGCTCCTTTTGTTTTGATGGGAATTTGTATTGTATGCAGGTTCCTTTTTTATTGCCTGCACTAACCCAGTCACCTGTCCCGCCTGCAACTGCGCGCTGCACAGCTGCAAAACATGCTTTAAGCATATGTTTATCGTCCATAAAACACTGACGGACAAGAAAGGATCGATACTCTATGGAAAATGATTCACTGACCAGATACGCCGAGATCACCGAAAAGAACAGGCGCGAGATCGTGCTGCTGCGCGGCTCGGGCTGCAGGTGGCGCCGCTGTACTTTCTGTGACTATCACCTTGATTTCAGTTTGGACGAGGGCAGCAATTTTGCGCTGAACCAGGAAGTCCTGGAACATGTCACCGGGAAATACGGCAGGCTCGAGGTCATCAATTCGGGAAGCTTTACGGATCTGGATGACAGGACACGAAGACGGATCCTCGACATCTGCATCGGGAAAAAAATCACGGAAATCCATTTTGAGTGCCACTGGATGCACAGGGACGCGGTTCCTGCGCTCCGCAGGACCTTCGAGGCACACGGAATACAGGTAAAGCTCAAAATCGGTGTCGAGACATTTGACGCCCGATACCGCGAGCAGGTACTTCACAAGGGGATCGACGAGACATCCCCTTCCAGGATCGCCGCCAATTTCGATGAAGTCTGTCTGCTTTTTGGACTGGAGGGTCAGACCGAAACGTCGATGCGGTATGATATCGAGACTGGTCTGGCAAACTTCGAGCGCGTCTGCATCAACATCATGGTCGAGAACACCACCAGGGTAAAGCCCAGCCTGTCCGTCATAGACACTTTTATGAGAGAACTTTATCCTGTCTACAAAGATAACGTACATGTAGACATTCTGCTCAACAATACGGATTTTGGTGTTGGGTGAAAATTTTTTTGATATTTGGAGGTATAAAACATGAACAACGAACTTCTATTGATCCTCAGTCTGGTACTGATCTACACCTGCGTCGTCCTTTTTTACCGCTTTCTGGGCAGATCCGGTCTGTACTGCTGGACAGTGCTCGCGACGATCGCGGCAAACATCGAGGTCCTGATCGTCGTGGACGCCTTTGGCATGGAGCAGACACTTGGCAACATTTTGTTTGCGTCAACCTTTCTGGTGACGGATATCCTGAGCGAGACCGAGGGAAAGCGCGCCGCAAACAAGGCAGTCCTGATCGGGATCCTCACTTCCGGCATATTCATCCTGATCTCTCAGTCCTGGCTGCTCTACACGCCAAACGCCAGCGACTGGGCTTCGCCTGCGATCGCGTCCGTCTTTTCCAACACGCCGCGGCTGATGCTCAGCAGCATTGTCGTCTATGCCATCGTGCAGGCGTTCGACGTCTTTGCATACCACGCAATCTGGGCGCACACGACAAAACGGTGCAATGATTCCAAAAGATTTCTGTGGCTCAGAAACAATGGCTCCACGCTCGTCTCACAGTTTTTCAATACACTGCTGTACACCTTTGCGGCATTCTGGGGCGTCTACGAATTCAAGACTTTGATGAACATCGTGCTTTCCAGCTACGTGATCTTCATTTTCACCAGTCTTCTGGACACTCCTGCAGTCTACATAGCAAGAAAGCTGTCTCGTGACAGCATTTCCTGACACAGTTGTCGCAGAAGCTGTCTCATGACAGCAGTTCCCAAGCCAGTTATCGCAGCGGATACGCCTGGCAAAATACCTCGCCTCAGTCCGCTGCGACTACACTTTCTGTCCGATGGCTATCACAATCGAACCGTGAAGAAATACCACGCGCGATCTGTAACCGTTATTTTTCTACAGTTTCTTAGAGAAATACAGCACCAGGTCATCATCATTGCAACAATCCTCGTACGGTCCGCAAACCGCGTCGCGATACCAAACGCCCGTGCCATCGGGAATATATCCGCGCTTTACATACATTCTCTGGGCACTGCCATATCCGGAATGAAGCCCCACAGCGAGACAGACCGTGTCCGAGTACGCTGATGCGATCTGCTCTGCCACGTCCATCAGTTTGCTGCCGATCCCCCTTCTTTGGTATTTCTCCAGCACTCCGAAATCAACGATCTCAGGATATCCCTTATCCGCAAATGCGCCCTGCTTAGGATCAGGATAAACATTGATATATCCGGCAACGTTTCCCTGGTATTCCACTACCAGCGGGACCGCCTTTCCCTCGGACTGATCCCGAAGCCTCATTTCGTACTTTTCCGCACTGGCATGCCAGCCCTGCGCGATCTCCTCGTCGGCGATCACCTGCGCGTCACTCTGTCTCATATTGCGTATCAAAACATCGTCTTTGTCATAATATATTTTCATCTGATCACACCTTTCATCTGCTTCCTTTTTATCTCCTTTTTCTTGTCCTCTCCATTTTGCGTGTCAATATCCGCTGTCTTTCCCTGGCGTACGCCTCCTCCTTCTGCAGGCTCAGATAGGTCTTCCAGCGCCTCTCGTCGAGTGTTTGGTCCGCCAGCGCCCTCTTGACAGCGCATCCTGGTTCCGTCTGGTGTCTGCAGTCGGAAAACCTGCACTGGAGCACAAGCTCCTCAACATCTTCAAACGTGTGTTCTGTGCCTTCCGCGCCCTCTCCCATGATCAGCTTTCGCATACCCGGCGTGTCGATGATCCTGCCGCCACCTTTTATGACGCGCCTGTCAGGAAGGATGATCTGTTCCGGAATACAAAACATCTGCTTATAGGTCGTCGTGTGACGCCCCTGCGCATCCGACTCCCTGATACCGGCTGTCCGCATCTGCTCCGCCCCCATCACGACATTCACAAAAGAGGACTTTCCGACTCCCGAGGATCCGAGAAGCACGATCATATGCCCTTCTGTGAAATACTTCTCCAGCTGCAAAAATCCCTCTCCCGTGTAAGAACTCACACAGTACACATCGACGCCTGGCGCCAGTGCACTCACCTGCGCAAGTATCTGTCCGCGGTCCTCCATCAGATCCGACTTCGTCAACAGTATGACAGGTGTCCCTCCGCTCTGCCACGCGACTGTCAAATACCGCTGAGCTTCGACGGGTGAAAATCTTTATTCAGTGACATTGTGATGAACACATAGTCAAAATTAGCTGCCACCGCCTGATCCGGCAGTCCCTGCGTCGCGTTCAGGCGCATAAATACCGACCTCCGCTCCATAACCTTGAGGATTGTGCTGTCGCCGTCAGCGTTCTGCAGCACTTCCACCCTGTCCCCAACCGTAGGAAACATTGCGATCTCCCCACTGTTGTAGAACGCTGCCGTTTTCAATCTTCCGTATGTGGTTTCCGAACCAATGCCCAATTCATAGCGGTCCCTGTGAACCGCCGTGACGATCGCTGTATTTTTCATTTCGTCCATTTCTTCTTTTCCTCTTTCTCATACAATCTTTGCTGTTCCATGCGACTTCTCTGTTCATATCATTTTTTAATCCGATTCTTCTGCTCTGTGCCATAAACATCTCTCCTTTCACAATCTGCACCGTCATACTTCCTCGGTGTGCCCGTGTGCATAAAAAAATCCCAAAGACACCATTCTATGCCTTTAGGATCCCTAAACCTTCTATATGCATAAAATCGCGGCATCAGACGATACCGCGACAAACACACCTTTTTTATCTGCTGTTTTTCGGGGTAATCGCACGCTTTATGAAATTATCTTCAATAACATTATTTCTGCTCATCATCATCGATTACCTCCGTTTCTTTATAATAGACTCTCGAAGTCTCTCTCGCAATCGCAGGTAGAGGAAATATTCGAAAGGCTATTCTAAATTTCATTTTCTATAATAACAGGTTATGCTACCCGTGTCAACAGGCATAAATTATGTTCTCACAGTAATGCAATGGTTCAGTTACTGTTCACTCGTAAGCCAAAACTACTCCGGCATATGGCGATATTGTCCCAGATTGAGGCTGTCAAACGCATCCATTCCGGCTTCGCACCGGACACCAAGTTCCTTAAGCAGTCTGTTTATGGTTCCTTCACCACTGCACGGTTCAATAGAAATCTTCCCATTTTCAAAAAAAACACCTGCCTGTGTTCCCATACCGCCGCTATAGTCCGTTTCACAGTACACAAGCTTCGTGTGGAGCGAATACCGCCGCAGGAATTGCTCAATCGCCACAGTAAAATAATCCAGCCCGAGATCCCTCTCCTCATCAAGGACATCAAAAAACGCTGTAATGTCATCAAAAAGTGAACTTGTCAAAAACACCATTCCATATCCCTGAGGCAATACAATCTCCCGTGCAGAATTCCAATTGTCAGTCAAAGTCCGAATCGACTCATGCGTTCCTATAACAGCCTGTATGCAATGCCCCATTGTCACACCCCTCTATCTGCTGCCCGCCTGTTTTTCACATAAAATACCACGCCCGCCGCGTCCGCGAGAAACCAGCCGATCGGCACGGACATCCAGATGCCTGTCACGCCGATCCCCTCGACAGCAGACAACGTATATGCCAGCAGCACGCGCATTCCGAGCGATACCACCGTGAGGACCACCGAGACGCCGGGCTTGTTGACTGCGCGGAAATACCCGTAAAACAAAAACAACAGCCCGATACCAAAATAGAACGATGCCTCTATGCGCAGATATCCGACACCCACCACAACCGCCTCCGCGCTGCTCTCATCGAGAAAAAGCGACATGAGCGGTCTGGCGAACCCGACCACCAGGACTGAGATCACGAAACAGAATACAAACGCGCCAAGCACCGCATCCCGCATTCCCCTGCGGATCCTGTCGCGCTTTCCCGCACCGTAGTTCTGCGCCACATACGTCGAGAACGCGTTGCCAAAATCCTGCACCGGCGAGTATGCAAACGAGTCGATCTTGACTGCCGCCGCAAAAGCCGCCATCACCACGGAGCCGAAGCTGTTGACAAGACCCTGCACCATCAGGATCCCGAAATTCATGACCGACTGCTGCAGACAGGTCAGCGACGACAGGCCGAGCAGTTCTTTTAAAATATCCTGATTCCAATGCCTGTTCTCCTTTTTGATATGTACCTCGGGATATTTTTTCAAGCAGTAGATCAGAATACCGACGCCCGCGACATACTGTGAGATTACCGTCGCTGCCGCCGCGCCGCCGACTCCCCACATCAGCACACGGATAAAAAAAAGATCCAAAAAGATATTCAGCACTGCGGAGACGCCAAGAAAACAGAGCGGGATCAGCGAATTGCCGAGCGCACGCATGAAATTAGCCACAAAATTGTACAAAAACGTCGCCGTGATCCCCGCAAATATCCACAGCAGATACTCCCTCATGAACGGCACGACCTCATCCGGCACACGCAGAAACGAAAGGATCCCGTGGATCCCCACATAGACCAGAATATTCAGGGTGACAGTGACCGCCCCGATCATCAGAAACGCCATGTAGATCCCCTTCTCCAGCCTGTCATAGTCACGCCTGCCAAACTGCATGGAAAAAAAGGCGCTGCTGCCCATGCAGAGCCCTAATATGATCGAGGTCACAAAGACCATCAGCGTGTAGGAGGAGCCCACTGCCGCCAGCGCGTCTTTGCCGAGAAACCGCCCGACGATCAGCGTGTCCACCACATTGTAAAGCTGCTGCAGCACATTGCCCACCATGATCGGAAAAGCAAACTTTAGCAGCTTTGTCATGATATTTCCCTGGGTTAAATCGTAGTTCATAACTCTTCTATCCTTATTTTTATCTCCGTGTCAAGTGCTCTTGCCGACTCCGCAAGACGCCGGGTGCGGGTTTTGTCCCCCTGTTTGCCGCTCAGGCACCTTGACATCCATCGCACACACACAAAAGCCAAAGGCAGACACAGCACACTGCCCTTGGCTTTTCATCTCATCTATTATTTTGTGCCCTTTAATCTGCTCTTTCTGTAGATGACGTCATCTCTCGCCGGTCCGTTGCTCACGAGCGTGATCGGATAGCCGATCTGCTCCTCGATGAACTCGACATATCTGCGGCAGTTCTCGGGCAGCTCCTCGTAGTTTCTGATCCCCCGGATGTCCGTCTTCCAGCCGGGCAGCGTTGTAAAGACCGGCTTCGCCTTACCGAGCTTTGCCGTGACAGGAAACTGCGTCGTGACTTCCCCGTCGATCTCATATCCTGTGCACACCGGTATCTCGTCGAGATATCCGAGCACGTCGAGCACCGTGAAGCAGACATCTGTCGTTCCCTGCAGACGGCATCCGTACTTGGACGCCACACAGTCAAACCACCCCATACGTCTCGGGCGTCCTGTCGTAGCACCGTACTCCCCGCCGTCTCCGCCGCGGCGTCTGAGCTCATCAGCCTCATCGCCAAAGATCTCTGACACGAAAGCGCCCGCGCCAACCGACGACGAGTATGCCTTGCACACCGTGTAGATCTCCTTGATCTCATAAGGCGGCATTCCTGCGCCGATCGCGCCGTAAGCTGCGAGTGTCGACGAGGATGTCACCATCGGATAGATGCCATGGTCAGGATCCTTCAGCGTGCCAAGCTGACCCTCGAGAAGAACATTCTTGCCCGCTCTCAAAGCCTCGTCGAGATACGCCGATACATCACACACATACGGTTTGATCATATCCCTGTACTCATGCAGTGTGTCGAGAAGCTCTGCCGGAACGATCGCAGGCTTGTGGTACAGATGCTCGAGGATCACGTTTTTCTGCTCTGCGACCCGCTCGACCTTCTCTTTCAAGAGCTCCTCATCAAAGAGCTCGCTCACCTGGAAACCGATCTTTGCATACTTGTCAGAGTAAAAAGGTGCGATCCCCGACTTCGTGGAGCCAAATGATTTTCCGCCCAGCCGCTCCTCCTCGTACTGGTCAAACAGCACATGGTAGGGCATCACGATCTGTGCCCTGTCCGATACCAGAATCTTTGGCACCGGCACGTTTCTGTCCGTGATCGACTTGATCTCCTCCATCAGGATCGGAATGTTCAGCGCCACTCCGTTGCCGATAATGCTTGTTGTATGATTATAAAACACTCCTGAAGGCAGGGTGTGAAGGGCAAACTTGCCGTAATTATTTACGATCGTGTGTCCCGCATTTGCGCCCCCCTGAAAACGGATAACAATATCTGCCTCTCGCGCGAGCATATCGGTGATCTTACCTTTTCCCTCGTCGCCCCAATTAGCTCCTACTACTGCTTTTACCATTGACTTACCTCCAGTTCTGTTTACTTCACTGTATATTTCGAGATATCTGCGAGTGCGGGCTGACTGCTGCACACCCGCCGCGCCGTGTGCAGCGTTTATTGCACACTACACACCGCTATCTATCATACATCTTTTTAGCTGATAAGTAAAGAATATTTATTCACGAACTTCAACATATTTATCTTAAACACTATTTATTAAGCATTCTTAAACATTTATTTCCGCCTTGATGCCAAGCTCGGACCGATTTGCCTCAAGCACCGGCTTCACCACACTGCTGAGGAAATTGTCGACCTGTATCGGCGACCTGCCCACATACCGGGACGGATCCATCGCCGCCTGGAGCTGCTCCAGCGTCAGGTTGAACTCCGGATCGGCTGCGATCAGCTCCAGAAGGTTGTTGTCCTTTCCCTCCGCCTTGACATTTTTCCCTGCCTCCATGGAGAGCGTCCGGATCTTCTCGTGAAGTTCCTGCCTGTTTCCGCCGTTCTTGACCGCATCCATCATGATATTCTCCGTCGCCATGAACGGGAGCTCCGCCATCAGATGCTTTGTGATCACCTTGTCGTAGACCACGAGTCCGTCGACCACATTGAGACACAGATCGAGGATGCCGTCAATTGCAAGAAATCCTTCAGGAATCGAGAGTCTCTTATTCGCCGAGTCGTCGAGAGTCCTCTCAAACCACTGTGTCGCGGACGTGATCGCAGGGTTCAGCGCATCGACCATCACATAGCGGGACAGCGATGCTATGCGCTCTGAGCGCATCGGGTTTCTCTTGTACGCCATCGCGGATGAGCCGATCTGGTTTTTCTCAAAGGGCTCCTCCACCTCCTTCAAATGCTGCAGCAGTCTGATATCATTTGACATTTTGTGTGCACTTGCCGCGATCCCGGCAAGGATGTTCGCCACCCTGGTGTCCACCTTGCGGGAATACGTCTGTCCTGACACTGCATAGCACTCCTTGAATCCCATCTTCGCCGCGATCATCGGATCGATCCTGTCGATCGTCTCCTGGTCGCCGTCAAACAGTTCCAAAAAGCTCGCCTGCGTGCCCGTCGTTCCCTTAGACCCCAGCAGTTTCAGGCTGCCCGTCACATACTCCAGATCCTCCAGATCCATCAAAAACTCCTGCATCCAGAGTGTGGCGCGCTTGCCGACAGTCGTGGGCTGTGCCGGCTGGAAGTGCGTGAAGGCAAGCGTCGGCAGACTCTTGTACTTCCCCGCAAACGCCGCAAGCTCGTCGATCACGTTCACAAGCTTCCTGTGCACAAGCCTCAGCGCCTCGCGCATCACGATAATGTCGGTGTTGTCCCCCACATAGCACGAGGTCGCGCCCAGATGAATGATCCCCGCCGCCTTCGGGCACTGCTGCCCATAAGCGTACACATGGCTCATGACATCGTGGCGGACAAGCTTCTCGCGCTCCCTTGCCACCTCGTAGTTGATGTCCTCGGCATGCGCCCTCAGCTCGTCGATCTGCTCCTGGGAGATGACCGGCTTTCCGTTCTCGCTCAGTCCCAGCTCCATCTCCGTCTCCGCCAGGGCGATCCAGAGCCGTCTCCATGTGCGGAATTTCATGTCCTGTGAAAAAATATACTGCATTTCCTTGCTGGCATACCGCTCAGAAAGGGGGCTTGTGTATCTGTCTGTACTCATATTCTTCTCCTTGTCTCCCATACTTCTCCAAATTCTATCTGTCAAAATCACCCCGGATATCCTGCGCCGGCGGCTCCGTCGGATACTTGCCGTCAAAACACCCTGTACAGATCCCCAGTCCATCCACCATACTCTTTAATCTGTCTATATCCAGATATCCAAGCGAATCGGCACCTATGAGACTCTTAATCTCGTCGACCGTCCTGTTATTTGCGATCAGCTGATCCTTTTCCGGAACATCTGTCCCAAAATAGCACGGCCACAGAAACGGCGGCGAACTGATGCGCACATGGACTTCCCTCGCCCCAGCCTCCCGAAGCATCCGCACGATCCTGTCCGAAGTCGTTCCGCGCACGATGGAGTCGTCAATCATGATAACACGCTTTCCGTTCACTGCCTCTTTTAAGACATTCAGCTTTACTCTCACACTTGACTCGCGGCTGCTCTGTCCAGGTTTGATAAAAGTTCTTCCCACATAGCCGTTTTTCACAAAAGCAGTGCCGTAGGGTATCCCTGACTGCAGCGAGTAGCCCAGCGCCGCCGCATTTCCTGATTCCGGCACACCAACGACAAGGTCCGCCGCCACAGGCGAATCCATGGCGAGAAAACGCCCTGCCTGAATGCGCGACGCATACACGCTCACACCGTCAATATGGCTGTCCGGCCGCGCAAAATAGATGTACTCAAAAATACATCTCGCCTCGCTCTCTTTTGGAATGGCACGCGACATATCGGAGACAATCCCCCTGTCAGGCGTGACCGTGACCGTCTCTCCCGGAAGCACATCCCGCACAAACTCCGCACCGATCGTATCCAGCGCACAGGTCTCCGAAGTGATGATATAGCTGTTCGCCCGCTTTCCGATGCAAAGAGGCTTGAAACCATACGGATCCCTCGCTCCGATCAGTTTTCTCGGACTCATGACCACCAGGGAATATGCTCCCCTGATCTTCTGACACGCCCTGTTCACCGCCTCCTCAACCGTCTTCGTGTTCAGACGCTCCCGCGCGATATGGTAAGCGATCACCTCCGAGTCGATCGTCGTTTGAAATATGGCACCCGTGTATTCCAGATCGTGCCTAAGCTCCGCCGCATTGACCAAATTGCCGTTATGCGCCAGCGCCAGTGTACCCTTTACATAATTTAACACCAGCGGCTGTGCATTTTCCCGTGTAGAAGCGCCTGCCGTCGAGTAGCGCACATGCCCCACGCCGATGTCGCCCCTCATCGTTTCCAAATCATCCTGTGTAAACACCTCATTGACCAGTCCCATTCCCTTATAGGAAGTCACTTTTCCTTTCGGTCCGCCCGTCTCGCTGACTGCGATCCCGCAGCTCTCCTGTCCTCTGTGCTGCAGCGCAAAAAGTCCGTAATAGATCGTGGAGACGACATCCTGTCCGTCAAAATCATAGATGCCAAAAACACCGCACGCTTCCTTCAGCCCCGTCCCGTCAAGATTTCTGTCAATATCATCATTATACATCAATTTTCCTCACTCCTCGATCATTTGTTCCTATGCAAACGCTTTTCCGGTGAGCAGCGCAAACGCTTCCTTGTATTTGTCCACTGTCTTTGCGACCACCTCATCCGGCAGCAGATCGTCATTGTCCGGGTTTGCCTTGAGCCAGTCGCGCACAAACTGCTTGTCAAAGGAGGGCTGTCCTTTGCCTGCCTCATACCCGTCAAGCGGCCAGAAACGCGAGCTGTCCGGTGTGAGCATCTCATCGCCAAGCACCACATTGCCATTCTCGTCAAGGCCGAACTCAAACTTGGTGTCCGCGATGATGATCCCCTTGCTCAGCGCGTACGCCGCACATTTATTGTAGACGGCGATCGTGGCATCCTTGATCTTTGCGGCATACTCCGCACCTTTTCCGGGGAACTTTGCCTCGAGCACCTCAATGCTGCGCTCAAAGGAGATGTTCTCGTCATGCAGTCCGATCTCCGCCTTTGTGCTCGGTGTGTAGATGGGCTCAGGGAGCTTCTCCGACTCTTTTAATCCCTCCGGAAGCGCTATGCCGCACACCGTGCCGTTTTCTTTGTAGCTTGCCCAGCCGCTTCCTGTGATGTAGCCGCGCACGATGCACTCGATCGGGAGCATCTCGAGTTTGCGGCACATCATGCTGTTGCCGTCAAACCTTTCACTCCGGAAAAATTCAGGCATGTCCCTGACATCCACTGAGATCATATGATTTGGCACGACATCCTTTGTGAAATCAAACCAGAATTTTGACATCTGTGTAAGTATCGCACCCTTTTTCGTGATCTGGTTCTTCAAAATCACATCAAAAGCGGAGATCCTGTCTGTCGCCACGATGATCAGGCTGTCTCCGTTGTCGTAAACCTCTCGTACCTTACCCTCTTTGATTGGTGCAAATTCCTGCATTCTTTGTTCCTCCTCATTGCATAAGTTTATATGTTTAATACATGCCCGTTCAGGCGAGCAATTTCTCGTAGCCGGACACCAGATCCAGTATCTTCTCCGCATACTCAGGATATTTCGCCACGATATCCTTGACCTCATCCTGCGCCTCCTGCGCCGCCTTGGCATTGTACTCCATCTGCTTTCTGAGCTTCTGGCGCCGGATGATGAGCCCATGCCTGATCTCGACCATTTCCTTGCTGTCGATGAGTGCCTCCGCCTGATGGAGCCATACGTTCGGATCCGCGATATTGCAGCTGCGCAGAAGCTTGACCAGCGCCGCCTCGTTGAGATCCAGATCCTGATCCATCTGTTTCTCCTGCTCCCGGTGGATATTTTCCTCAATATATCTGTCCCAGAGTTTCTTGAGCTCGTTGGAGCTGTTGACATTGTATTTCACATACAGATATTCCAGCAGATTCGTATTGTTCACATAGCGGATCTTCACTGTATTCTGCAGAAGGACGAGCTTATTGATGCCCTTCTCGACCTTCACAAGCTCCCGCTGCGCCTCGTGGAACTTCACGAACACAAAGGCGAGCGTCGATGCCGCGACCAGCACTGCGACCGCGTAGCCGAGCGACACGTCAAGATGCCACGATGCGCCTATGATCGTGAGCATCAGGACCAGAAACAGCATGGAACCGATGCACATGAACGTGATCCCCTTCATGTTCTGCATCGCGTTTTGAAGCTCGTTCTTTCTGAAATAATAGGCATGCCGCTCCCCGTCAAGCCTTCCCATGTCCTTCTTCACAAGCACCTGGTAGTCCTCTGCCTCCTTCAGCCTCATGTAGCCCTCGGGCATATACTGCTCTATGCGCTCCATGCGCAGATAATCCTCCGTCTTCATGATGCGGCGCTTTTTGTCAAGTCTTTTCCTGTTGTTCTCCAGCTCGAGGATCTTTGAGGCATATGTCTTTAACTGTTCCCTGATCTCATCGGGCTGCGCCTCGATCTCCTCCATATCCGTCAGATAAGAAGTCACAAGATTGTACTCCCCGCCCAGCGTATCGAGCTCCTTGGACGCCTCTGACATCTGCTCCATGCACGCCTTGACATAGTGCTCGCGCTGTGACTTGTCGTGCATGTCAATCTCGTCGCGTTTCAGGCTCTCCTCCTCCCAGTCAGGTCTGTACACATTTTCCTCCTCGTCCGCCTGACGCTTAAAAAGCCCCTTGATCTTTCCCAATAATCCCATTTAGAAACCCCTTTCTCCAATACATGATGCCTAATCCCTTGTCTGGCGCTTGTAATCCTTCTTGATCTGCCTGATGACTGCCTGTGACTGCTGGCGGTACGCCTCCATCTGCCCGCTCTCCCTGAGCTGCGCAAGCTCTGTCACAAGCTTCCGCTCCCTCGAGGCAAGCCACTTGTCATCGGTCTGCGCGCACATCTGCTCCACCTGCCGGAAATCCTCCTCCCAATTTGGATTCTCCCGCTTAAAAGCCCCGTAAGCATAATCTGTGAGCGCCTTTTTGTTCGCAAGGATATAAGCGCACCTTGTCTGTCTGTCCGGGTGCAGCAGATACGCCTCATAGTACAGATCCGCAGCCTGCCTGTACGCAAAATCCATGGCGTAGATCGACGCCATATTGTAAAACAGCAGCGCCTTCCCCGCACTGTCCCTCGAAGGTATATACTCCACAAGCTCCCTGTAAATGGCAAGTGCCTGCCGAAATCTCCCCTGCTGATACAGGTACTCTGCCCTTTTCTTGTATTTCTCTGTGAGTGTCAGGCTGGACTGCTCCTTCAGGATGCGGTCCACCTGCTTGGCGGTATTGCTGTCATACATGCCGGTCCGCTCAAAGATCGTCGAGACAAAAGCTGCCGCAGACACATGCTTTCTGACATATACATCCAGCTCATCCGCCAGCTCTGTGAGCCCGCATTCGTAACGAATCCAGTTGACGAGCTCCGCAGAGACGATGGAGTCATCTAAGAGATGCACTCTTTCCATAAAATAATAACATAACTCCTCCATGGAATACAACGAAATGTCAGAAAATTTTATATAAAATGGATTTTTTGCGTATTTTCCTATACACAGGCATACATTGTTCATTTACATAACCTCTATCTTCCGTCCCGCAATTTTATGTGATCGCCTCGAGCGGCAGACACTCCTTCCACACCTGTCCTGTCGATGGAAAAAACTGCCCGAACCCTTTGTCCGTTATCTCGATCTGTACTGCATTGGCATCTTCCATGTAAAAGTGCAGTTCCACGCGGTTGGTCTTGTTGCCCCGCACTTTCAGCCCTTCGAGAGAAATCCTTGCCACCCGCGTCTTTCTGCCATCCACCGGAGCGATGTTGAGCGTGATCGCATTGTTCTTCACCAGCATCACATCAAATGTATTCTGTGCCTCATACCAGCTTGTGCCTGCATCAAGGATCGGATAGTAGACCTCCGTCTGCCCCCTGTCACAGGTCATGCCGATGTTTGCCCGGAGCTTGTCCTCCGACAGGTAGACGTAGGATGCGGACAGCGTGGAAGGGTACACGCGCTCCCTCGCGCCGTAGCAGGCGCCCTTGCTGAACAGATTGTTCCCCTGAAACACACGCCTTCCCCGGCACATATACTTGAGCGACTCCCTGCACCAGTCCCTGGAAAACGAATCGCCCAATAAAAATACAGATGTTATCACTCTTTGATCGCAGTTTTTCCGCACGATCTCAAGCAGCGACGAATCAAGCTGTTTGAAAAAAGCGCCCTTGGCAGTCTCATTTTTGTCTGCCAGATCCGGAATCTTCATCTGCGGATGGTGTGCGGCGTCTATAAAGCACGCTACCGGGTTCGTCTTCCTGTTCATGGACAGCAGGTAGCTTTTGATGCCGTCGCTCCTGTAGTCATACAGGAGCACATCATGGATCCACATTTCCTGCGGCTGGTGGATGATATACTGAAAAAAACAGTCCTCATAGCTCATGAAATAGACTTCCGTCTTGCGCTTTCCAATATGCTTTGATATGTCCCTGAGCATTTTCATAACAGCCGTATCCATATCTCTCATGGAAAATGCCACTGCCGCGATATCATCGGTCACAATGTACGCAGCCAGCGTTGCAAGCGCCTTCTTCACAAACATCCTGAGGAGATACTCTGCGGACAATTCCTCCTCGGCAAGGGAACCCGTCCCGACCCTGACGCTGGCATTATTTTTTGCCAGCTGCAGCAGATCCCTGACGAGCACGCCCTCTCCTTCTTTCGCCGCCAGCAGCGCCTCTTTGCCGATCACCCACGCGGCATCTCCCTCGGCATCCTTTCTCCTGCACAGGAGTGTCGGGATATTGTACTGCTCCTCTCCCATCACCAGGCTGACCGTGTCGGGCATGCTCTGATTCTGCCTGCAGTAGCTGATCTGTGAAAAGTCGCTGCCCAGGTCAAAACCGACCACCACTTTATTTTTTTTTGTCATTTCGTCCAGTGCCCTGTCTATCAACATCTTCCTTACCTCTTTATCCGGAAACCGGCATTACAATACCTTGAACAGCTCCCTCACACAGAAATCCTGGTATATATAATCCTCCGTCAGCTGCTGTGCCGTCGCCTCGTCATGGAGACTGATGCTCAGCAGGATATCATTCAGGATATCAAACCTGTCCTCCGTATTGTACTGCTGTCTCTCCGGCGCCAGACTGCCGGGATCCGCTTCCGACCTGCCAGCCAGCGTGCCGCTCTGTGTCACACGCTCCTGCACCTCGCCGTTCTCAAAAAAGCTCTCCGTAATATAATACTGTATCGTTTCCCCGTGGAAAAGCTGGAACATGCTCACGTGGATCCCCTCGTACATCTCCTTCATTTCCCTGATCTCATAACACTCGTAATCTATACTCTGCTCCGGCTGTGATTCCTCTCCCCCCGTCCGGCTGTCGCCAAAGGACGCATCGTCAAACGCAAAGTGCATATAGACCTGGCTGTTGGGCTGCGTGCGGTACTCGACAAACACACTGTTCTTGATATAGTGCAGTTCCGGAACCATATCGACCAGACATGTATAAAAGGGAAAGTACACTTCGTCGTTCAGAAGCTCCTGTATGAACTCCCTGGCGGCATCTTCCGGCACTTCCATGCCCTTCTGTATGTTTTCTGACCAGAACTTCAAGAGTGCCAGCCTGCATACCTTGTCTGTCAGCTCTTTGCGCACATATTTCTGATACAGCATATCAAAAACTCCCGGGCACAGGATCGCCTCACAGACAAAATATTCATAGGACATATCCGCGAGAACCTTGTCCACCAGTTCCCTGTCAGGCCCCGCACACTGCGCATACGCGATCAGCAGGCTGTCCCTGTCCGGTATCGTGACGCCCGTGTACTCGATCTGTCTCAGGATCCGTTCCATGATCTGTTTCGCATCAAGTTCCAGATCCACAGCGGACTTCCACAACCGCCTGAGCTCCGACACCTTTCCGTCATAATTTTTCATTAAATAACGCAAGATATTTTCATCGTATTTCATGTTCCTGTAAATGTAGTGCGCCACATTCACAAGAAATTCATCATACTCGTAATCTTTATTGACGATCCGCTTGCTGACAAGCCTTGCCACCGACTTCGGCTCGACATCCGCCACCCCATAGGAGCGCAGCCAGTAATACGCCTTGTCAAACATTCCCCTCGAGATCAGATATTTGATAAACTCCGCGCGCTCGGCTGCCTCCATCTCGTCCGCCTCCGTGTCCTCGAGAAAGGCATCCAGCTCACCGATCATATCGTTGTCATAATAAAACCGAAGGAGTTTTGTGCGGATCTCTTTTTTAAAGCTCTCCACCACCTGCGGGGACTCCACGAGGTTCTTAAAGCGCCTGACATTATCCTGCGAGATCGTGATATAATTCTTGTCCACCTCACACAGATAGATGTCGAACCGCAGCCGCCCCTGCATGTAACCGCTGACATACCCCAGCTGCCGCTTGGGTTCCATCAGCTGCTTGTTCTCATAATGGATGCTCTTTGTGAACCGGTTGCCGTTCTCATCCTGCAGAAAAAGCTTGTACTCGCTCCCGTAGATCGGTATCATACAGACACAGTTCTCCACCGGGTAAGAGCTCTCCCCGCTCACCTTTTCATGGATCACAACGATGTTTTTTATCTTCGCGTTGTCCACGTAGATACGGTGCATGAAGAGCAGCGGCGTGTAGGCGTAAGCCGTCTCATCCATGATCATCTGGGGCGCCAGCATATTTTTGTACAGGTACGCGAGATTTTCATTGATATGCCCCAGCTTGATCTGATCTACCACAAACCGCTCGATCGCTATGCGGTAGCTCTGTTCCAGATCCGGGTACTTGTCCTTGTTCTTGATGATATATGTATATAGGAAAGCGTTCAGCTCATATTCGAGACTGCTCTGGTATGCAAAGTACATCAGCACCATCTTGGGTATCTCTATGTCATCCCTGATATCGCCGTATTTGTCCAGCTCAAGCGACATCATATAATACTCGTAGAGCCCCGTCACCCTCACGGAGTGTTCCACGCCCAGCGCATACCACGGATAATAGTCCACGCCCTTTTTATCCCCCAGTATCAGGATATGGCAGATAGACGCCACTGTCTGCGGAGACTTGTGAGTGCGGTACACCTCTCCGAGTATCCGCAGCAGCAATGCCGAGTACTCCTTCTTGCGGGCGGCAAGGTACTGCAGCTGTTCGATCAGCTCCGGCCGAAGCATCTGCCGCCTGGCACCATGCCACATGACGTTTTCCTCAAAACTCTCGAGTTTTAGCAGAAACGTCGGATTGTCCTGCAGCAGCAGGACCGCCTCGCACAGCAGCAGCGGACTCGTACAGCCGTTCTCGAACATCTCCTCCATAAACTGCCAGCGAAGTTCCCTGCTGCGCTGCAGATCCTCGTTGAGCTGCAGGACAAACCAGCCAAGATGCCATGCTATCGGATTGTTGGCGTAGATCGTCTCGATCTCATCACTGACATCCCGCACATAATCCTCCGCACAGTTGATCAGTGTCGTCAGATACATGTAGTAGCAGTGCTGAAAAATATCTCCCGGCTCCTTTGACAGTCTCTGTTCGAGCATGTCCAGATACCACTTTGCCTCGTTGAAGCGCTCTTTGGTGATCAGCAGCTGTACCCTGTAGAGGTTAAAGAGAATGCTGTCCTCGTCGATGTCGAGAAAGACCTTCAGCTCCTTCTCAAACCGGTTGATCCACTGTGTCACCGTCAGTCTGCCCAGTTTCATGTCGACAAAGCCGTTAACCAGGTTGCATAACGCTTGTTTTTGTTTCTTGTTTCCGGTTCTCCGCTCCGGCTCCTCCTCCATCAATATATCAAACGGGATCGTGTAGTCATTGCAGGTATCAGAAAAAATGACCGCACCGCTGTTCACGCCGTCATGTAATTTTGAAGCGTCGATATAGATATTAAAATCACACTTGTTATTAACAAAATCCGCACTTGTCAGATGCTGCCTGTCAGTACTGATAAACTCACCGTTGACCCATACATTGACATAGCTGTAGCCCCAGCTGCTCCTCGTTATGACGATGCTCTTCACTATGCTGTCCTGAATATCTTCGAGCAGGAAGCCTTCGATATCAAAGCTATATATAATAGGTGTTTTTTTGCTGACTTCTATCAGAAATTCTTCGATATTCTGCTCATTCCCATTATATCGCGACTGTCCTATGTATGACAGATACGCATTCCTGTCACTCTTCTGCAGTATGGAAGCAAAATGCCGGGAATAGAAAAGCGCGACCGCCTCCTCCCAGTTTGTCTGTGCGAGATTCGTAAAATGAAACAGGTTTTTGATATTTCCGAGGGAGCTCTCCAGCTGGGGTTTCTGTACGTTGATCATGTACGGTATCGTATATTCGCCGCGGTTGCTGACGATCACGAGTTCTCCCCGCACACTGCTGCCCGCCTCGGCAGTCGTCCCATCAAAACAATACCCGATCTGCGTCTCCACATCGCCAAACGTGGTCTCATACAGTCGAATCCTGGTATCTGACGAATAGATTTTTCCCTCCGCATACTTGTCAGCGGCGTATATGGTAAAGCTGTCCTCGACGATCTCCCCCGGCTGTGTATTTAACTCTATATTCTGACAAGAGAATTTGAGATATTCCGGCTTCTCACTGTTGTCACCCATTGTCCCACTTCCTTAAAAACGCGCTAAATCTCCTCACAATATCGACGGATCTCCCCAATGACTTCCCCGTATGGCCGCCCTTTCCCGAAAAGGAGTGTCGTGCCGAGCACAAAACCGTCCATACCCATCGGTGCAAACTTCAAGATCTTGTCCGCACTGCAGGCTCCATCCCAGTAAAGCTGGAACTGCATCTCTTCCTTCAAGGTCAGCAGCCTTTTGATCTTTTTCCCGACATAAGGCATGTACATCTGACCTGCATTGCCCGGATTTACGGTCATGACGAGAACCTTCCTGACAATGCGGAGCATCTCGTAAACCGTCTCCACACTTGTCCCCGGATTGATGGCTATCCCCGGGACCATACCTGCATCTATGATCTTCTGCAGCGTGGTGGAAGGGTGGTACTCCGCCTCCGGATGGATGTACACCGTATCACCGCGCCTTAAATTGTTCAGAAAAAGCTGGACGTTGTTGTTGGGATGCTCGATCATCAGATGCACGTCAAGCGGCTTCCTGGTCGCACTGGCTATGTATTTCATATCGTTGAGTGACATGGCAAAGTTGGGGACGTAGCGTCCGTCCATAATATCGATGTGAAAGGAATCGATCCCTCCCTCATCCAGCTCCGTGATCTCCTTCTCCAAATTGCCGTAGTTGGCACACATTAACGATGCAGTAAGCTCAAAGTACATAAGCTCTCATCTCCATTTTCCTTATTTTTCCTGCCTGTTATACCAATAAATGCAGATGCTCTGCATTTTGACCGATACGTGGTCTATCATATCATATTTCGACGAGATTCGCAACGGTTAAGTTGTCAGATGCCAACAGCCTGTGACAGCAAAAACTCTGCACGGAACAGTGCCAGGCACTGTCCGCGCAGAGTATGACAAATATCATAAAACAGTATTGCCTTTATGAAGTGCCTCATACCGCGCCACGTCGATAAAATCCGCCACAAACTCCGTCTGCGGAT